>CANPXW010000090.1 GCA_947587025.1 uncultured Oscillospiraceae bacterium
CCCAGACCGATCTTGTTCTGGCTGGCGGGATACTCGTCGGGAGCGCCCTCGGCCAGATAGCCGGCGTTGACCAGGTCAATGATCTCCTGAGCAGCGGCGACAGCGCCCTCGCTCTCGGCCCAGCCGCCGTTCTCACGCAGGTCGGCGATGCCCTCCTCGCCCAGATGGCGGACCAGCTGGTAGTAGAAGGTGAAGTTGGTGTAAGCGCCGTCCTGCGCCAGGGGGTCGATGCCCGCGTCCTTCAGCTTGGCGCACACATCCAGGAACTCCTCCCAGGTGGTGGGAGCGGCCTCGATGCCGGCGGCCTCGAAGGCGTCCTTGTCGTAGAACACACCGCCCACGTTGGGCTGCTCGGTGATGCTGTTCAGGAAGCCGGCCCACTTGATGGAGAAGTCGTTGAACACGGGATAGCCCTCGTAGCCGGCGGCCTCCGCCATCTCGGTCAGGTCATAGGTGTAGGGAGCATCCACCTGGCCCAGACGGTTGAAGTCGTCCTCGAACAGGTCAAGGTCTTCCTCGGACTCAAGGGCGGCAGTGATCAGGGTGTTCAGATCGCGGCCCTTCCACTCGATGTTCACGTGCACGCCGGTCTCGGCCTCATAGGCCTCGGCAGCTGCGGCAATGACCTCGGCCTGGGGCTCGCCCTCGTTCCACATGGACCAGAAAGTGATCTCTACGGGGTCGTCCGCCAGGGCAAAGGCGCCCAGAGACAGGACCATGACCACCGCGAGGATCATGCTGAGAAGCTTCTTCATGTGATCGTTCCTCCTAAAATATTTTTTGTTGAAAATACAGCTTGCTTCTGACTGTTCATGGCTCAAGTATATACTTTTACACAGCGAAAACAATAAATATATTGCTCATCTTTTTATTTTTATTGCTATTTTTATGTATTTTTACTTATTGTCTATTTGTTACATTGAAGTTAACTGGGCAATTTTTATAATTTGCAACGCTAAATACGTTATATTGCACAACGCTAAATGGGACACGGCCTGTTGCATTACGGCGGAAAAAAACGTATAATGTGTGCACCAGCGGCGGAGCGTATGTGCGAAAGAGGAGGCGGTCTCGGTGAGCACACAGCAATATATCCTGCCCCAGGAGGAGCCTGTGCCGGGGCTGGACGGCGCCCAGCTTTTGTATGTTACCAGGGCGCAGTACAGCACCGAGTGGGATTCGGAGCCCCATATCCACGCCTGCGCGGAGCTGTTCTTCGTGCTGGGAGGCGTGGGCTCGCTGCAGCTGCAGCAGGACACGGTGCCGCTGACCGCCGGCGATCTGATCACCGTCAACCCCGGCGTGCCCCACACCGAGCGCAGCCAGGAACCCGACCCGCTGCAATACGTGGTGCTGGGCGTGGACGGGCTGGAGCTGCACGCGGGGCCGGGTGGGTATATCCTGCTGCACGGCTTTGCCCAGCAGCGGCAGACGGCGGTCTGTCTGGACCTGCTCACCCAGGAGGCCGCCTCCGGCCGGGCCGACCGGGCGGCGGTGTGCCAGAGCCTGCTGCGCATCCTGCTCATCCTCATGACCCGGCAGCACCAGTCGGTGCTCTTCCCCGTTCCCGCCGAGCAGAAGTCCAGCCGGGAGTGCGCGCTGGTGCGGCGGTACATCGACAACCACTTCAAGGAGAGCCTGACGCTGGAGCAGCTGGCGGCGGTGGCCCATCTGAACAAGTTCTACCTCAGCCACGCCTTCCAGAAGGAGTACGGCGTCTCCCCCATCCGCTACCTGACCCGCCGGCGCATCCAGGAGAGCCGCTTTCTGCTGGCAGAGACGGACCACTCTCTGTCCCACAT
Source organism: uncultured Oscillospiraceae bacterium (assembly GCA_947587025.1). Classification (GTDB taxonomy): domain Bacteria; phylum Bacillota; class Clostridia; order Oscillospirales; family Oscillospiraceae; genus CAJOIG01. Next base: position 1,803 of record CANPXW010000090.1, read on the forward strand.
CGCCCAGGTGCTGGGCTTCTCCTCCCTGAGCTATTTTTCCCAGTGCTTCCGCCGTGTAGAGGGCGTCAGTCCCAAGGAATACCGCCAGCGGGAGCGCAGAAAACCACCGAAAGAGGTAAAATGACCCATGATCTGCTTTTTCACCAGCTCCCCGATGGTCCCCGATACCCTGGACCTGAACCCCGCCAATGGCTTTATACACCGGCTGCATCTGGCCGTGCCCTACCCCTGCCGGGCGCTGTACGTCTGCTCTGACCCGGAGGACTGGGAGAAGACGGACCTTTACGCGGACAGTACGGCCGAGTGCCTGGAGAGGGCCGGCTTCGCCTTTACTGAATTTGCGGTGCTGGATGGCAGGAACGCCGGCGACGCGGCCCAGCTTATCGAAAACGCCCAGTTCATCATCCTCGCCGGCGGCCATGTGCCCACCCAGAACGCCTTTTTCCGGGCCATCGGCCTGCGGGACCTGCTGGCCGGCTTTGACGGCGTGCTCATGGGCATCAGCGCCGGCAGCATGAACAGCGCGGACACGGTCTACGCCCATCCGGAGCTGGAGGGCGAGGCGGTGGACCCGGATTATGAGCGCTTCCTCCCCGGCCTGGGCCTGACGGATGTGAATATCATCCCCCACTTCAACACCATCGCCGGCGACACCCTGGACGGGCTGGACCTTTTCGACGACATCGCCATCCCCGACAGCGAGGGCCGGGCCTTTCTGGTGCTGCCGGACGGCAGCTATGTGCTGTCCGAGGACGGAAAGGAGACCCTGTACGGCGAGGCGTATCTCATCGCCGACGGCCGGATGGAGCAGCTGACCGAGGACGGCGGCGAGCTGCCGCTGGAGGACTGAATACAGCAATACGCCCCGACGGAAGCTCCGTCGGGGCGTATTTTCATTTTTTCTTCATTTTGCACTGGACGAAATAACACGTCCCCGCCGGGACGGTCAGCTCCACGCTGTTCTCGTCCAACGGCCGCCAGGAGAGCGCCTCCCCCATCACGTCGGTATCCGCCAGGCCGCAGGCGCCGATGGCGCCCAGAGGCAGGCGTATGCGCTCGTCCTGCCCGCCGGCGGAGAGCACCGCCAGGAACGCCTCCGTCCGGTCGAACCGGGCGATGGCGGCTGTCTGGCCCTGGGCGTACAGGAATTTCATCCCGCCCCTGGCAAGGCAGGGATGGTCTGCCTTCAGGTGGGCCATGGTGCGGTAGAGCCTGAACATCCACCCCTTTTGGAAATCCCTCTGCCAGGGCATGGGATAGCGGCATCCCTCGTTGGTGCCCAGCCGGCCGCCGATGGCGGCCTCGTCGCCGTAGTAGATGCTGGCCGCGCCGGGCAGGATGAACTGGAAGTACACCGCCCCCCGGTATGCCATGGGCGATATGGCCGGGTCGTTGTGCAGGCGGCTGGCGTCGTGGCTGTCGAAGAGGTTGAACTGGTTCTCCCAGAACGCCCAGGGCAGCTTTGCCAGGTGCTGCATCACCCGATTCTCCAGGTCCCCGGCCGTCATGGTGTACCGTACCCGGCGGATGCGGGGGTCTCTGCCCAGCAGCATGTCCGGCTGACCGAAAAACTGCCGGATGGGCCGGCCGCAGCCGTAGTAGTTCATGGGCGAATCCCAGGCGTCCCCCTGGAGCCGGTCCGCGCAGTCGCCCCAGTCCTCCGCCAGGATGTACGCCTGACCGTTCTCCGCCCGGATGCTCCGGCGTATCTCCGGCCAGAGCTGGTCTGCAAGCTGCACGTCATCGTTGCGGGCGAAGGTGTCCGCCACGTCGAAGCGCCAGCCGTCGATGCTGTAGGGCGGCTTGAGCCACTTTTTCAGCACCGAATCCTCCGCCCTGTATATGGCGTCCCGCAGGGCCTGGGAGGTGTAGTTGAGAGTGGGCAGGTTGGCGTTGGCAAACCACCCGTGGTAGCTGTTCCCTTCCCCGAAGAAGTAGTAGCCCCGCTCCGGGGCGTCGGGATTATGATAGGCTCCCTCCGTCGTGGGAAAGAACATCCCGTCCCGGTTGAACCAGCGGTGATTGGCACCGGTGTGGTTGATGGAGATGTCCAGGATAAGGCGCATGCCGTTTTCATGCAGATCGCGGCTCAGCGCCGCCAGCGCCTCGTCTCCGCCGAAGTGGGGGTCCACATGGAAGTAGTCCACGCAGTCGTACTTGTGCACCGACGGGGCGCGGAAGATGGGGTTGAGGTACAGGGCCGTGACGCCCAGGTCCTTCAGATACGGTATCTTCTGCCGTATCCCCTCCAGGTCGCCCCCGTAAAAGTCCAGGCACCGGCCCTTCTCATAGTTCAGGGGCGTGTCCGTCCACCGCATGCGGAGAGTCGGATGGCCCTCCTGGCTGTACTCGCCGGGCTGCACGTCGTTGGCCGGATCGCCGTTACAAAACCGCTCGGGGAAGATCTGATAAAACACCGCGTCCTTCACCCAGGCAGGCTGCACGTAATCGGCCAGCAGAGAGAACTCGTATGTATGGTCTGGCATGCAGCTGGTCAGTCCCCGCTGGGTATAGAACCACAGCCCATCGTCGCACACCAGCTCGAACCGGTAGCGCATCCGCCGCTCGGTGACGGGCAGCACCGCCTCGTACCAGCACAGGCCCCTCTCATGGCGCACCACACGGGCCCGGTCCGTCTGCTCCAGGCCGTTGCGCCAGTACCGCAGCAGCACGTGCCGCACCGGCGCGCCCTCGTACATCCGCAGGCGTATCTTCACCCGGTCGCCTATGTCCGGCGACGGCTTACTGACGAATAGGGCCGTGCCGTCGCTGTATACGCTCTCCAGCCAGTCGTTCATATGCGCCGCTCCTTTTATCCGTGTTTGGGCCAGTATAGCAAATTCTTCCAAACAATACAACACCGCCGGAGGGGTCTTCTCAAAAACGGTCAACGGATATACAATGGCCGCGAACGAACGGACGAAGGAGGCGCGATATGAACGAGAGATTTTTCTCCCTGCCGGCGGAAAAGCAGAGGGCCATCCTCGGCGCGGGCTACCGGGTGTTCTCCCAGAACGCCTACAAAAACAGCCCTATGAGCCAGATCGCCGCAGCGGCTGGCATCAGCAAGAGCCTGCTGTTCCACTACTTCCGCAACAAAAAGGAGCTCTACCTCTATCTGTGGGACGAGGCGGCCCGGCTGACCATCCGGGCGCTGACAGACTGCGGCTGCTACGGGCAAAAGGACCTGTTCGCCAGCATGGAGCGGGGCATGCGGGCGAAAATGGAGCTCATCCGCCAGTACCCAGACATAGCCGGCTTCACCATCCGAGCCTTCTATGAGAAGGACCCGGAGATATGCGCCGCCATCCAGGAAAGCTACCACCGCTACTTCAACTTCAAGTCGGACCAGACCCGCATGGACCTGGACCCGGCCCAGTTCATCCCCGGCCTGGACATCCCCATGATGTACCGGGAGATGTACTGGGCCTCGGAGGGGTATCTGTGGGAGATGGTCCAGCGGGGCGACGTGGACATGGAGCGGATGGAGCGGGACTTCAAACAGCTTCTGGCCTTCTGGAAGAGCGTGTATCTGCAGAAGGAGCCGGACTGATGGACGCTATCCGGACAGAGGCCCTGACAAAATACTACGGCCGGATACGGGGCATGGAAAACGTCAGTCTCACGGTGGAGCGGGGGCAGCTTTTCGGCCTCATTGGTCCCAACGGCGCGGGCAAGTCCACCCTCATCCGCACCCTGCTGGGCCTGGTGCGGCCCACCGCCGGCCGGGCGCAGATGCTGGGCCTGGATACGGTGAAGGACCGGGAGCGCATCCTGGCGCGGACGGGGTATCTGCCGGCGGAGCCGGCGTTCTGGCCGGGGATGCGGGTCCGGGACGTGCTGCGGCTGAGCGCCGAGCTGCGCGGGATGGACTGCGGCAAAGCGGCGGAGCGGCTGTGCCGGCGGCTGGAGCTGGACCCGTCCCGGCGGGCGGACCAGCTGTCCCTGGGCAATAAGAAAAAGACAGCCATCGTCTGCGCGCTGCAGCACGAGCCGGAGCTGCTCATCGCCGACGAGCCCACCAGCGGCCTGGACCCGCTGATGCAGCGGGAGTTTTTCGCCCTGCTTAGTGAGCGCCGCGCGGCGGGGGCCACCGTGTTTCTTTCCAGCCACGTCCTATCGGAGGTGCAGCGCCACTGCAGCCACGCCGCCGTCATCCGCCAGGGCGGCGTCATCGCCGCCGGCGCCGTGGAGCAGCTCATCCACACTGGGGCCAGGCGTGTATCCATCCGTGGCTGCGTCTGCCTGGAGGGGCTGGACGGGGTGCGGGATGAGCGCGTCACGGACGAGGGCGCGGACTTTCTCTACAGCGGCGATATGGACGCGCTGCTGGCGGCGCTGGCCCGGGGGCAGATACAGGACCTGGCCATCACTGAACCCACGCTGGAGGAGGTATTTTTGCATTATTACGGAAAAGGAGGCGCTGAAAATGACGCTCGTCCGGCATGAGCTGCGCCAGGGGCGGACCGCGTTCGTCCTCTGGACCGGCTGTATCGGCGCGCTGCTGTGCGCCTGTGTGTTCCTCTACCCCGAGATGAAGGGCCAGATGGCCGCCGTGGGCGATATGTTCGCGTCTATGGGCCGATTCACCGCCGCCTTCGGCATGGACCGGCTGGACATGGGGACGCTGACGGGCTATTACGCTGTGGAGTGCGGGAACATCCTGGGCCTGGGCGGGGCGTTTTATGCCAGCATGACCGGCGTCTGCGCCCTGTCACGGGAGGAGCGGGACCGGACGGCGGAGCTGCTGCTGACCCATCCGATGTCCCGCAGGCGCGTGACGGCGGAGAAGCTGGCGGCGGTGCTGGCGCAGATCGGGGCCATGGACCTGGTCCTGCTGGGTCTGTCCGCGCTGTCGGTCGCGCTGATCGGCCAGGCCGTGCCCTGGCGGGCGCTGCTCCTGCTGCACGGGGCCTGCACCATCATGCACCTGGAGCTGGGGTGCGTCTGCTTCGGCCTATCGGCCTTCCCGCGCCGGTCCAGCGCGGGCGTCGGCCTGGGGCTGACGGCCATGATGTACTTTCTGGAGCTGCTGGCCAACATAGCCGAGCGCGCCAGGCCGCTCAAATATCTGACCGCCTTCGCTTACTGCGAGGGCGCGGACATCCTCTCCGCCGGGCGGCTGGACACGCCGCTGGTGCTGTGTGGGATGGCCCTCGCCACAGCGGGCATAATGGCCGCCTTCCGGCGCTATACCACAAAGGACATAGCATAGCGCCGGCGCTGCCGCTCACTTTGCCGTCTCGATGGCGTTCACCGGACAGCCGCTCCTGGCCCACTTGGCGGCGGAGGCGTCCTCCGGGGACACATCCGCCGCCGACGCCTGAGCCTGACCCCTCTCCGTCATGCGGAAGATGGCCGGACAGGTGGCCACGCACATCCCGCAGCCGATGCAATTGCCGTTGACATGATACTTCATCCCGCTGCCTCCCTTCTGTATCTGTTCCTGCCGTCCATCATATCACAAAACCCTCTCCATTCCCAGTCCCGGCGAAAAAATCGCTCTATTTCGATTGACAGGCCCTGTTTTCTGTGATAATATACTCAGGCATGCGGAGAGATGTCCGAGTGGTTTATGGAGCTGGTCTTGAAAACCAGTGACTCCGCAAGGGGCCGGGGGTTCG
>CANPXW010000091.1 GCA_947587025.1 uncultured Oscillospiraceae bacterium
AAGCTATTTGGATGATGATCTTATCCCTCCCTTGAGCTCTGCTTAAAATGCCTGTTTCCAGATCTTTGCAACACTCTTTGATGTCCATCTTCGCTAATTCATCCGGATTCCGTATATCTTGGGCAAGACGACTGTTGCTTTTACAATACATTTTTGTTTCCCTCGGGAAATAATACTCATCATAAAAAGCCCAGCATAGCATAATTAGAAGCAGCAGAAGAAATATTATCGTTGTACACACATTGAATTTGCTTAACACTGGTCCAACGATACTGGCAATAATGCCCAGCATACTTAGTAATTTATTTCCTGGTAGAGTTGTTATTTTCATAAGTTTAAATTGATTAGTTTGTGAAAAAATTTGTCTTATCTCGACATCCTCTTTAAAAGCCAGCAACTTTTGAGAAATTTCTGTCCATGAACTACATGACAAGTGACTGCCGAGAAAAGGTGATACCACGATAATATTTTTCATATCTGCTCTAGCTTTCTGAGAATATCCTCCGGCGAGTTGGCATAGCCCTTTACGTCGCGAAAGCCATAGCCATAGTTGACACCGAGAAATTTCACTCCTTTTTCGGAAGCTGCCTGCTTGTCCCCTTCCGTATCTCCAATCTGTATGGCATCCTGGGGAGTTTTGCAGTTCAGCTTCCCAAGGCACCTACTTAGTAAATCTTTTTTTGATAGGCTATTATATCTGTCTGCCCCTATGATCGGGGAGCAATATGCATCGATCTTGAAATGTGAGCAAATCTTTTTCGCACAGTCATCCCGTTTATTGCTCACCACAGCCTGCTTTACTCCATTGCTATGTAATTCTCTCAGGATTTCTATGATCCCCGGATATGTCTTAGCCTTCAGAATATCCTTTTCAATGTATCTGGTGCGAAATATATCGACTGCCTCTAAGGTTCTACGGGAGTCAAATCCTGCAACTTCACCAAATGCCTTTGTTATTGTTGATGAATGTACCATGCGAGTAATTTCCTCTCGACTCCTTGATTCTCCCATACTACTTAACGTGTAATCAATAGCAGTGTAAACTCCAGACGATGTATCTAGCAGCGTTCCATCTATGTCCCAAATAATAAACGTAAACATGTTTTTCATAAATTGGGGGCTTTTTTGTTTGTTTTTTTAATCCTATAGTAAAAAGCAAACCTAAATTTTTGTTGTATAATCTACGGCAACGGTCTCGCTCCAAAGAGCACCCTCTTCCCTTGGGATTCTTTCGAGAAAATTGAGTATCTCTTGTGGTTTCATTCCCATACGGACAGCGTAGGCAGCATAAGATCTGTGTATGTGCCTCTGAGCACTGAGTGCATACGGGAGACTGTATCCCCACGGGGACTTTCCCTTAATTCCACGGATAATTGCCTCGTTGACTTGCGCTAGTGCAGAAATATCGTAACTTTTCCCCTCTTGCCTATTCAAGAAATCCATGATTAATTCTATTGGGAGATTGCCGGGAATCTTCCCAATACCATCAATACTGCAATCTATTGATATCTCTCTTTTTCCTTCGTTGAGCATGATGTAGTATTGCGCCAAGGCGAAAGAAGACGCCAGATTTTCATGAAAGTGCAAGCCTACACAGATTCCCGGCTCTAAATAATTCCCCAACAACTGATAAATCTCTCCCAGCTGTCTTACTAACAATGATCCGAATGTATCAACAATGGTGAACGTGTGAGGATTTAGCTCATTCACAGCGTTCAACAAATACTTCTTTTCCTCGATATTATATCCTGCGAAATTAATCGGATTAATATGAAGCTTATACCCCTTTTCTTTCACAATTCTTGCACATTTCAACCCCTCTTTTTTATCGTATGTATGGAACGAAACGCGTATGTGCTCTATTTGCCCGTCAAATTCCTCTAGTTGTCGGACATCATACTGATCTTCCTGCACCATCAGTGCATACTCTGCCGTATTTCTATCTGAGCAATATCCTTCCGCCTGTCTTACATCTGCATATATGCTATCATTTTCATCACGCGACACATCGTCTCGCAGGAAGCCCAATTCAATGATATCACATCCGCTGCGCCCCAAGGAGTCAACAATATCCTTTATCTTCTCCTTCCCGAAATGACAATCGATGACATGTCCGCCATCACGTAAGGTACAGTCTAGCAACTTAATCATTTATATTCATCCTTTCTTCTTAAAAGATTCATGTACACAACGTCGGCTAAATCAAAATCCTCTGGGTAATCTATGTCGATGGCTTCGATTTCTGTACACTCGTGGATATACGGATCTTCCCCTGTTCTCCCGTGGAATTGCTCAAAAACTTCTCTTCTAAAGACATAAGGAGACGATAATTCGCAGAATACCGGTTCCATGTCCTGTGTCCTGGGAGCCTTATCTAGCGAAAAATTTAGAGGATGATTTCTGTACCACATAAAATTTTGTAGTCGTTTGGATGCAAAAGCAGATGTGTGGTCTCCTTTTTGTACGGTCTGAATACATGTTCGGTATGTTTCTGTTGTGACAAAGGGAGAAGTAGCATTTGCCATGATATACACGTCCGCTTTCACCGTTTGAAGAAAGCTTTGAATAATGTCTCCACAAAGAGTCTCCTTCGTATCTAATGAACTTGGCCTTTGAATAAAGCGACTTCCTTCGAGTAAGTAGTCCTGTATCTCAGGTTGACTGCAGTATACGAACACTTCGTCTACCTCCATAAGCTTTAAAAGTGTTCTTTGAACAAAATGACACAAAGGAGTTCCGTCGGTAAAACGTCTGGTGTTTTTGCCTGGCGTCCTTTCATTATTGAGTTTTATAGGAATAAATGCTACTGTTCTCATATGATTTCTTCTTCATGGATGATTTGGTAATTGCTGCCGCTTATTTCTGGATGATTCACCAAATATGATTCTGTATAGACATCTCTAAACGGGCCTCGCAATTTAACGGGATTTATGGAAATGATTTCAATTTCGGGGTATATAGACCGAACAAAATTTTTAAAAGAATGGTAGTTTCTTATTTTGCATGTATGGTCGACGGCCATAGGACGTTCGGATCGGTATGAGAGCCTTGATTTTCATTTGTTGATAGTTTTTATTATTTTCATTCATGGCGTTCAATAGTTTGCGATAATTTGCTCCACGAGGGCATCGTAGCTTATTTTTTCGCTGTTGTATTCGTTGATGGACTGCATGTCCACGCTCGGTATGTGCCGCACCGAATACAGCTTCATGACCATGTCGGCATCGCATCTTGCTTTCTTGTTTCTCAGGGCGGTGTAGATAATATCCATGTGGCACACCTCTTTCGCAAGTACAATCGCGATTCCACTTCCCAGCGTGATAACCCCGGCAGCATGGCGGCTCACTTCCACCAGCACCTCTACGGGCACGCCCACGTTATTCCCTATGGTCCGGTTGATATATGCTTTGTAGTCTCTCTTGGTCAACTTCTCCTCCAGATCGAGCCAAAAGCTCTCCGGAATCATTTGCGTGGATACCGCCTCCGGAATCAGCACGACATACTTCCCTTCCTCCAGTCCCTCTCTCTGCATCAGATCCATCGCCAGTTCCTCTACCTCTTTCTTCGCCCGCAGTCGCGGTATGCTTCTCTCTGCTTTTGCCCCCACACTCTCGCACATGTAGCTGTAGAAATTGACCTGGGGGTCTTTCCTTCGCAATTCAACCATGTGTTCCGCTATGCGTGGGGTAGAGCAGAAAAAGCGGTGCCCCTCAGCCTCAATCATGATCTCCCGATACTCCTTCCCCTGCTCGCAGAAGATATCGTGAATCTCTCCCTGATCCAACGGGATGTGCCGCACCACGATCCACTTCGGCAACATCATCCTGCACAATTCCTCATACCTCTTCTCGCGCGCTACCACGAGCGGTCTCTTCGACCCGTGCCCCCGCACCCGCTCCTCCATGCAAATGAGTTCCACATATGTCTCCCCCATGTTGTGCCTCAGCAGGTACACATCGTCATACTTCTCCCCAACCTTTTGCGCCAGCACCTCAAACCACTGTCTCTCATAATCGTACCTTTTCAGCGTAATCCCCAGCACCTTCTTCCTTCTCTTATTGCGCGAATACACCTGCATTCCGCACACACACACCTTCTTACTTTTCCCCAGCCGCCTCTCGTGCCACAAACCTCCCAGCAGAGTTTCTCGGATCGCTCCGCCCGGGACTTCTCTCTTCCTTCGGTACACCGTTATCCCGAGTACCTTCACTTCTTTTTCTCTCTCCTTCGGCAGATTCTCCACGTTGTTCTCCGGAAATTGATGCGATTCCCCCGCCACTGAATTGAACACCCCGCTCCAGAACTGATGCCCCGGCTTTCCCTTCTTGTTGGAAAATGCGAGAAGCCTTCGCTCCCTTCGATACATCTTCTTAAGCTTATCCAGTTCCCTTTGCACACACGGTGTCAAATCCTCTCCTTCCCATATAAGCGGACTTGTCTTCCAATGATAGAATTGAATCTCATTGACCTCCGTCGGCTCAGTAAAAGGTTTAATCAAACTCCCCAACTCCCTCCTCAGCATCGCCGGATAAAACGCATACAAGCGTTTCCCAATCCCCACCAACACGTCACATAGACCTGACCGCAGCGAAAACACGTAGGCGCACCTCTGCCCCAGCGCAATCACATCCGGCAAAGATAAACCCAAATCGAAAGCACTTGTGGTGTGTTTAATGCTGTATTTTTTCGAATTAGTCACCACTACATACCCCTTCTTGGAGAATTCTTCCGACAATGCATCCCAAATCTCTGGCGCTATTTCAGTCGCCGTGGCTGCTTCCGGCGCCAATAGAATGATCTTTCCCAACGGCGCTAGCCGACTCACTATCCTTTCCCCCTCAAGAGACATCGGAACCTTCCTCTTCGGCACCGGGTATTGGAAATCGGTTCGTCCTAATAGATAGGAAGCCCATTGTCTGCACCAGTACAAGTCAAATAAGAGAAATCCCAACTGTACTCCACCCAATACAAAGGGCTCTCCCAACACGGGTACCGATAAAAAAAGGTCTTGAATGACAACATCGAGATAATATGTTTTCTGTCCCGGCATTGGCAGCCATGGGTAATTTGCCTGAATTATTGCGTTTTCTATCCGACGAAAATTGCATACGCTGTAATTCGTTGCTCCCAGCATTTTCAGAAGAAACACATGATCAGGTCTCACGATGAAGTGAAGCTTCCTCCCCATTTGTCTTTCAAATTCTTCTTTCAGTGCCACCGCATAAAAAATATCCCCCAGATGCTTATGCAACAGCAGGTTGTATTCACCTGCCTTGCAGAGCTCCTTTACTCTTTCATGGAACCGCACCAATTTTTTTACTTCTACCGGCATTTTCCCTTGCGGTTATGTGGGCGATGATTATGATTGGGGCAATCGAGGATCAAGATCTTGGTTTTTCAGGAATCACCTGCCTCTTTGATGATTTCGACGTCTTTCTTGGCAATCTCCTCGTGTTCAGAGAGATAACCGTCCGTGTAGACATCCTTGAAGAGCCCCTTGAGTTCAACAGGGTTAACAGAGATTATCTCGACATCGGGACAAAAATAATCTCTCAATTTTTTGAGCTGATGATAACCTATAATGATATCCCTGTGATGCTTCTCCGAGAGAAGAACTTGTTTTCTTCCCCCCTCTGCGTAACCTGCATTGGAACAATCGCAGCCGATGAGGTAGATGCGTCGTGGGTTCGTCCAGAGCGCGAAGTTCAACGCGGGGTGTGCTATAGTTCCTCGATCAAACAAGGGAAGAATTGATATGTCATAGAAAGGATCGAGGGCATAGCCCATATAAAATCGTTCGGGGTTCATTTTTTCAATCAAAACATCCGGAATTACATTAGTCCATCGATCCAAGGATGTATTCTCGCGCCAGAGCTGCATGTAAATTCCGACAAAATTTTTACATCCATAGGTAGCAGCCAACTCCACACAACTTCCCGCTGAACGCATATCCATTGTAAAAAAATAATCGAATCTGTATCTCTGATCGAAGAGAGCCCTGTTAACAGCCAAATGCTTGGCTCCATGAATCACCGGCGCATGTCTGACCGATGGACCGCACGCCACGATCACTACATCTTCTCCCACATGGCAATGTCGATATTTGGGAAACACCTTTTGGTGGAGTGCAAAGATCGCATTGGCGTAGCAATTGAGTTTGATCCATTCGCTTTTCCACTCATACAATGACAATATCTCATCACGAGACTTATTGAGCAAACGTGACAAACCCTCGGAATCATTGAACATCATATCTTATTGATTATCGGTTAAATTTATATTGTTAAATCCCTCGCAGAGCGCGCAACTGCTTCCGCCTTTCATCTACAGAATTATCCCTGATGGTGTATAGCCCACTCGCCATACCGCACACGAAATGCTCCACTCCTCTTGCGTGCCATTTGGCGACAAAGTCTGCCGTGACCGCTCCATCGCATGTAATACCGTAGGAACGCTGAAGGAAGCGAAGCAATTGAGCTATTTTAGGTTCCACGTGCGGGATAGCGGGCTGTCCGCAGCACCCGGGCGTAACACGCAGGATCAACAATTGATCCACAGCGGGGAAGAGAGAGGCTATCCCATCGGATTGGGTCTCAGGACAAACAGCTAGCCCGACTCGATAACCATGCCTCCGTACGTCTTCCAAACAGGCAGGAACGTCTTCTGCCTCGGCGTGCACGTAGATGGTTTCCGGCTGGCTCGCGTAAACTTCCTCAAGGTAATCTGCCGGTCTCCTGACCATCAGGTGCACTCCAAGGGGTAGAGAGGTGCAGGCTCGGACACCTGCTATGAGGTTCTCCGGAGAACGAGCGGCTACAAAGTCCCCATCCATCACATCCACGTGGAAACCATCGACTCCGGCAGCCTCAAAGGCACAGATTTCCTCGCGGAGACGGGAATAGTCCATGCACATCACACTGGGATAGAGCTTAATATCCATTATCTTGATTCATCTCGATTTAATGTAGCGCATAACCGGCACTTCGACGCAGTGGTAACCAAGCATCGCTAAAAGCATGATGGCGCATGCCATGCCCCCCAGAAGACACCACGGATGAGCGAGCGCCCATTCCCGGTGTCCCGGCAAAAGAATGTGTCTCGAAATCCGGAAGACCAGTCTGTGAACGATGAAAATACCGAACGCGTAGCGCCCGATCCAAACGCACCAATCTCGCTCCAGCAGGCGGGACAGATAGCCCTCCTTCCGAATAAAGAGGTAGAACAGGCATGCAAAGGAGATCACGCTTAAGAGCTGCGAGAGTTTGTACCAATGTGCGCCGTAGAGTGAAGCTACGAAAAGACCCAAGAAAAGGATTTCGGCGACCGTCCATAACAAAACTCTTGTAAATGATTGATGATAAGTGTTTAATGAGTTGCAGGGGGGGGGGGGGGGGGAAAAAAA
>CANPXW010000092.1 GCA_947587025.1 uncultured Oscillospiraceae bacterium
GAGCGCATGTTCGACGTGCTGTCCAACAGCGTGGACGACATCTTCATCATGCTCAACGCCGCCGACCAGAACGTGGACTATATCAGCCCCAACATCGAGCGGCTGCTGGGCATCCCGGCCCAGCTTGCCCAGCAGGACATCCGCGTCATGGAAAAGTGCGCCGTGGACTGCGACGTGGTCATCCCCCGGCAGGAGCTGGCGGCCATACCCCTGGGCGGCAGCCGCTACTGGGAGTGCGAGTACATGCACCAGAGCACCGGCGAGCGCCGGTGGTACCGCATGAACGTATACCATATGAGCATCCAGAATGTGGAGAAGTACATCATCGTGCTCAGCGACCGCACCCTGGAGCAGCAGATGAACCAGAAGCTCCAGGAGGCGCTGGACGCCGCCCAGAGCGCCAATGAGGCCAAGTCAAATTTCCTGTCCAACATGTCCCATGACATCCGCACCCCCATGAACGCCATCGTGGGCTTCTCCGTGCTGCTGGCGCGCAACGCAGACGATCCGAAAAAGGTGCGGGAGTATACCCGCAAGATCACCGCCTCCAGCGATCATCTGCTGAGCCTGATCAACGACGTGCTGGACATGTCCAAGATCGAGAGCGGCAAGACCAGCCTCAACGTGGACCGGTTCAGTCTGCCGGGGCTGCTGGACGAGCTGAACATCATCCTGGCGCCCCAGGCCGCGGCCAAGAAGCAGAGCTTCACCATGCGCGTGCAGGGCGAGACGCCGGAGCAGATCGTGGGCGACAAGCTGCGCCTGAACCAGATACTCATAAACCTGCTGTCCAACGCGGTCAAGTACACCCCCGAGGGCGGAAAGATCGGATTTACGGTCAGCGAGCTGCCGGGCGCTGCGCCCCAGTACGTAAAGCTGCGCTTTGTGGTAGCGGACGACGGCATCGGCATGAGCCCGGCGTTCGTCAAGACCGTGTTCGACCCCTTCAGCCGGGAGATCAATTCCGTCACAAACAAGATACAGGGCACCGGCCTGGGCATGGCCATCACCAAAAATCTGGTGGACCTGATGGGCGGCATCATCAAGGTGGAGAGCAAGCCCGGCCAGGGCACCACCTTCACCGTGGAGCTCTCCTTCGCGCTCCCGGAGCAGGAGGATACCCCGGCCAGGGAGGACGCCCCCGTCGGGCCCGCCGCCGACGCACAGCAGCAGAGCGTGATGGCCGGGCGGCTGTTTCTGGTGGCGGAGGACAACGAGCTCAACGCGGAGATCCTCACGGAGCTGCTGGACATCGAGGGCGCCCGCTGCGAGCTGGCGGCCAACGGCCGCGAGGCTGTGGAGATGTTCCAGCGGTCAGCGCCGGGATATTATGACATGATACTGATGGACGTGCAGATGCCGGTGATGAACGGCTACGAGGCCACCCGGGCCATCCGCGCAAGCGGCCATCCCGCCGCCGGGACCATCCCCATCGTGGCCATGACGGCCAACACCTTTGCCGAGGATGTGCGCAACGCCATGGAGGCGGGAATGGACGGCCATCTGGGCAAGCCCATCGACATGGACGCGGTGCGCGAGCTGGTGGGGCGGCTGCTGGGCCCCAAGGGGGACCCGGCGCAGTGACGGGTCCGGGACGTAAAGGAGGACAGGCTATGTGGAAACGGTGCTTATCCGCGCTTCTGGCGCTGGCGCTGGCACTGCTGCCGGCAGGCTGCGGCGCCGGCGGTGACGACGAGTCCGGCGTCACCCTGACGGTCATGGGCAAGAAGACCGATGTGCAGAAGAGCTATCTGGCAAAGGTGTTCGAGCTGTACGAGCAGGCCACCGGCAATAAGCTGAAGATCGTCTCCTTCGAGGACAGCGAATTTGAGACCGCCGCCGCTGAGCGCTTCGCCGCCGGGGATGTGCCGGATATATTCATGCACTTTCACAACGCCGACCTGGACCGCTTCGATGTGGCAGAAAATTTCTTGGACCTGAGCGGCCAGCCCTGGGCGGAGGAGCTGACCGACAGCGCCCGGGCGTACTGTACGGGCGGGGAGGGCGCGCTGCTGGGCCTGCCCTTCTGGGAAAGCTCCGTGTCCGGCTGCTACTATAACAAGACCCTGCTGGACAGCATGGGCCTGCGGCCCGCCGCCACCCAGACGGAGTTCGACATGCTCTGCCAGGCCCTGGCCGACACCGGCTATACCCCCATCTGCTGGCCGGCGGACGGCTGCACCTGGATGACCCAGTTCGCCATGGACCCCATCTTCGCTGACGAGCCGGAGCTGCTGGAGAGCATCAACAACAATGAGGTCACCTACGCCGACATACCCGCGATGACCGATATGGTCCAGTGGCTGGGCTCTGCGGCGGAGGCGGGCTGGTTCGGCGACGGCTATATGAGCTGCGGCTGGGATGACATCAGCCCGGCTCTGGGCTCCGGCGAGGCGGTCATGACCTTCATCTGGGACACCTGGTTCTATACGGACTTTGCGGGCGGGCAGAAGTACACGGTGGACGATTTCGCCCTGATGCCCGTGTTCATGGGCACGGCGGACGACGGCACCTATGAGGGCGGCAACCTCAACATGATGATGGTCAACAAAAACGGCGATAAGGTGGACGAGGCGCTGGCGTTCCTCGCCTTCTGCGCCGACCCGGAGAACTATAACAGGGCCTTCGACGGCATCGCCACGGTCAGCTGCTTCAACGGCCAGAACACCAACATCCAGTCCGCCATGGTCACGGACGCCGCCGCGTCCATCGCCGCCCATGAGCGGGTGTCCACCGCCGCGTCCCGGCTGGTGGGCTACAGCGCCGACGACATGAACGCCGCGCTGGGCGAACTGTTCCTGGGCCGGGTGGACGTGCCGGGCTGCGTGGCGCTGATGGACGCGTACCGGATAGAGGACGCCGCTCTGCAGGGCGCGGAGGGCTTTTCCACGCCGGAGCCGTCGGCGTAAAGGAGAATATAAAATACGGGCGCGGTGCACGAGGCACCGCGCCCGTATTTTATATTCTCTTTCACATCAGCGGGGCGGCCAGCTTCAGGATGGCGGCGGCCAGGCGGGTGGTCAGCTTCATCTTGTCCACCTCCACCATGGTGATGCGCCGGCAGCGGGGGAAGGTCTGCAGAAAGTCCTCCAGGATGTCCGCGATGGCCGGGGACTTGTAGAGCAGGGCCGCGCACTCGAAGTGCAGGTACAGGCTCCGGTAGTCCAGGTTGATGGTGCCCACCACCGCCTTGGTGTCGTCGCTGGCGAACACCTTGGAGTGGATGAAGCCGGGGGTGTACTCGTAGATCTTCACCCCCGCCGACACCAGGGCCCGGTAGTGGCCCTTGGCCAGGATGTTGGCGTATTTCTTGTCCGGTATCCCCGGCAGCACAAGACGCACGTCCACCCCCCGCCGGGCGGCGAAGGTCAGGGCCGTGAGCATCTCGTTGTCCAGGATGAGGTAGGGCGTCATGATGTACACATACTCACGGGCGGTGTTGATGATGTCCAGATACACCATCTCGCCGGTGCGCTCCTCGTCCAAGGGGCTGCTGCCGTAGGGGACCACATACCCCAAAGAGCTGTCTGCCGGGAGGGGAGAGACGGGCAGCAGCCACGGCTCATACTCCCGCTCCCGCTCCTCGGCGTTCCACAGCCGCAGGAACATCAGGGTCATGGAGCGCACCGCGTCGCCCCGGAGCATGATGGCCGCGTCCTTCCAGTGGCCGAATCGCTCCCGGCGGTTGATGTACTCGTCCGCCAGGTTCACCCCGCCGGTGAAGCCCACCTTGCCGTCTATCACCAGGATCTTCCGGTGGTCCCGGTTGTTGTAGGAGGTGGAGATGAACGGCCGGATGGGGGCGAACACCTTGCACTGGATGCCCAGTGCCCGCAGATGCTTGGGATAGCTGGCCGGCAGCAGCAGGATGGAGCAGGTGCCGTCGTACAGCACCCGCACCTCTACCCCCTGGCGGACCTTGCGGGTCAGTATCTCCAGCACCTCGTCCCACATCTGGCCCTGCTCCACGATGAAGTACTCCAGAAAGATGAACTTCTCCGCCGCCTCCAGCTGCCGGAGCATCTCGGCGTACTTGTCCTCGCCCCGGGAAAAATAGACCGCGTCGGTGTTGGCGTAGGCGGCGTAGCCGTTGGTCCCGGCCAGGTACTGGGCCAGGGGATAGAAGGACGGCTCGTGCATTTTGAGCCGGTCCATGAGCTCGGCCTGCTCCGGCATGCAGCCGGCGCTCTCCGTATCCGTCCGCTGGAGCAGCCGCTGCTCCGTCCGGTGGCCCACGTCGAAGGTGATGAACAGGTACAGCAGCACCCCGAACACCGGCACCAGCGCCACCACCGCGCACCAGCTCAGCTTCACGCTGGGGTCGGAGGGGGTGTTCAGCAGATACACCATGAACACCGCCGTCAGGGCCGTCACCGCGCCGGTCAGATAGAAGCTGTACTGCTCCAGCCGGCCGAATATCACGAACAGGACCACGAACTGGGCCAGCAGCATCAGCAGCGCTACCAGGCCCCGTCCGAACACAACGCTCAAAAGCCCCCGGCGGGGGCGCGTGTTCCGGTTGGGCGCTGGTTTTTTCTCCTGGGGCATACGGACTCCTTTCCCATCAGATGCTTTCCACTTATCTATATATAGTGCCACGGCGCGGCGGAAAAATCAAGTGCGGCGAAAAAAGTGAAAAAAACACCTTGACAGGGGCGTTTGCATATGCTAACATATGAACAATCAATCATATGTTTGTTTGAAAGGGGGTCCCGGCATGGACAGCGGCGAGATCGAACGGTGCGGTTTTCTGTGCGTGCACGAGCATACGGTGGCTAAGGTACTGGAGCAGATGCCGGAGGACGAGAAGCTGTACGACCTGGCGGAGCTGTTCAAGGTGTTCGGCGACTCCACCCGGATAAAAATACTGTACGCCCTTTTCGAGGCGGAGCTGTGCGTGTGCGACATCGCCCAGCTGCTGGGCCTGACTCAGTCCGCCGTCAGCCACCAGCTGCGTGTGCTCAAGACCGGCCGGCTGGTAAAGCCCCGGAAGGACGGCAAAACGGTCTTCTACTCCCTGGCCGACGACCATGTGCGCACGCTCATCGCCCAGGGCATGGAACATATCAACGAGTAATTATATTGGGAGGAGATATACACTATGAAAAAGACCTTCAAGCTCATCGACCTGGACTGCGCCAACTGCGCCCGGAAGATGGAGGACGCCATCAAGAAGCTGGACGGCGTGTCCGACGCCACCGTCAGCTTCCTCACCCAGAAGATGACCATCGAGGCCGACGAGGGCCGCTTCGACGAGATCATGCAGAAGGTGGTCAAGTGCTGCAAAAAGGTGGAGCCCGACTGTCAGATCGTGCTGAAATGACGCTTCGCCGGGCCTCTGCGGGGGCCCGGTGAGCATGTGAGGTGATCTATTATGACACGCAAGGAGAAAAAGGCCCTGGCCCGTATCCTGATCGCCGGGGCCCTGCTCATCGCCGTGAGCATCTGGAAGCCTACGGGATACATCGCCCTGGCGGCGTACCTCATCCCCTACGCCGTCGTGGGCTGGGACGTGCTGTGGAAGGCGGTGCGCAACATCGCCCACGGCCAGGTGTTCGACGAAAACTTCCTCATGGCCCTGGCCACGGTGGGGGCGCTGGCTCTGGGGGAGTGGTCTGAGGCGGTGGGGGTCATGCTCTTCTACCAGGTGGGGGAGCTGTTCCAGACCCACGCCGTGGGCAAGAGCCGCCGCTCCATCGCCGCGCTGATGGACATCCGCCCGGATACCGCCAGCGTGCTGCGGGACGGACAGTTCGTGGAGGCAGACCCGGAGGAGGCGGCCGTGGGCGACGTCATCCAGGTCAAGCCCGGGGAGAAGGTGCCTCTGGACGGGCGGGTGCTCACCGGCGCGTCCACCCTGGACACCGCTGCCCTCACCGGCGAGAGCGTGCCCCGCTCGGTGAACGTGGGAGACGAGATCGTCTCCGGGTGCGTGAATCTGACCGGGGTGCTCACCGTGGAGGTGACAAAGCCCTTCGGGGAGAGCACGGTGGCGAAAATACTGGAGCTGGTGGAGAATGCCGCCAGCAAGAAGGCCCCTGCGGAGAACTTCATCACCCGCTTTGCGCGGGTGTACACCCCCGCTGTGGTCATCGGCGCGGTGTGCCTGGCCTTCATCCCGCCCATCTTCCTGGGCGGCTGGGCCGACTGGCTCCACCGGGCGCTGATATTCCTGGTCATCAGCTGCCCCTGCGCGCTGGTCATATCCATCCCACTGGCCTTCTTCGGCGGCATCGGCGGGGCCTCCCGCCGGGGCATCCTGGTCAAGGGCGGCAACTATCTGGAGCAGCTGTCTCATGTGCAGACGGTGGTGTTCGACAAGACCGGCACTCTCACCAGGGGCGTGTTCGAGCTGGAGAAGCTTATCCCCGCCGAGGGCGTGGACCAGGGCGAGCTGCTGGCCGCCGCAGCCATGGCGGAGACCTATTCCGACCACCCTATCGCCCAGTCTATCCGCCGGGCCTACGGCGCCGAGATCGACCCGGCCCGTGTCACGGACGTGAAGGAGCTCGCCGGGCAGGGCGTCACCGCCCTGGCGGACGGGGCCGCCGTGGCGGCGGGCAACGAAAAGCTCATGGCCGCTATGGGGCTGCAGGCTCAGTCCGGGGACGAGGTGGGCACGGTGGTGCACGTGGCGAAGGATGGAAAATACCTGGGCCGGGCGGTGATCGTCGACCAGGTGAAGGACTCCGCGCCCGCCGCCGTGGCCGCCCTGAAGGCCCAGGGCATCCGCACGGTCATGCTCACCGGCGACGCCCAGGCCGTGGGCCAGGCCGTGGGCGCGAAGCTGGGCCTGGACGAGGTGCACGCCCAGCTGCTGCCCGGCGACAAGGTGGCCGCCGTGGAGCGGCTTCTGGCGAAGAAGGCTCCCAAAGCCGCCCTGGCCTACGTGGGCGACGGCGTCAACGACGCGCCGGTGCTCAGCCGGGCGGACGTGGGCGTGGCCATGGGGGCCATGGGCTCTGACGCGGCCCTGGAGGCGGCGGACGTGGTGCTCATGGACGACGACCTGGGCAAGCTGCCGGCGGCCATGGAGCTGGCCCGCAAGTGCGGGCGCATCGTGAAGCAGAACATCGTGTTCGCCCTGGGGGTGAAGGGGCTGTTTCTCATCCTGGGCGCGTTCGGGCTGGCCTCCATGTGGGAGGCGGTGTTCGCAGACGTGGGCGTGGCGGTCATCGCCATCCTCAACTCCGGCCGGATGCTGGCCGACGGCAAAAAATGATCGCATAAAACAGAGAAGCGTGCCGCGTTTTTGCGCGGCGCGCTTTTTGTAAACCGAAAACCACTCGCTGGGCGAGTGGTTCAAAAGAAGCCTTATGGCGATAATGGGAAAAAAGAAAC
>CANPXW010000093.1 GCA_947587025.1 uncultured Oscillospiraceae bacterium
TCCGGCACCAGCTTCTCCCAGCTGGCCTCGTTGTGTTCCCCGCCCCGCTGGCACACTACCCGCGTCGCGGCGCCCTTCGCCTCCAGCAGCTGGGCGATCTCCAGGTTGTTCCTCGCCGTGGGCGTCTCATAGTCCCCCGCCCGGCCCCGTGAGCGGCCGGCCTCCTTGGTCCCCCAGGAGAGGTAGACGCGGGTGTCCGGGTCGATGGGCGCGGCCTGGATGTCCCGGCGCAGGTCCGCCATGCCTGGGCCGATGGCGCTGGAGACGCAGGCAGCCTTGGAATAGACGCCGTTATACTTCACCGCCGCGTACAGGCTCATGAGCCCGCCCATGGACGAGCCGCCGATGGCCGTGGTCTCCCGCGCCGGGAGCGTCCGGTACTCCCGGTCGATCAGGGGCTTCAACTCCTCCGCCATGAAGCGCATCGTCGCCTCGCCGGTGCCGTCCAGGTCGCCCCAGAACCTGCCGTGGAAGTGGTACGGGCAGTACTCAAAGAGCCGCTCGTTGCCCTCATGCCCGCACTCGATGCCCACGACGATGATCTGCCTGGCCCAGCCTTGCAGGAACTCCCGCAGGCCCCAGCTCTTGCCGAAGGTCGCGTCCTCGTCCAGGAACAGGTTGTGCCCGTCGAAGAAGTACATCACCGGATAGCGCGCCGCAGAGCCGTCGTAGCCCTCCGGCAGCCAGATGTGCAGCGGGCGGTTCTTGCCCGCCGGGGTGAAGATCATGTCGCGCTTTATGAGCATCCCAAAGCCTCCCAAAACCAGACCGTTTTTTCCATCATACCACACTCCCGCCCCGCCGTCCAGCCCGGCGGCGGCATTGCCCCGGCCGGCTTTGAAAAAGTACAAAATTTGGCTTTCATATCGGGCGGAAAATTGCAGAACATAATGCCGGACGCACGAAAGGGCGGCAACTGAAAATGGCTGCGCCGTCTTCGGCCGCCGGCCCTGGCTCCGTCCAATGCAACGGAAAGGAGTAAAGATACAATGGCTAAGAGTTCCAACCAGCTTGTGAACCCCAACGCCCGCGAGGCGATGAACCGCTTCAAGATGGAAGCCGCCAATGAGGTCGGCGTCAACCTGAAGCAGGGCTACAACGGCGAGCTGACCAGCCGTCAGGCCGGTTCCGTCGGCGGCCAGATGGTCAAAAAGATGATCGAGGCCTACGAGAACGGCATGAAGTAAGCTCTTCTCCAATAGGGGGCCTGCTGCAAGAAGCATCTTGCAGCAGGCCCTTTCTATTTTTCGCGGCCGGGCTCAACGCCCCAGCATCGCCATGAAGTTCTCCTTGTTCTCCTTGGCGGTGGTCGTCGGCCGGCCCAGGTCATCCCGGGCGCCGATGGCACATTTGACCTCGATCAGGCTCAACTCGTCCCGGCTCTTCGCCGCTTTCAGCGCCTCGTCCAGCGCCTCAAAGCTGTCCACGCTCACGGCGCTGGAGTACCCGCAGCCCTTGGCTATCGCCACCAGATCTATCTTCCCCGCCACCGTCGGCATACCACCCACCGTCTCGTGGGCGCCGTTGTTGATGACGATGTGTACCACATTCCCGGGCGCATTCGCCCCCATCACCGCCATGGACCCCATGTGCATCAGCGCCGCGCCGTCCCCGTCGATGATCCAGATCTTCTTCTCCGGCTTTTGCAGCGCGATCCCCAGCGCGATGGAGGAACTGTGGCCCATGGAGCCAACCGTCAGAAAATCATACCCGTGGCCCTGGCCGTTGGCCTGCCGTATCTCGAACAACTCCCGGCTGGCCTTGCCCGTGGTGGACACGATGGGGTCGGTCCCCGTCACCGCCACGATGTGCCGGATGATCTCCTCCCGGCGCATGGTGTTGGCGTTTTCGTATTTCACTTTGCCGTCGAACTCCAGCGCACCCTTCCGCACAACAAAAGCGCACTGCTTGCCCTTGGCCCACAGTTCGCGGTACTCCGCCAGCTTGGCCTGCACCTCGGTCTCCGTGGTGTCCTTGCCGATGACGAAGCTGGCGATGTCCATGTCCTCCAAGAGCTTCACCGTCACCTCGCCCTGATAGATGTGCTGCGGCTCGTCATGGATGCCCGGCTCACCCCGCCAGCCCACGATGAACAGGCACGGGATGCCGTACACCTTATCGTTCAGCAGGCTGGCCACAGGGTTTATAATGTTCCCCTCTCCGGAGTTTTGCATATATACTACGGGCACCTTCCCGGTGGCCAGGTGGTACCCCGCCGCCAGCGCAGCCGCGTTGCCCTCGTTGGCCGCGATGATGTGGTGCTTTGAGATGCCATAAGTGGCCATCAGATAATTGCACAGCGCCTTCAGCTGGCTGTCCGGCACGCCGGTAAAGAAGTCGAACTCTTTCAGAAAATCAAGCTTCATCTTTCAATATCCTTTCATAAAGCCCCCGCAGCGTCTGCGTATCCAGGGCGACGGGATTGTTTTTCAGCCGGGTGGGGTTGACGGAGCCGGCCAGCGTCTCCAGGTCCTGCTCCCGCGTCCGGGAGGCGGGATAGGCGATGCCCAACTCCGCCAGCAGCTCCCGCAGGGCGCTCACCGCCGCCTCGGGGCTATCCTGTCCCAGTGCCCGGGCGATATCCGCGAACGTATCCGCCAGGTATCCCGCTCCCCGCCTGTCCACACAGTTCTCCGGATGGGTCAGCATATACGCCCATACCTCCGGCAGGCATGCCGCCACCGCATGGCCGTGGGGCAGTTTATAGAGGCTCGTGAGCTTATAGCTCATGGCGTGGGGCGCGGTCGTCTGGGTAATGTTGATGGCCTGGCCGGCAAAATTGGCCGCCAGCATGATCTCTCTCGCCGCGCCGCTGTCCCCAGCGAGATAGGCGTTCATATTCTCCATGATCCCCCGGACGGCCCGGTGTGCATACTGCTTGCTCTCCTGCGTCGAGTTCACGCTCCACCAGGATTCTATCCCCTGGCACAGGGCGTCCAGCATGGTGCATTTGCGCTGGTACGGTGGCAGCTTCTCCAGTACCGCCGGCTCCAGCACTGCCACGTCCGGCCGGATGCTCTCATGGGTGACGGACTGCTTCACGCCGTCCTTATAGATCACCGCGAACCGGGTGGACTCGCTGCCTGTCCCGGCGGTGGTAGGCATGGCGATCAGCGGCACACCTGTGTCGGCAGGGTCCTGCTCCAGATAGTTCCTCGCCGGGTCCATTTTGCAGTACAGCTTGACGCACTTGGCCACATCCACGGCGCTTCCGCCGCCGACGGCCAGAATGGCGTCGCACTGTTCCGTCCGGAACCTCTCCACGCCGCGGCACACGTCCTCATACAGCGGGTTGGGCGAGAAGTCACTGAACCGGACCCGTTCCACCGGCAGCGCCTCGATCTTCCCGCGGACACACAGTCCGTCGTAGGACCGGCCACATACCAAGAGCAGCTTCTTGGCGCCCTTGGCCGACAAGTACGCCGAGAGCCTGTCCGGCCAATCGCCGCCGCTCCATATCTCCTGCCCCACGGTCACTCCTCCGGGATCAGGGTGATGATGTCCTTGATGGGCATACATACGTCATCGCACTCTTTCGCCCGGTGGTTCTCCAATATCAGCTTCGCCGCGTTCTGCATGGCCGGGAAGCCCGTCCGGGTCAGCTGGTTGGCGTAGATGATCACATTTGCGCCGAGCGCCTTCCACTCCTCCTCATAAACGGTGTTGAAGGAAGTCGGCACCAGGACGATGGGCGTCGTCTTGTCCTTATCCCGGAACTTTGCGATGAATTCCTTGATCTCCGCCGGGTCCTTCTTCCGGCTGTGGATCATGATGGCGTCCGCCCCGGCCTTGGTGTAGGCAAAGGCGCGGGTGAGCGCGTCCTCCATCCCCTGCTCCAGGATCAGGCTCTCGATCCGCGCGCAGATCATGAAATCCTGGGTCTTCTGGGCCTTCTTGCCTGCCCGGATCTTCGCCGCGAAGTTCTCGATGCTGTCCTGGGTCTGCTTCACCTCTGTGCCGAACAGGGAGTTCTTCTTCAGCCCCGTCTTGTCCTCGATGATCACCATGGACACGCCCATCCGCTCCAGGCTCCGGACCGTATAGACGAAGTGTTCCGTCATCCCGCCGGTGTCGCCGTCGAAGATGATGGGCTTGGTGGTGACCTCCATGATGTCGTCGATGGTCCGGAACCGGCTGGTCATGTCCACCAGTTCGATGTCCGGCTTGCCTTTAGCGGTGGAGTCACACAGGGAGCTGACCCACATGGCGTCGAACTGGTAGGTCTTCCCCTCCTGCAGCACCGTGGTCTTTTCCGCGATCAGGCCCGTGATGCCGCTGTGGGCCTCGATGGCGTTGACGCAGCCCTTCATGGCGATGAGTTTCTTCAGCCGCCCGCGGCGCATATCCGGCAAGGACAGCTCCATCCGGGCGCGCTTTTCATACTCCCGGTACTTTTCATCCGAGGAATACGGAAACTCCACCAGTTGGCCGCCGTACTCCGTCAGCAGCGCGATCACCTCGTCCCGCAGCGGCTTCTGGAATCCCTCACGCCAGTCATCCCCGTGGACCACAATATCCGGATGCAGCTCGTCGATGACGCCCTTATAGCTCAGCGTCTCCTGGCAGACCACACGCTCCACGCCGCGTATGTTCTCCAGCAACGCCTTCCGCTCCTCGAACGGGATCAGCGGATAACGCTTGTAACTGGCCACGGCGCTGTCCGACAGCACGCCCACCGTCAGCCGGCCCAGCGCCGCCGCCTTATTCAAGACAGCCAGGTGGCCGCCGTGCAGTATGTCGGTGGAAAAGCAGATATATACCGTCTTTTCCTCTTGTTCCTTCAGCTTGTTGGACACCATCTCCAGGTCCTCCTTTGTATCTATTTCCGCGCAGAGCGCGTCTTTAACATCCAGCGCGTAGACCGCGCACCTGTCGGACACCTCATTGAAGGCGTTCTCCGCGTAGCAGCCCCTCTTCCCGCTCTCGCAGAAAGTGCAGATGCTCTCCAGCCACACCTGCCAATCCTCCCACAGCAGCTTATACAGCGGCTGGGCCGCCATGGCGCTGTCGAAAAACTCGATGCCCACCTTCTCTATCCGTCCGCCGTGGACCACCGCCTTGAAATCCTTCTCCGGCAGCGGCGCCGTGGAGCTGACCGTCATGCAGCTGCGCTTGCTTGTCAGCGCGGCATTCAGCACATACGCGCCAAACACCAGATCTCCGTGCAGGAGCAGGATATCGTCGCCGCCCAGATGCTCCCTGGCGCAGTAGATGGAATAGATGTAGTTGGTCTCGGCGTATTCGGGGTTGTTCACAAAAGTGTATGTCAGGGGCAGCCCCAGGGACTGGCAGTAGTCTACCAGGACCTTATCGTAGTAGCCAGTGGTCATCACCACGTCGGTCACGCCCGCCGCAACCAGCAGGCGCAGCTGCCGGGAGAGGATCGTATCCCCGCCACCGATCTCCGTCATGCACTTCGGGTGTTCCGCCGTCAGCGCCCCCATCCGGTGCCCAAGCCCGGAATTGAGTATCAAAGCTCGCATTTTTATGTCCTTCCTTTTTACAGTTGATGGCCGAAATAGCTCTCGTCCAGTTTCACAAGGTCGCCGATGGTGTCCACCTCCGTGATATCGTCGGCATAGCAGGCCTTGGCCCGCAGGCGGTAGCGGACACCGGGCCGGGCGAAGAGAACGTCGAACCAGTGGTGTTCCTTACCGCCCCGGGAGCGGACCAGCGCGTCCAGGTCCGCCCTGCATCGGGCGCTGTCCGACCCATCCAGATAGGTGATGAATACCGCCCGGTAGCACCGCTCGCCCCCGATGGAGAAGGAGCCGATGGAACTGCCGTTCATGGTGAAGCACCAGTCCTCCGTCTCCCGGGTCGGGACGCCGAAGAAGCAGGACCCGTACTCATATTTTGAGATCACGCGGCTGTTGTGTACATACAGGTCCGCGTCGCATATGTATACGCGGTCCAGCTTGTCCGCTGCGGCATACAGGGAGGTGATGTTGCCCGACTGGTTGTACAGCGGATTCTCTGCCAGGCGCACCGTGGGGTATTTCTCCGTCAGCGCGGAAAACATCTCCGCTTTGTAGCCGGTGACGATGGTGATATCCGTGATCTCTGCCGCCAAAAGCGCGTCCAGCAGCGTGTCGATGATCCGGGTCCCCTTCACCGTCACCAGCGGCTTTGGCACGGACAGGGTCACCGGCGCCAGCCGTTCGCTGAAGCCGGCGGCCAGGATGATCGCCCGCCGGACCCGGTGTGGTTCCAGCGCGGCAAGCCCCGCCGAGGTGATGCCCAGCTTCCCATCCCCGCCGACGAGTCCGGCGGCACGGAAGTCCCGCAGCAGCTTGTTCACGCTCCCCACTGAGGCGCCCAGCTCCTCGGCCAGCTGCTTCTGGGTGTAGTCCCCGGGGCCGCTGTGTTCCAAAAAAGCGAGAAGTTCAAATCCCCATTTGGAAAGTTTCATTCTTTTGTCCTCAAACATTCAAATTGAACGTTTTTATTCTAAAAACTGAACACAGGCGTATTATATACGCCCGTGTTCAGTTTGTCAAGCGGTCATGCTAAAACCCTTCGCACAAAAAAGCAGGCCGCCTGGCGGCCTGCCTGTCTATGCCGGGAACAGGGCCTTTTTGATCTGGCCAACGGCGTTTTTCTCCAGCCGGGACACCTGGGCCTGGCTGATGCCGATGGCCGCCGCCACCTCCATCTGGGTCCGGCCGTCGAAAAAGCGCATGGACAGGATGCGCTTCTCCCGCTCGCCCAGCTTGTCCACCGCCTCGGTGAGGGCGATGCGCTCCAGCCAGGCGGCGTCGGTGTTCTTGCTGTCGCCGATCTGGTCCATCACCGCCACGCTCTCCCCGCCGTCAGAGTAGACCGGCTCGAACAGACTCACCGGGTCGGAGATGGCGTCCATGGCCATCACCACCTCGCTGACCTCGATGTCCAGCATTTTCGCGATCTCCTCCAGGTCCGGCTCCCGCTGGTGCTGGCTCATATACGCCTCCTTGGCCTGCATGACCCGGTAAGCGGTGTCCCGCAGCGACCGGCTCACCCGCA
>CANPXW010000094.1 GCA_947587025.1 uncultured Oscillospiraceae bacterium
TCCTCGTTCTCCTCCACCATGGGGCAGACGATGAACACCTGCCGGCCCTCGCCCACCAGCCGGCGCACGAACCGCCATATGCGCTGGCGCATGTCCTCGCCCAGAGCGAAGGTATCCACCTTCTGCCGGCCGGGGGGGAGCTCGTCCAGCACCGACACGTCCAGGTCCCCGTAGATGATAAGCGCCAGGGTGCGGGGGATGGGGGTGGCGGACATGACCAGCACGTGGGGCCGCGTCCCCTTGCTGGCCAGGGCGCCGCGCTGCTCTACGCCGAAGCGGTGCTGCTCGTCGGTGATGACCAGCCCCAGGTCGGCAAAGGCCACGCCCTCGCTCAGCAGGGCGTGGGTGCCCACCGCCACCTGGGCCAGACCCGCCTGCAGAAGCTCATTGACACTGCGCTTTTCCGAAGCCTTCATGGAGCCGGTCAGCTTCACCACCCGGATGCCGTAGGGCTCCAGGGTCTGGGAAAGGTTACCATAATGCTGCTCTGCCAATATCTCCGTGGGGGCCATGAAGGCGCACTGCAGGCCGTTTTTCGCCGCCTGCCATATGAGCGCTGCGGCCACCAGCGTCTTGCCGCTGCCCACGTCCCCCTGCAGCAGCCGGTTCATGGGCGCGCCGGAGGTCATGTCCGCCATGGCCTCGGCCACCGCCCGGCGCTGTGCCCCGGTGGGGGCGTAGGGCAGGGCGGACCAGAACGGGTCCATGGGCCAGGCCGTCAGCTTCCGCCCGTCGTCGCGGGCGCGCTCCTGGCGCATCATGCCCAGGGCGGCGGCCAGGGTGAACAGCTCCTCGAACACCAGCCGGCGCCGGGCCTGTTCCAGGGCCTGATCGTCCCGGGGGAAGTGGATGTTCTCATAGGCGTACCGGGCCTGGGCCAGCTGCAACTTCTGGCGCAGGGCGGCGGGCAGTATGTCCGGGGCTCGGTCGGAGCACAGCGCCAGCGCCTGGGATATGGCGCCCATCAGCTGCTTCTGGCTCACCCCGGCGGTCAGCCGGTAGATGGGCATGATGCGGCCGGTGACCACGCCCTGTTTATCCTCCCGCTCAAAGACGGGGTTGGCCATGGTCCGGCGGCGGCCCTGGGCGCTGATGCGGCCGTAAAAGATGTATGTCTGGCCGGTGAGCAGCTGGGTCTTCAGATAGCTCTGGTTGAACCAGGTGATGTCCAGCGCGCCGGACTCGTCCACGGCCCGGAGCTTCAGAAGCTCCATGCCCCGGCGCACGAAGGTGTTCACCGGCGGCGCGGCCACCATGGCCTTGACGCACACCGGCGTCTCCAGAGGCGCGTCGGCGATGGCGTAAAAGGTCCGCCGGTCCTCATAGGCCCGGGGGAAGTACCCCAGCAGGTCCCCCAGGGTGCGCAGACCCAGCTTTTCCATGGCCTTGGCACGGGCCTCGCCCACGCCCTTCAAATATCGGATGTTGTCGTTCAGATCAGCCATACGCTGATTCTACCACGTCCTGTAAAAAATTACAAATCTATTGCGGCGGCAGGCGATATGTGATAAAGTATTGACAATATTGGTTTGACGAAAGGAGACGTCCATGAAGTTTTCGGAGATGCCCTACGCGCGGCCGGATGTGCAGGCGCTCAAGGAGCAGATGGCCGCGCTGACCCAGGCGCTGAAGGACGCGCCGGACTACAAGACGGCCAGGGCGGTGTTCGCCCGGTGGGAGGAGCTGGAAGAGCACGCGGATACCCTGGGCACCCTGGTGAGCATCCGCCACAGCATCGATACCCGGGACCAGTTTTACGACGCGGAGGAGACCTTCTGGAACGGGGCCTGGCCGGAGCTGCAGGAGTATATGCAAGGGTGGCTGGACGCCATGCTGGCCAGCCCCTTCCGGCCGGATTTTGAGGCGGAGTTCGGCGGGCCGTACTTTCTCAACGCGGAGATCGCCCGTAAGACCTTCGCCCCGGAGATCATCCCCCAGCTGCAGAAGGAAAACGATCTGACCCAGGAGTACGACAAGCTCATCGCCTCGGCCCAGATACCCTTCGAGGGCGGGGTGTACACCATCAGCCAGATGGGGCCCTTCCAGCACGATCCGGACGATGCGCGCCGGCTGGCGGCCTGGAAGGCGGTGGGGCAGTGGTACAAGGACCACCAGCCGGACCTGGACCGCATCTACGACGAGCTGACCGGCCTGCGCGACGCCATGGGCAAAAAGCTGGGCTGCGAGGGCTACACCACCCTGGGCTATTACCGCATGGGCCGCAACTGCTACGGCAGGGAGGACGTGGAGCGGTTCCGCGCCGCAGTGCGCAAATACCTGGTACCGGTGGCGGACGGGATATACCGCCGGCAGGCCGACAGACTGGGCGTGGCCTATCCCCTCAGCTACGCGGACGCGGCGCTGGAGTTCCGCTCCGGCAACCCCAGGCCCCAGGGATCCCCGGAGGACATCCTGGCGGCGGGGCGGAAGTTCTACGACGAGCTGAGCCCGGAGACGGGGGAATTCTTCCGCATGATGCTGGACGGGGAGCTGCTGGACGTGCTCTCCAAGCCCGGCAAGGCAGGCGGCGGCTACTGCACCTCACTCCAGGACTACGGCGTGCCCTTCATCTTCGCCAACTTCAACGGCACCCAGCACGACGTGGAGGTGGTCACCCACGAGGCCGGCCACGCCTTCGCCAACTGGATGAACCGGGACCGGGTCCCCGCCGATTACGCCTGGCCCGGCATGGAGGCATGCGAGGTCCACTCCATGAGCATGGAATTTCTGGCCTGGCCCTGGGCGGAGGACTTCTTCGGCCCGGACGCGCGGAAGTTCCGCTACAGCCACCTGGCCGCGGCGCTGACCTTCATCCCATACGGCACCCTGGTGGACCACTTCCAGCACGAGGTGTACGCCCGGCCGGACATGACGCCCGCCCAGCGGCACGAGACCTGGAAGAAGCTCCAGGGAGAATACATGCCCTGGATGCGCCTGGACGGGGAGATACCCTTCTTTGCTGACGGCGAGGCATGGCAGCGGCAGAGCCATATCTACGGCAGTCCCTTCTATTATATCGACTACTGCCTGGCCCAGACGGTGTCCCTGCAGTTCTGGGCGCTGGGACAGCGCAGCAGGGAGGAGGCCTGGGAAAAATACATGGCCTACACCCGCCAGGGCGGCACCAGGGTATTTACGGAGCTTTTGAAAAACGCCGGTCTGGACATCCCCTTCGACGAGGATTGCCTGCGGGGCGTGTGCCAGACGGCCAGGGCGTGGCTGGACGGGTACGATATGACCGGTATCAACTGACAGTTGGGGGAATTGCCCTATAGGCTGCAAATATCAACGGGCCATTTATAGGCAATGTGCCATAGATGGCGGGAATATGGTGATTTTCCACGAACTTCCCTTGACATTATTGTATTAAAGTAATAAAATACAGAAAATGTTTACTGTGTGGATTTTTGTCCTTGCACGGTGGACGGGAAAGGGGCATGCCCCTTTCCGCTTGCATCATACGATGCAAGCGAATAAGGCTTGTGGACGTGGGCGGGCGCGCCCTGTTCATAAAAGTGTATTGTGTGACGAAGGAGGTCAAACAATGAACAACGCAAGGAAACTCTTGGCGCTGGTCCTGGCTGTGGTCATGTGCCTGGCTCTGGCGGCGCCTGCGTTCGCCGACGGCGGCGACGAGCTGGCAGCGGATGTCTATACGCTGGAGAACTTTGACGCTGCTGGTTACGAGGATCTCTCCTATGAGGTCTATGACCAGGTCCTGGGCGATTTCGAGGCTGCCTATGACGAGGCCAAGGCCGAGGTCGATCCCAGCACCCGTATGGGCAAGATGGCGATCGCCGAGGCCAAGCTCCTGGAGGCCGGCATGGGCGTGCCCATGCAGAACAACACCACTGCGCAGGGCATTTCCCGCGTCATCCCCAGATCCGTTCCCTCTGTCGAGTGGGGCTATGACGAGACCTACCGCGGCTACAAGAACCTGCTGGTCGTCAACGAGCGTCCTCTGACTCCCGAGGAGCGCTCCGAGGCCACCGCTCTTTGGAAGGAAAAGGTCGGCACCGGCGAGAGCTATCAGGCTCTGCAGGATTGGGCCGCTGACAAGGGCCTGACCATCGCCGACGAGATCGCCTTCACCTATACCGCTACCCCCCAGACCTGGGATACCCTGGCTTCCGCCCAGGCCACCAGCGGCGAGGTCCTGTCCCCCACCTGGGACGGCCTGCTGATCTACAACAACGAGAACGTCCAGGTTGGCGCTCTGGCCGAGAGCTATGAGGTCTCCCCCGACGGCCTGACCTACACCTTCAAGATCCGTCCGGGCGTGAAGTGGGTCACCAGCCAGGGCACCGAGGTCGGCGAAGTCAAGGCTGACGACTGGGTAGCCGGTCTGCAGCACTGCTGCGACACCCAGGCCGGTCTGGCCGACCTGCTGTACGGCACCGTCGTGAACCTGGAGGAGTACGGCACCGGCGCCATCACCGACTTCAGCGAGGTCGGCGTGAAGGCTCTGGACGACTACACCCTGGAGTACACCCTGGAGACCAACGCTCCCTGGTTCCTGACTCTGATGGGCTACAGCGTCATGGCTCCTCTGAGCCGCGACTACTACACCTCTCAGGGCGGCAAGTTCGGCACTGAGTTCGACAGCGCCGCTTCCGATTACCTGTTCGGCACCGACCCTGACCACATCGCCTACTGCGGCGCTTACCTGGTCAGCAACTACACCTATCAGAACACCATCACCTATTCCGCCAACCCCAGCTACTGGGATGCGGAGAACGTGCACAACAAGACCATCACCCGTCGTTTCGCCGACGGCACCGATCCTCTGTTCGGATGGAACAACTTCATGGACGGTACCTTCTACAGCGCCACTCTGACCGCCCAGGTCCGTCCTCTGGCCGAGCAGGAGACCTCTGAGGTCGACGAGTCCAAGAACTATGTGGAGGCTTACGCTTACGCCAACCATGAGAGCGCTACCGCTATCATGAACTGGAACAACGTCAACCGTTACGCCCACGCCAACCTGTACAACGACCCCAGCGCCATGGTGTCCACCAAGACCGTGGCCGACGCCGAGCGCACCAAGGCCGCTATGCTCAACCAGAACTTCCGTCTGGCTCTGGCCCTGTCCTATGACCGTCACGCTTACATGACCGTCCTCTACGGCGAGGGCGATCCCGACGGCCAGATGACCAACTCCTACGTGCCCGGCAACTTCGTCAATGCTGCCAACGAGTTCACCGTCAGCATCGGCGGCGAGGACGTGACCTTCCCCGCCGGCACCTACTACGGCGAGGTCCTGCAGGCCGCCATCGAGGCCGACGGCTATCCCATGCAGGTTTGGGATCCTGCGGGCGCTGACGGCGTGGGCTCCAGCTTCGGCTTCGACGGCTGGTACAACCCCGAGAAGGCCGCTGAGTATCTGGACAAGGCCATCGAGGAGCTGGCCGCCGAGGGCGTGGAGATCTCCGAGGAGAACCCCCTCTACCTCGACATGCCTTACTCCGACTACGATACCGACATGTCCGCCGCGCAGCAGGCTGTGAAGCAGTCCTATGACGAGACCCTGAAGGGCCTGGTCATCGTGAACCTGGTGGCTGCCGGCGATCAGGACACCGAGAACGACTCCAACTACAACCCGCTGGACGGCTACATGATGAACTACGACCTTGGCGGTCTGACCGGCTGGGGTCCTGACTACGGCGACGCCCAGACCTATCTGGACACCGTCATCCCCCACGGCTACGAGTGCATCGCCTGGGGCATCTTCTAAGATTTAAGTCTTAGAGCTTTCGCAAATCTCGCAAAGGGGCGGGGCCATCCCGCCCCTTTGTCTGAATCAAAATACTTTCATTGGTAAATACCCAAAAGAGCCGCCGGCGGGGCCGGCAAAAATCCAAGCAAGAGAGCTGGGTGATCTATGGGCAAATACGTATTAAAAAGACTGCTGCACGCCATGTTCTCCATCGTGATGGTCATCCTGATCGTCATGATACTGGTTTACGGGCTGATGGACCGGATGAAGATATTCAAGACGGACGGCCAGTACCAGAAGCAGGCGAACAATCAGCGTATCACATACATGAACCAGAAGTGGGAGGAGTACGGCTATCTGGACTATGTGCCCTATGCCGACTACCTCATCGCGCTGCGCGATTCCGGCGAGATCGATGAAGAGACC
Organism: uncultured Oscillospiraceae bacterium; assembly: GCA_947587025.1. Taxonomy (GTDB): domain Bacteria; phylum Bacillota; class Clostridia; order Oscillospirales; family Oscillospiraceae; genus CAJOIG01. The sequence continues at coordinate 6,143 of CANPXW010000094.1, forward strand.
CGTGCTGCGGCGGTGAACATCGGCCAGGCCGACGACGGCAGCGAGGACTCCGCCGAGGCCGCGGAGTATGTGCAGAAATTCTACGACAACTACGAGAGCCAGGGCTACAAGGTCACGCGCCTTGGGGCCGTGGTGTCCCGTGGCAGGCTGGCCACCGGCGGCGCGCAGGCGCTGTTCGCCGTCAAGGACCGGTCGGTGCTCCAGCGGCTGTGGAATTATTTCACGGGCATTTTTGAGATCGACAGCATTCACAAGGTGCCCGAGAGCGCCGACATCGGCGAGCGGGGCTTGACCTTCACCTGGTACGACCCGGTGAAAAACCCGGTGGGGGCGGAGAAGAAGGTGTTCTCGCCGGCCATCATCGGCAACGGCACCACCCACAAATACCTGCTGTACTTTGACGACTCGTTCCCCTTCATCCACCAGAACTTCCTGAACATCCATCTGGGCACGTCCTATTCCGTGTCCCGGGGCGTGGAGGT
>CANPXW010000095.1 GCA_947587025.1 uncultured Oscillospiraceae bacterium
TTTGCATTGTTTAATTTACAAGGTACACCACACCGCGCAAGGCCTCCCCCGCGAGGCGCTTTGCTAATATACCATCTCGGAATGCCAATGTCAACACTTTTTTTGCGAAATTTTCAAAAAAATCATTATGAAATCTTACCGAGTGGGAATGATAACTGTATGTTGGATGATACTGTAAAAAGGCCACAAGATGTAGACGTTCACCCTCTGCCGGACCCTATATACAACTGCCCTGTATCCCCTGAAAACACGGAAAAGCTCTTCTCCGGCTGCGCGGACCTGGAGACGCGGCGTGTCTATGCCGGGGGGACAGGGGCGGCGGTGTTCGCCTGCTGGCTGGACGGCGTGACCTCCGGCGGGTCGGTGGCCGAGCAGGTGCTGCGGCCCCTGACGGACCCGGTCCGGTTCGCCGCCCTCAAGCGGGAGGCGGACGTGATCGCCGCCATTGAGAATGGGGGCGTGTACGGTCCGTCCATGAAGAAGGTGACGGCCATGGACCAGCTGGCGGACGCCATCGCCTACGGCTGCTGCGCGCTGGTGTTCGACGGGGCCGCCTTCACCTTCCAGGTGAAGACGGACCAGCACCGCAGCGTACAGGAGCCCACGGTGGAAAAGTCCGTCAAGGGCGGCAAGGACGCCTTCGTGGAGGTGATGCGGGTGAACACCGCCCTGGTCCGCTCCCGCCTGCACACCCCTCAGCTGAAGCTGGCCCAGACCACCGTGGGTCGCAAGAGCCGGTCCCAGGCGGCGGTGATGTGGCTGGAGGGGGTTGCGGCGCCGGACCTGCCCGAGCGGATGCTCTCCCGGCTTAAGGCGCTGGATGTGGACGGCGTAGTGCTGCCCGACGTTCTGGACAGCGGGCTGGTCGATATGCCCCGCTCTCCCTTCCCCCAACTCATCCACACAGAGCGGCCGGACAAGTTCGCCTCCCTGCTGCTGGAGGGCCGGGTGGGCCTGATCGTGGAGGGCATCCCGGTGGGATTCGCGGCCCCGGCCTTCCTGCCGGAGTTCCTCAAGACCACCGAGGACGCCGCCCAGCACTTCTGGCCGGCCACGGCCATCCGCCTGCTGCGGTGGCTGAGCCTGGCTATGACGCTGCTGCTGCCGGCCTTTTACGTGGCGGTGGCCACCTACCACCCGGAGATGCTGCCCACCAAGATGCTGCTGAGCGTGATAGAGTCCAAGCAGTCGGTGCCCTTCTCCACGGCGGTGGAGATCCTGGGGCTGCTGCTGTCCTTCGAGCTTTTGCAGGAAGCGGGGCTGCGGCTGCCCAATCCGGTGGGCCAGACGGTGAGCATCATCGGCGCGCTGATCGTGGGCCAGTCGGCGGTGGAAGCAAAGGTGGTCAGTCCCATCGCGGTGATCGTGGTGGCCCTGGCGGGCATCGCCGGGTACACCATGCCCAGCCAGGACCTGGGCGCTGCGCTGCGCATCTTCCGGTTCGCGCTGGTGCTGGCGGCCGCCCTCGCGGGAATGTTCGGCATCATCATGGGCGCGGTGCTGCTGCTCTGGCATCTGTGCTCCCTGGAGAGCTTCGGCCGGGCCTACATGACGCCCCTGGGCGGATGCGGCGGCGGCAGTACCGGCGGCACCTTCACCCGAAACCCGCCCTGGCGGCACGTATTGCGGGACCCCGCCATCAACGGCGGCGATATACGGAGGCGCGTCTGATGCGGCGTCTGCTACTATTATTATATGTATGGGCGCTGGCGCTGTGCCTGTCTGGCTGCGGCATGTCCCTGGCCTCGGACCGGCATGACGCAGAGAAGCTGCTGCTCATCCAGACCATGGGGCTGGACCGGGAGGATGAGCATCTGGTGATGAGCGTGTCCTCGGGCCTGGGCCCGGACAAGGAGCCGGCGCTGGTCATGTCCGCCGAGGCGGGCGGCATCGAGGACGCCATCGCACGGCTGCAGAACTACTCCCCGGAGAATCAGCTGTTCTACGCCCACGTGCAGTATCTGCTGCTGGGGGAGCGGTCCGCCGACCAGGACCTGGACAGCGTCATCCAGTGGGTGGACCGCAGCCCTACCCTGCGCATGGATACCGACATGCTGGTGGTCAAAGGCTCGGCTCGAGACGCGGTGGTGGATGCCTCGGAGCAGGCCACGGACATCACCCAGCGGCTGGCCTCTCTGGAGCGGCAGGCCCGGTCCACCGGCTGGACCATAAACACCCTGCGCCAGGTGGCCGCCGCGCTGGCGGAGGGGGACGGGGCCCTGTGCCTGGCGGTGCAGACCGCGCCTTCCGAGGGCCGGGTGTTCACCGACGAGCAGCGCTCCGACGCGGTGGTCCCGGCGGGGTACGCCGTGCTGGACCAGAGAGGTCTGGTGCGGTTCCTCTCCCCGGAGGCGTCCCTGGGCGCGGAGGTGCTCACCGGCGGACCCTCCGGCCTGCTGGTGACCGTGGACGGGTGCACCATGGAGCTGCTGGACGGCGAGGCGGAGGTGACGGGCCGGTTCAGCGACGGCGGCGCGCCGGAGGGCATCAACGTGCGGTGCACAGTACGTACCGGCGTGCTGGAAAAGCCCCTGCGGGACGCGCCGTCGCCGGAGGCGCTGGACGCAGCCCTGTCCGATACGGTGCGGTCCTGGGTGTCCCAGGCGCTGGCCTGCGCCCAGGAGGATCGCTGCGATTTTCTGGGCCTGCGGCAGGCCGCGCTGAAAAACGCGCCGGACAAAGAGGCGCTGGACCAGGCGTGGAGAGAGCTGTTCCCCTCCCTGCCCATCACCGTCACTGTGGACGGCCGGGTGGACCGCAGCTACGATCTGGCGGAATAAGAGGCCTTTCATGGACGAAAAGCGCATCACAAGAAAACAGTTCGCCGCCGCGATAACGGTGTCGCTTCTCAGCCCGCTGCTGCGGCTGCTGCCCCAGACGGCGGTGGGTCTGGCGGGAAAGGGGGCATGGCTGTCCCCGCTGCCGGCGCTGATCCCCGTGCTGCTGCTGGCACTCATCCTGGAGTCCCTCCGGCGGCACATGCGCCCCGGCGAGGGCATGGGCGGGCTGCTGCGGCGCTGGCTGGGGCCGGTGATGGGCCGGGTGGTGCCGGCGCTGTACGCGGCCTGGTTCCTGTTCTACGGGGGCTTCATCCTGCGCAGCGGAGCGGAGCGGCTGGTGTCCACGGTGTACGCCAGCAGCGGCCAGGGCCTGTTCGCGGCGGTGACCATCGCCCTGTGCCTGACGGTCACCCTGGGCCAGATGCGGGCGGCCGCCCGTACGGCAGTGATCCTGCGGGCAGTGCTGCTGGGAGCGCTGGCCGTGGTGATCGTGCTGTCCGTCTCCAACATGGACGCTGACCGGCTGGCTCCCTTCAGCTGGCAGGACGCGGCCTCGGCGGTGCCGGGGGCGCTGCCGCTGGCGTCGGTGTGCGGTGTGGCGGCGTGCTTCTCCTTCCTGTCCGGGTATGTGGAAAAACCCAAAAACGGCCGGTGGCTGTGGGGCACGCATCTGCTGCTCCTGGCTCTGGGCGGCGTTATCTGCGCGTCGGTGATGAGCGTGTTCGGCCCGGCCCTCACCGCCCGGCTGACCTATCCCTTCTTCATCATGATACGCAGCATCTCCCTGGGGGACATGGTCCCCCGCATCGAGGCGGTAGTGATCGCCGTGTGGGTAGGCGCCGATTTCATGCTGGTGGCCATGCTGCTGCGCTGCGCCCACGAGGCCCTGCGGCCCGTATTCGGCCTGCCGGACCCGGAGGGTCTTCCCATGGGCAGCCTGCGGGGCGGACGCTTTCTGCTGTGGCTGGAGGCGGGCGCGGTGTTCGCTTGCAGCTTTCTTTTCGACCTGCCGCCCTGGCAGCTGAAGCTGTGGTCGGACCGGTATATCCCCCTGGGCAACGACATCATGCTCTACGGCGGCTTTACGCTGCTGTGGCTGGCCACCATCCCAAAGCGGAAAAAGGAAAAGAGCAAATCATAGTATTACCTAATGTAAAAGTCTATGGTTCCCATGAATAACACCCCTATTATCTACTCAACACATTACCCGCTCCATCCAGATGGAGCGCACCGAGACGCTGTGCCAGATACTTGAGTGCACGCCCAACGAGCAGTTTTCCATCGACTGGGAAAAATAGAAGAGGCCATCCATATGGAAAGGCCCCGGCTTGCGCCGGAGCCTGAGGGAGAGACAGATCGCACAGGCGGTCATCTCTCCTCTCTTTTTGCCGTCTGCATGTTCAGCCAGCCCTGCACCTTCCGGAACAGCTCCGGGTGCATATCCGGGTATGTAAGGTCCTCCGGCAGGGCGTCGCAGAGGCGCAGCTCCGCGATCTCGAAGCCCGCCGGCAGCGGGCCAAGCTGCTCTATCTCTGCGAAAAACAGCCCGCCGTAGTCCTCCACCTGATAATAGGACACCAGCGAGACCTCCGCCTTCTCCGCGCCGGTCTCCTCCCACAGCTCCCGGCGGGCGGCCTGGGGCGCCGTCTCTCCCGGCTCGATGTGGCCGCCGGGGCTCTCCCAGGTGTCCCGCTCCCGATTGCGCACGAACACCCACTGGCCCCGGTACCGGGCGATGACCACCACGTATTTGAGGCGGCTTTTGTCCACCTCCGCAAGGGTGCAGTATGTCACATCCGCCATGTCAGGCCTCCTTTTTCTCCGCCATGGCGGCGTAGTCCCGGATGAAGGAGCGGGCCTCCTCCAGGATGCGCCGGCGGGAGACCAGCCGCAGCGTCACCGCCGGCGTGCCGCCGGCCGCCACCTTTACCCGGCCTTTCCATTCCGGCATGGCGTACAGGGCGCTGATGCGTGCAAAGTCGAAATCGGCAAAGGCGAAGCGCACCGCGCCGCCCTTCTGGGAGATGTCGGTGACGCCCTGGCGGGATGCCTCCCCCCGCAGCAGCGCCACCTGGACCAGGGCATTGACGCTGGCGGGCGGGTCGCCGAACCGGTCGCACAGCTCGTCGGTGATGTCGTCGGCCTCCGCCTCGGTGCGTATCAGGGCCACCCGGCGGTAGATGTCCATGCGCTGGGCGGCGCTTTTGATGTAGCTCTCGGGGATGTTGGCGTTCACCGCCAGGTCGGCGGCGCACTCGGTCCGCACCGGCAGCGGCTCGCCCTTCTCCTCCAGCACCGCCTCCTCCAGCAGCTTCAGGTACATATCGTAGCCCACGTCGATCATGTGGCCGGACTGCTCCGCGCCCAGCAGATTGCCCGCGCCCCGTATCTCCAGGTCACGCATGGCGATGCGGAAGCCGGAGTTGAACTCGGCGAATTCCCGGATGGCCTCCAGGCGCTTTTCCGCGATCTCGGTGAGCACCTTGTCCTTTTTATAGGTCAGATACGCGCTGGCCCGGCGGGCGCTGCGGCCAACACGGCCCCGTATCTGGTGCAGCTGGGCCAGGCCCATCTTATCCGCGTCCTCGATGATGAGGGTGTTCACATTGGGGATGTCGATGCCCGTCTCGATGATGGTGGTGCACACCAGCACCTGGGTCTGGCCCTGGGTTACCTTCTCCATGACGGCGGAAAGCTCCTGCTCGTTCATCCGGCCGTGGGCCACGTCCACCGCAAGGCCCGGCAGCAGCTGCAGGATGCGTGCGGCGGTGCGCTCGATGTTGTCGATGCGGTTGTGCAGGTAATACACCTGCCCGCCCCGGGACACCTCCCGGCGGATGGCGTCGGCCACCACGCCCCAGTCGTGCTCCATCACGTATGTCTGCACCGGCAGCCGGTCCCTGGGCGGCTCCTCCAGGGTGGACATGTCCCGGATGCCGGACAGGGCCATATTGAGCGTCCGGGGGATGGGCGTGGCGGACAGGGTGAGCACATCCACCTGGCGGGACAGTTCCTTGATGTGCTCCTTGTGGCCCACGCCGAAGCGCTGCTCCTCGTCCACCACCAGCAGGCCCAGGCGCTTGAACTTCACGTCCTTCTGCAGCAGCCGGTGGGTGCCGATGACGATGTCGCAGCTGCCGTCCGCCATGCCGGCCAGAGTGGCCTTGATCTGGGCGGGGGTGCTGAACCGGGAGAGCATCTCTATCCGCACGGGAAAGCCGAAAAACCGGCTGACGGCGGTCTGGTAATGCTGCTGGGCAAGCACCGTAGTGGGCACCAATATGGCCGCCTGGAGCCCATCCAGCACGCACTTCATCACCGCCCGCAGGGCCACCTCCGTTTTGCCGTAGCCCACGTCGCCGCACAGCAGCCTGTCCATGGGGACGGGCTTTTCCATGTCCTGCTTGACCTCCTGGGCGCACCGCAGCTGGTCCTCCGTCTCGGTGTACTCGAAGGCGTCCTCGAATTCCCGCTGCCAGGTGCTGTCCGGGGCGAAGGCGTGGCCGGGGCTGCGCTGGCGGGCGGCGTACAGGCCGATGAGCTCGCCGGCCATCTGCTTGGCGGCGGCCTTGGCCCGGCTGCGGGCCCGGCTCCAGTCCGTCCCGCCCAGCCGGGACAGCTTCACGGGGGCGTCCTCCCCCGCGCCGATGTACTTGGTCACCAGGTCCAGCTGGGTGGCCGGCACATACAGGCTGTCCGTGCCGGCGTAGCATATCTTCACATAGTCCTTCTCCACGCCGTCCACCGGCATTTTGAAGATGCCGGCGAACCGGCCGATGCCGTGGGTCTCGTGGACCACCAGGTCCCCCACGGA
>CANPXW010000096.1 GCA_947587025.1 uncultured Oscillospiraceae bacterium
TAGGACTGCTCGCTGGGGGTGTTGTTCTGGATGGTGGAGCTGAAGGAGAAGGTGGTGCCGGAGGACCCCTCCTGTTCAGGATACTCCGTGGTCAGGCTGCTGCTGCCCAGCTCCTCCTCGCTCACGTCCAGCGTCAGGGTCAGGTCCGAGGAAAGCCCGTCCCCGGAGGCCCGCAGCTTTACCGTGTATGTACCCTCCGCCGCCTCCACGGGGATGGTCAGCTGGAAGCTGGCCAGGGACTCATAGTCGCCGCTGCGGACGAAAACGTGGCTGATCTGGCTGGAGCCGCCCTGAAAGTAGCCGTCCCAGCCGTCGGGGATGTCCGTCACGGCCAGAGCCAGGTCGGCCCCCGCGCCGCTGCCGTTGGAGAAGTCCAGATCAAAGCCCAGGCTGTCTCCCGCCTTGGCGGTGACGCCGGGATAGGCCGTGCTCATCTCCAGGTCCGGTCCCTCTGCGGCGAAGGCCGGCGCGGCCATGCTCATGGCCAGGGAGAGGGTGAATACCAGCAGCAGGAAGCCTCCTGCCCATCTGGTCCTGCGAGTCATTTTGCGTTCCATCTTGCATGCATCTCCTTTTGTTTTGTGCCGCTCTTTCGAGCGAACAAACTTTACCACTGTGCATGACAAAATGTGTTTGCTTTTAATTAACAGTTTGTGTTTACTTATTTAACTATTTGTGAACAGAACATGAACGAAAAGACAGCGGACGGCGCGAACCATCCGCTGTCTGTATTGGTTTATGAGGGTATCCTTACCGCAGCAGCACAGCGGTGCCGTAGGCGGTGATCTCGGCGGCGGACTGCATCACGGAGGAGGTGGTGAACCGGATGCCCAGCACCGCGTCCGCGCCCATGTCGGCGGCGTTCTGCTCCAGCCGCTGCATGGCGATCTTCCGCGCGTCGTCCAGCATCTCGGTATAGCCGCGTATCTCGCCGCCCACGATGGTCTTCACGCCGGCCTCCAGGTCCTTGCCCAGGTGCCGGGTGGTGACCACGCTGCCGTAGACCATGCCCAGCACGTGGGCGGTCTGCTTGCCGGGAGCCTGCTCAAGGGTGGAGAGCAGCATATCTATCCTTCCTTTCGTCTCTCAGCTCTGGGAAAAGCCCACCACCAGGATGGAGCAGAACAAAAAGCGTATCAGATGATGCTTGAGCTTGACCACGCCGCAGATGCGCCCGTTCCAGTAGGCGGCGATGCAGATGGCCGCGCAGCCCACCAGGGCCACGGCCCAGTCCCACACGATGCCCCGCAGGCTCACGACGATGGCCGCCAGCAGCACGGCCCCGCCGGCTATCATCAGGCTGCAGGACTTGCGGTAGAGCGGCTGACGCACCTGCACACAGGCGCCGTAGATGGTCAGCCCGCCGAACAACAGGCTGAAAAGCCATATGGCTCTGTCCAGTCCCTCGATCTGCATCACACGACCTCGGAATAGCTGCCCAGATACCGGAACGTCTCGCACATCTGCTCCAGGTCCCCCATCAGCTGGATGAACCGGGGGGAGTAGACGCTGGTCTCCAGATCGAAGTAGAACATGAACTCAAAATCCCGGTCGGGCAGAGGCCGGCTCTCCAGCTTGGTCAGGTTGATGCCCAGGGCGGTGATGCGGCTCATCACCCGGTACAGCGCGCCGGGCCGGTGGCTGAGGGTGAGCATGACGCTGGTGCGGTCCGCGCCGGGGAAGATCTCCGGCTGTTTGCCGATGCAGATGAACCGGGTGTAGTTGTTACCCTTGTCCTGCACGTCGGCGGCCAGGGTGTCCAGGCCGTACAGCGCCCCGCAGGCGTGGGAGGAAAGCGCCGCCACATCCTTCCGGTCTGACTCGGCCACCCGCTTGGCGGCCACGGCGGTGTTCTCGCACACCGTCACCTTCACGCCGGGCATGGTCTTCAAAAACTCCTGGCACTGGGCGATGGCCTGCTCGTGGGAGAAGACCTCCTTTATCTCCTCCCGCTTCACGCCGGGCCGGGCCAGCAGGTTGTGGTCCACCTTCAGCCGCAGGGAGCGGACGATGGAGAAGTTGTACTGCATCATCAGATCGTAAATGCGGTTGACGGAGCCGGCGGTGCTGTTCTCCAGGGGCAGCACGCCGTACTGGCAGAAGCCGCTGGCGATGGCGGAGAACACCGCCTCGAAGCTGCGCACATAGGAGATGTGGGCGTCCTGGAACAGCTTGTCCGCAGCGATCTGGGCGTAGGCACCCTCCACCCCCTGGCAGGCCACGGTGGCCGACTCGGGGAACAGCTGGCTGGTGCTCTCCAGGCTGCGGGCGATGCGCTCGCATAGGGCGCTGGGCTCGCCCAGCGCGGCGGCCTGGCAGCTCTGGGCCACGTCCTGGAGGGTGGACCACACCACCCCGGCGTAGCCGGAGAGGCTCTCGCCGGCGGTCTGCTGGAAGCGCTGCTTTGCCTCCCGCTGGCCGGCGGCGTCCACGGGGGCCAGGCCCCGTGCCGCCCGTACCTCGGCCTGGGTGACGGCCAGCTCCATCCGCTTGGCGAACAGGCGGCTCATCTCAATGTCCAGCTCGTCCAGCTGCTGTTTTATCTCGTCCAGTTCCATGTTCAAAATTCCCTTTCTAAAACAAAAAGCTGTGCGGCGCTTCCACACCGCACAGCAGATATTCCTGTCTGTTTATCGCAGCGGGAAACGACCTTACCCCTTGGCAAAAAAGGTAAAGAAGTCAAATTCCGCCGTAAAGCCGAAGATCATGGGACATCCTCCCGCATCTTTCTGACAAGCGCTATGATACCCTGTTTTCCACCGGTTGTCAAGAGCGGGACTGATCTGGCCGGGGGAAGTTGTAACGGATGGTCTGGCGGTAGGCCTCGTCCCGGCCGGCGGCGTAGGTCTTGTTCTCCGGGAATCGGGCGGCCAGCGCCTGGTATACGTCCAGCGCCCGGCGAAAGGCGGGGCCGGCCCGGTCCGCGTTCCCCAGCGCGCGGTAGAGTATGCCGGCGTTGGACCAGCATTTGCCGGCGATCTCCAGCCCGGAGGGGTCCTCGCCCGCTGTCTGCTCCTGCAGCGGCGCGGCGCGGCAAAAATACTCCGCCGCCTGTTCCGGTTGGCCGCGATCGTTGAGATGGAAGGCAAGGCGCAGATAGATGACGGCCAGCTCCCTCCGGTACTGATCGGGTCTGCTCTCCGCCAGCGCCTCAAATACCCTGGCGGCCCTGCTGTAAAAGTCCAGCGTCTCGCTGCCGTTCCCATCGGCGCGGCAAAGGTCGCCGAGATCGACACAGATAATGCCCAGCCTTTCTTTGGCGGGGATGGTCCCGCGCTCGTCCGCCAGCCGTTGCTGCAGCTCCAGCGCCCGCGCAAGATAGGTCCTGGCCCCGGTCGGATCGCCCATATCCCGGCACAGCTCGCCCAGCTTTTTGAAGGAGAGGGCCAGGTTGGACCGGTGGTCGGGCGTGTCGGAGCGGCGGGCCAGCTCCTCGTCGATGGCCAGTTCCCGGAGGAAGTATTCCCGTGCGGCCTGCTTATCTCCTTCTTCCAGGCAGAGGCCGCCCAGGCTGTCCAGTGCGACGGCCTGAGAGGCCAGCGCTTCGATCGTCCCGGTCTCGGCGGCCAGCCGCTCACTCAGCTCCAGCGCCCGCGCAAGATAGGTCCTGGCCCCGGCCGGATCGCCCTCCCGCCGGCACAGATCGCCCAGTCTTCTGCAGGAAATGGCCAGGTTGGCCCGGCGTGCCGGCGTGTCGGCCCGGTGGGTCAGCTCCTCGTCGATGGCCAGTTCCCGGAGGAAATATTTCCGGGCAGCCGCCAGCTTTCCCTCACGCAGGCAGAGATAGCCCAGATTGTCCAGCGCCTTAGCCAGTTGTTGCAGCGTGTCAACGGAGTCGCTGCCGTCGGCCACCCACTCCTGAATGGCCAGCGCCTGGGCAAAATAGACCCTGGCCTTGGCCGGATCATCCTCCCGCTGGCACAGCTGGCCCAGGTTCAAAAGGGAAGTCGCCACGAGGGCCTGGGCGCCGGGCGCGTCGGAGATGCTGGCCAGCCGTTGGTCAATAGCCAGCGCCCGGAGGTAATAGTCCCGCGCCTGGTCCGGCTTTCCGCTGTCCGCACAGACCACGCCCAGGCTGCCCAGCGTGGTGGAGAGGCCGCGCATGTCGTCGGGCGCGCCGGTCTCGTCCGCCAGACGCTGCCGCACCTCCAGGGCCTTTTCGTAGTACATCCGGGCCTGAGCCAGGTCCCCTTCGTGCCTGCACAGATCGCCCATCCTGGTATAGCGGAGGGCCAGCGCTGTGCGCAGCTGTACGGCGTCGGACTGAGCGGCCAGCCGCTCGCCGATCTGCAGTGCCCGCAGAAAGTACGGCCGTGCTCCGGCCAGGTCTTTCTCCTCCTGACCCAGCATGCCCAGACAGTCACAGGTGCTGGCAAGACTGAGCTGGACGGCCACGGTACCCAGATCCTGGGCCAGCGCTTGCTCCAGTTCCAGAGCGCGCAGGTAATGTGCCCGCGCCCCGGCCAGGTCTCCTTCCTTCATGCACAGATAGCCCAGATCGACGCAGCAGGCGGCGACCATTCGCCGAATGTCGGCGGTATCATTTTCGCCCAACAGCCGCTCCGCTATTTCGAGGGATCGGACATAATAGGGCCGGGCGGCCGCCAGATCGCCCATGCTGTAGCACACACCGCCCAGGTCCCCGCAGCAGGTCCCCAGACGGTACCAGAGGTCATCAGAATCTGACTCGGCGGCCAGAGGTTCCAGGATCGCCAGCGCCGCTTCATACTGCTCCCGCGCACGGGCGTATTGGCCGGCATCCTCCTCCACGACCCCCATTTGCTTGTGACGGATGGCCAGGTTGCGCCAGGACCGAGGATCTCTCAGCTGCTCTGCCAGCTGCTTGTCTATCTCCAGGCTGCGGGCATAATATTCCCTGGCTTCCGCCAGCTGGTGCTCCAGCCGATACAGATCCCCCAGGTAGGAGTAGATGAGCGAGACATTCTGCCAGTCGCCGGCCGCGCCTGTCCGCCTGGTCAGCTCCTGCCACAGCCGCAGCTCCCGCTGGTAATAGGCAAGGGCCTTGTCCATCCGGCGCAGATCATACCAGGCCCTGCCCGCGTCATACAGCCGCTGGGCATAGTCCCGGGCGCTGTCGTCGTCCCCGGCGGCCTCGTATTTCTCCCCGGCCTGCTCCGCCAGGGCCTCCAGCCAGCGGGCCTCTTCCAGGTAGTCCCGGGCCACGCCCTCGCCGTTGTGATACATGGCCGCCAGCTTCTCCATGGCAGCGGTGAGGCCCGCCTGGGCCGCCGATGTGATCAGCTCCAGCGCCCGGCCGTGATCCACCTCCACGTCGATGCCGCCCAGATACGCCAGGCCGATGAGATAGTCGTGCCGTGTGTCCCCCGCGTGTTCCCGCAGGGCCAGCGTCCCCAGCGCCGCCGCCAGGGCAGCCTGGTCCGCCGAGTCCGTGCAGTCCGGGATGCCGTCGAACTTTTCCTGCAGCGCGTCCCTGTCCGTGGGGACCATCTCCACCGGCAGGATGGGCATGTCCGCCCGCTTCGCCATGGGGTACTCGATGCGGGCGATGTAGTTGTCCTCGTTGACCAGGTTGGGCGTCACCGCCAGGGCGAAAAGCCCGCTTTTGCGCAGGGCCTCCCCGATGGCGTCGTTGAAGCTCTCGCCGGGGGTGAGGAACTCGTCGTACCAGATGGCCACGTCCCGGCAGGCTGGGGTTTGGTGTATGAGCCTCATCAGCTGCTGGGCGTACTTCCGGTCCTTCTTCCGGTAGCTGAGGAATATGTACGCATCGAAGGCAGACCGCACCCTGGCGGCCAGCGCGTCCCCCACCAGCACAGACTGGATGTACTTTTTCATCTTCTCCTCGTAGGGGATGGCGGTGTCGTCATGCTTGGCCCGGTTGAGGAATTCCATGTCCCCGAACCGCTCAGCGAAGGGCTGGGCCAGGCCGGTCTCGAAGGCCACGGGCAGCACGGGGATGTGGTGCTCCAGGGCGAAGGGCAGCTCCGTGTCCATGGCCCGGCTGGCGGTGAACAGCAAGTCGCTGGTGACGGGGAAGAGAAAAAGCTGCATCTGGCCCAGGGCCTGGTAGTAGTCCTCGTCCGGGACGAAGTCCTCCGCCGGATCGTAATAGAAAACGGCGCAGTCTCTGATGGCCTGCACGTCGTCCCACAGCGGCTCGAAGCAGGAGGAAAAGTCGCCGGGATGGCAGGCAAAGTACACCCTTGGCTTGCCCTGGGGAGAAGATCCCCGCGTCTTGTATTTCAGCTCCGGCATGGCAGAGGTCTCCTTTCTGCGGCGGGAGGATACATATTATAAGTATAGCATGGACGGCGAGAAAAGCAAAGCGCCCGGGAAACTCCCGGGCGCTCTTATCCGTTTTTTGCTCAGGCCTTGACGGTCTCGTCCACCAGGTGGATGACATGGCGGGGGCAGACCTCCGCGCAGTGGCCGCAGTGGACGCACTTTTCCTGATCGATGACGGCCAGGAAGTTGGTGATGGTGATGGCGTCGGCAGGGCACTCCTTCTTGCACTTCATGCAGCCGATGCAGCCGAAGTCGCAGTACTTGGTGACGGCCGCGCCCTTGTCGGT
>CANPXW010000097.1 GCA_947587025.1 uncultured Oscillospiraceae bacterium
GAGAACAGCTTCGCCCCCGCCCTGTGCAACCGCATCGACCGGGGCACCGGCGGCATCGTCATCGCCGCCAAGACCGCTCCCGCCCTGCGGGTGCTGGACGAGAAGATACGCGCCCGCCAGGTGACCAAGGAGTATCTGTGCGTGTGTCTGGGCCGGCCGGAGCCCCCCGAGGGCCGGCTGGAGGGGTGGCTGTTCAAGGACGCGGCAAAAAAACAGGTCTACGTCAAGCCCCGGCAGGAACCGGGGGCCAGCTTCGCCGCCACCGATTACCGGCTCATCGACCACCGGGACGGCCTGAGCCTGGTATCCTGCCGGCTGCACACCGGCCGCACCCACCAGATACGGGTGCAGATGGCCCACGCCGGCTGGCCTCTGCTGGGGGACGGCAAATACGGCCGGGAGCGGGTCAACCGAAAATACGGGGAGAGCCGGCAGCTGCTGTACAGCTGGCGGGTGGGCTTCGACTTCACCGACGACGCGGGCCCGCTCGATTACCTGGCGGGCAGGGCCTTCACCGTGGAGCGCGTGCCCTTCGCGGAGAAATACTTCCCCGGCGCGGACATGTTCCGCGCCTGAAACGCGCGATAAAGGCGGCCGGTCATCGGACCGGCCGCCGTTGTTTTTTCTCTAAACGATGCTCCGAAACACCGGCAGCTTTTTCATCGCCATGTCCGTCACATAGGCGCACACAAAGGCGAAGGCCACCGTGACCAGCAGGCCCGGTATCCCCCACAGCCCCAGGCCATAGGGGTCGAAATGCAGATACTTGTACAGCAGCCGGATATAGGCCATGTGGATGAGGTACACCCCGAAGGAGTGCCGGTCGATGCTGGCCAGCGCCCGTTTCACGCCTGCGAAGCCCTCCTGTCCCGTCCGGAAAAACCAGCCGGCGACGCCCGCCGCCTGGAGGATGACCACCGGAGAAGCATAGCCGAAGAACACGTCCAGCGCCGCGACGCTCCAGCGCATGCGCACATAGGTCAGCCCGGCCATGGCGGCGGTGCCGGCCAGGGCCATGGCGGAATAGACGCCTCTGGGGACCTTTCCGCCCCAGCGGTAGAGGTACCAGCCCAAAAACAGCCAGAAGGGATAGACGGTGCCCGTGTGGATGTAGAACCCGCAGGGGATGTTCCATATGCCCAGCAGAGGCAGCAGGGACAAAAACACGCCGTACACGGCCAGCAGATAGCGCACGTCCTTCTCCTCGGACAGGGCGGCGATCTTCTTATAGGCGGGCAGCAGCAGATACAGCCCCAGCAGGCAGTACAGGTACCACATGTGGGACCAGGTGCTGCCGGTGAACACCTCGGCCACACCGCCCAGAAACGCGCTCCAGGAGCGCATAGCGGGGTCGAATACGGCCTCCAGCACCGCGAACAGCACCCCGAACACCACGATGGCCTTCAGGGCCCTGGCGATGTATTTGGAAAACAGCTTCCGATAGCCGATCTGCCGCTCCGGCCGCAGCAGCAGCGCCCCCGTCACCATGATGAAGCAGGGCACCGCCCAATACTGCATGTTCACCGCCGCCTGGCACACCACCGCCTGGGCGAACCCCATCCCGGAGCCGAACATCAGGATGGTGGAGTAGGCCGTGTGCATGAGGATGATGCACAGGCAGGCCACGGCCCGCAGACAGTCGAGCCCGGCGGCGCGCCCGCCGGCGGACGGAGCGTCCATCAGTAGAACAGGGCCCCGTCGCCCACGCAGCCGGTGGTATTGCCCCCGGTCCCGCTCTCGCCGCCGGCGCTGCCCGTAAAGGACCAGCCCTTTTGCTCCTCGTCCTTCTCGTCCTGCTCGGCGGCCATCTGCTCCGTCTGCAGGGTGTCCACCTCTTTTTCGGTGAGCAGGCTGGTATAGACGAGATGATACAGGCCGCTCTCCTCGTCCTGCGCCAGACGCGCCGCGTCCATATCGGACAGGGGCACCATATGCAGCACGACCTGGCTGTCCTCGTCCTCCTCGTCCGTCATGACAAGGCATATATCATACAGGGCCAGGGTGCTCTCGTCCTCTCCGGGGGTCCAGCACAGCAGGGACGTCTCCCCGTCCTCGAACACGTCCTTCTTCTCCATCAGCTCGTCGGACCATTCCTCTTCCCCGTGGACGCGCACCATCACGGACGTTATATCCGCCCCGGCGTCGTTGGTCAGCGCGATCTGAAGAGCGTCCTCCGTCTGCTCACCGACGCAGTCCAGCTCCGCCAGCTGCTCCTGGGTCAGCGGCTCGGTCTTTTTCTCGTCCTTTTCCTCCCCGGCGGCATAGGCCGCAGGCAGCGCCGCCAGCAGCGCCGCAGCGATAAACGCGGCGAACCATTTCTTCATACCGAATTCTCCTTTAAAACGACAGCGTTTTTTGTTTTGCTAAATTATAGCGCTTCATGGGCGCAAAATCAAGGCCCGGCAATTATTGACAGCCTCTGTCCGGCGCGTTGACAAAAGCGCGCCGGATGTGGTATCATGGCACAGATACAAGGAGGTGCGCGGCTCATGGCAAAACAGCTCTCTACCCAGCAGCAGCTGCTCCGGGACGCCCGGCGGATGGTCCGGGGCGAAAAGGTGGCGGACTTTCTCAACGACCCCAAGCAGTTTTTCCACCGCGTCCGGGTGGGCTACTACCACGACCGGTTCATGTTCGCCGCCCGTTGGGTCATCAACGACGAGCAGCACCACATCGACAAGCTTTACGCCAACAAGTGACCGTACGGACGAGGGAGGCCCCTTCGTCCGTTTTTCTTTGACCGGGGAGGGATACCAGTGGACATCGGCATCATCGGCGGCGGCGCGTCCGGCCTGGCGGCGGCGCTGGCGGCCAGGGAGAGCCTGGACAACGCCGTCACCGTATTCGAGCGGCAGAACCGGCCGGCCCGCAAGCTGCTGGCCACCGGCAACGGCCGCTGCAACCTGACCAACCGGGGCGCGGGCCTGGAGAACTACCACGGCGGGGACCCGGACTTTGCCGGTCCGGCCCTGTACCGCTTCGGCCCGGAGGACACCCTGCGCTGGTTCGCCGGTCTTGGTCTGGTCACCCGTACCGAGCCCTCCGGCCGGGTCTACCCCCTGGCCGACACCGCCGGCAGCGTGGCGGACGTGCTGCGCCTGGCCCTGGAGGCCAGGGGCGGCTCCATCCAGTGCGCGCTGCCCATCGCCCGGGCGGAAAAGCAGGACGACCGGTTCCTTCTCACCGGCCCGCTGGGAGAGCGGTATGCCTGCGACAGGCTCATCATCGCCTGCGGCGGCATGGCCGGGGCCCGCGTGGGCGGGGTGAAGGACGGCTACGAGCTGCTGCGCGGCTTTGGCCACACCGTCACCGAGCTGCGCCCGGCCCTGGTGCAGCTGAGGACAGACAACACCTGGGTCCGCTCCCTGAAGGGCGTGCGCACCCAGGCCCGGCTGACCCTGGAGCGGGAGGGGGCCGTGCTGGCCGCCGCCGCCGGCGAGGTGCAGTTCACCGACTACGGCCTCACCGGCCCGGCGGTGTACGATCTGAGCCGGGCCGCCTCCGTGGACGGGGCAGGCTGCGTCGTGTATCTGCGGCTGCTGCCGGAGCTGGATAAAGTTGACATAATTCAATACATGACAAATAAACAGAACGATTTTCCCGACTTGAAAGCGGAAAATCTGCTCAGCGGTGCTTTACATAATTCTATCGCCCGCACTGTCCTGCGCCGGGTGCAGATACCCCAGGAGACCCGGCTGTGGGCGCTGTCGGAGGCCGCGCTGGCCGAGATCGCGGACATGCTGTGCCGGTTCGACGCGCCGCTCACGGGCACCCTGGGCTTCGAGGACGCCCAGGTGACCGCCGGCGGGGCCGATACGGCCCAGTTCGACCCTGAGACCATGGCCAGCCGCCTGATGCCCGGGCTGTACGCCTGCGGCGAGGTGCTGGACATCGACGGGGACTGCGGGGGCTACAACCTGCAGTGGGCCTGGTCCAGCGGCCGGCTGGCGGGCCTGGCCGCCGGGGGGCTGCTGGAGGCGGCGGTATGATACGGCTGCGCAATGTGCGTCTGGGCCTGGACGAGCCGGAGAGCCTTCTGGCCCAAAAGGCGGAACAGGCGCTCAAATGTCCTGTGAAAGACGTGCGCATGGCCCGGCGGGCGGTGGACGCCCGGCGCAAGGCCGACGTGCACTTCGTCTGCACCCTGGACGTGACTGTCCGGGACGAGGCTGCTGCCCTGGCCCGGTGCCGGGACGCCTCCCCCGCCCCCGTTCAGGACTACGCGCCGCCGGTGCCGTCCGCGCTGCCCGACGAGCGGCCGCTGGTGGCGGGCTTCGGCCCGGCGGGGATGTTCGCCGCTCTGGCTCTGGCCATGGCGGGCCTGCGGCCCGTCGTGCTGGAGCGGGGCCAGGACGCCGCCAGCCGCACCGCCGCAGTGGAGCGGCTGCGCCGTGAGGGCGTGCTGGACCCGGAGAGCAGCATCCAGTTCGGAGAGGGCGGCGCGGGGGCCTTTTCCGACGGGAAGCTGTCCACCGGGGTGAAGGACAGGCGCATCCCCTGGGTGCTGGAGCAGCTGGTGCAGGCCGGCGCACCGGTAGACATAACATACGACGCCAAACCCCACATCGGCACCGACCTGCTCCCCGGCGTGTGCGCCAATATCCGTCGGCGCATCATCGAGCTGGGCGGCGAGGTGCGCTTTTCCTCCAAGCTCACCGGGCTGGAGACGGCAGGCGGACATCTCACCGCCGCCCTCACCGCTGACGGCGGGCGTATAGCCTGCTCCCGGCTCATTTTGGCCGTCGGCCACAGTGCCCGGGATACGTTTGAAATGTTATGTAAACTTATTCCTATGGAGCCCAAGCCCTTCGCCATGGGCATGCGCGTCGAGCATCTGCAGGCGGACACGGACCGGGCCCAGTACGGCCCCTTCGCCGGGCACCCTGCCCTGCCGCCGGCGGACTACGCCCTGGCCTGCGAACTGCCAAACGGCAGGCGGTGCTACACCTTCTGCATGTGCCCCGGCGGCGAGGTGGTCCCCGCCGCCAGCGAGCCGGGGATGGTGTGCACCAATGGGGCCAGCCCTTATAGAAGAAATTATGTTAATTCAAATGCCGCCCTGCTGGCTGCCCTGGACCCGTCGGACTTCCCCTATCCCGGCGTGCTGGGCGGGGTGGCCTGGCAGCGGGAGCTGGAGCGTCGGGCCTATGAGGCCGCCGGGGGCGGATACCGGGCCCCGGTGCAGACGGTGGGCAGCTTCCTCCATGGCGGACCCTCCCATTTTGGCCGGGTGCGGCCCTCCTATCAGCCGGGCGTGGCGGCAGTAGATTTACATAATATCCTTCCGGCTGTTATCACGGACACCGTTGCCGGGGCGCTGCCCCTCTTCGAGCGGAAGCTGCGGGGGTTCGCCGCACCCGACGCGGTGCTGACCGCTCCGGAGACCCGCTCCTCCAGCCCGGTGCGGATGCTGCGCACGGACACGCTCCAGTCTCCCGCTCTGGCGGGGCTCTACCCCTGCGGGGAGGGCGCGGGCTGGGCCGGCGGCATCATGAGCGCGGCAGTGGACGGGCTGCGCTGCGCCGAGGCGCTGATCGCCGGCCTGGGACCCTGACGAAAATGTGGATAGTGTGACGAATGCGCCGCAATGCTCGCTTGCGGCGCATGTTTTTTCGATGCTTTCAGGAAAAATGAACAGTTTTTCGACCCGCTCGACCCATTGCAACGGCATTCGACGGCACATTCGGTACATAATACGATCGGATTCGGGATCGACAGCTTCCTACACGAAAGTGTATTAAAATATAGGAACGAAGGAAACCGACCGCATTACGAAAAGAAAGGCAAGGAAATGGCAGAATATCAGAAGATGTACTACATCCTGTGCGACAGCGCCTCCCGGGCGCTGGACGCGCTGCCGGACACGCCGGAGACCCAAGCGGCGCGGTTGATGCTGCAAGAGGCACTGTACGCGGCCGAGGAGCTGTACATAAGCGCCCCGGAGGATTGAGGGAAACGGGCACGCCGAAAAGGCGCGCCCGCTTTCTTTTTATTTGATCTTTTTCACCTTGTACCCCGCGCCCTCCACGGCCGCGCGCAGCGCGTCGTCGGAGGCGTCGCCGGTGACCAGGGCGGTGCCGGCCTTCCAGTCCACCTTGGCCGTCACGCCGGGCAGGGCTGTGAGCGCCTCGGTGACATGGCGCTGGCAGTTATCGCACATCATGCCCTTGATATACACCGTCCGGCCGGCGCTCTGCACCGGTGCCGGCTTCTTTCCATTGGGATGGAAGAAGTTCAGCCGCAGGGCGTTGGTGACCACGCAGAAGCTGGACAGGCTCATGGCCGCCGCGCCGATCATGGGGCTGAGGGTGATGCCCAGGGGGATGAACACCCCCGCCGCCAGGGGGATGCCCAG
>CANPXW010000098.1 GCA_947587025.1 uncultured Oscillospiraceae bacterium
CGCACATGCGCAGGGTCTCCAGCACCTTTTTGATGTCCCCCGCGTGGTCCTTTTCGCATATGAGCAGCGCGTCGGGCGTATCAACCACGATCATGTCCTCCACGCCCACCAGGGCTATGAGCTTCTCCTGCCCCTGGATGATGGAGTTTTTCGCGTCTATGGCCACCACGTTGCCGCTGACCACGTTGCCGAACTCGTTGGAGGTCCTGAGCCTCTCCACCGCCAGCCACGACCCCACGTCGTCCCAGCCGAAGGAGCCGGACAGGATATAGATGTTCTCCGCCTTCTCCATCACACCGTAGTCTATGGACACAGAGGGGAACGCCTTGAATTCCTGTTCCAGCACCTCCTGCTCCTCCGCCGTCCCCATGGCGGCCTCTATCCTCTTCAAGCCCTCATAGGTCTCCGGCAGGAACCGCTCTATATTCTCCAGAATGCTGGATGCCTTCCATATGAACATGCCGCTGTTCCACAGATACTGCTCCGAGGCAAGATACCCTTTCGCCGTCTCCAGGTCCGGCTTCTCCACGAACCTCTCCACCGCCAGCGCCCGGCCCAGGGTCACGTCTGGCTTGAACTTGATATACCCATACCCCGTCTCAGGCGCGTCCGGTGCGATGCCCAAGGTCACCAGATTCTTTCCTTGCTCCGCCGCAGCGCAGGCGTCCTCCAGCGTCTGGATGAAGATTGACGTGTATTTGATGAGGTGGTCAGAGGGCAGCACCATCATCACCGCGTCGCCGTACTTCTTCTCCACGTGCACCGCGCCCAGGCCGATGCAGGGCGCCGTGTTCCGCCCCACCGGCTCGCACAGGATGTTCTCCTCGGGCAGCTCCGGCAGTTGCTCCCGCACCAGCGCCTTGTAGTCCCGGTTGGTGGCAATAAAGATATCCTCCATGGCCACCAGCGGCAGGATCCGCTCCACTGTCTGCTGGATCATGGTCTTCCCGTCGTCCGTAAGGGACAGGAACTGCTTGGGCATGCTCTTCCGGCTCCGGGGCCAGAACCGCTCGCCACGGCCTCCCGCCATGATCAGCGCCGTCTTTTTCATTCCCTCTTCCTCTCATATCCGGGACAGCAGCAGCCTGCACTGTCCCTCGACCTCATACTCTCCCAGCGCCGCCGGGAGAAAATACGACTCCCCACGACGGAAGGGATAGCTGTTACTGTCCGCTATGATGGCTCCCCCGCCCTCCACGCACAGGAGGTGCTGGAAGCTCTTCCCGTCGCACTTGAGCCTCACCCGGCCGCTCACATCCAGCCGGTACGCCCGGAAGTACTTGCAGGAGAACATCTCCGCCATGGTGAAGCCGGGGAATGTCGCCACGCTGTTCGCCCGGCACTCTTTGGGCACGATGGGCTCAAAGTTCACCGCCTCCGCCGCCCGCTCCACATGCAGTGCGCGGGCCCGGCCGTTTTTATCCGTACGCTTGTAATCGTATATGCGGAAGGTGGTATTGGAGTTCTGCTGCACCTCCGCCATGACCAGCCCCGCACCCACGGCATGGATGGTCCCCGGCAGGATGTAGAACACGTCCCCGCGGGATACCGGCACCCGGTTCAGTACCTCTAAAATCGTGCCATCATGGGCACGGCGCAGAAATTCCTCCTTCGTTATACGCCGGGAAAACCCCAGATAAATGCACGCCTGAGGCTCCGCCTCCACCACGTACCACATCTCCGCCTTGCCATGCTCCCCCGCCCGGGCCTTATCGTCCGAGGTGTGTACCTGCACCGATAGGTCCCGGTGGGCGTCTATCAGCTTCACCAGGATGGGAAAGCGGTCCCCTTTGCACGCGCTGCCCCAAAAGCCGGCCCGGTCCAGTTCACCGAGCTGCGCCATGGTCATGCCCCCATAGGAGCCCTCCACCACCGTGCTCATCCCATCCAGGTGGCAGGCAAGCTCCCAGCTCTCCGCCGTCACCGCCGGCGCGTCCCACTTATTGAATTCTCTCTTTAATCGCTCCCCACCCCAAAGATATTCCTTGTAGCAGGGCCGCATTTTCAGCGGTTCATATGTCATACGACCCCCAGGACCGCACGGCAGACATCTGTCAGCTTCTCCGCCGATGCGGCCCATGTGTATCTTTTTGCCTGTTCATATCCTCTGCGAACAAGCTCCGCCGCGTGGGCCTCGTCCGATATCACCCGCCATATGCCCTCCGCGATGCTCATCTCGTCCAGCGGGTCCGCCAGCTCCGCCGCCTCCCCCACCACCTCCGGCAGAGACGCAGCGTTGGCACAAACCACCGGACAACCGAGGTTCATGGCCTCCAAAGGCGGGATGCCAAAGCCCTCGTACAGGGACGGGAACACGAATGCGGCGGCGCCCCGGTACAGGGCGTTTTTCTCCGCCTCCGAAACGTAGCCGGTGAAGATCACGTCCGGCACGCCCTCAGCCGCAGCATATATCTCCTCGTTGTTCCACCCTTTTCCGCCGGCCAGCACCAGCTTATGGGGTATGCCCTGCTCTTTCTTCAGGCAGTCGAACGCCCGTATCAGCCGTACAAGGTTCTTTCGCGGCTCTATCGTGCCCACATACAGCAGATAGGACACATCCACCGGCGGGGTGTTCTTCCCCTCCACCGCCAGATTGGACGGCGCACAGGGCACGACAGATATCCGCTCCTCCGGGTATCCCAGCAGTTCTGATATCTCCTGCTTGGAAAACTGGGAGACCGTAAGGACCATGTCGCTCCTGTCTATGCTCCGCGCCATGCCGTCCTTCAGCCGGCGGAGATTTTTCCGATCCATCGTCTCCGGATAGCGGAGATAGGTCATATCGTGGATCGTGGTCATCACTTTGCCGTCCACCCGGGGCGGGACAATGTAATTGAAAAATATGCTCAGATCGGCGCTGCCCGGAAACAAGCTGTCGTACCGGATGGGCACGATGTCCCATATCCGCCGGTAGACCCCATAGGGAAACAACCTGCTCTCCCGGATAGGCATCGTGATGCCCGCCAGAGCGGCATTGTTGTCATTCCGGCTCAGAAAGTTGAAGAGGTTGCCGCAAAACATGAGGTCCCCTCCGTCCTTCATCCGCTTCGCCAGTTCGTAGGTATATGTCCCTATCCCGGACCGGACGCCGCAGCAGGGCTGCAGTTCCAGGGCGACCGTCATCTCCCGGCCCATTGGGTAAAGTATCGGTCCAGCTTCTCCACGACAGCCGCGCTCTCCTCCTGGCTCTTCCCCGCCGGTGTGAGGTACACCTTCAGTTTCGGCTCCGTCCCCGAGGGACGCACCGCCGCCTCATGGCCCCCCGCCAGGAAATACCGCAGCACGTTGGACCTTGGCAGTCCCGTGGCCCCCTCGTCCAGATAGTCCACGCATTTCTCTACGGTAAGACCCGCTATCTCCTCCGGCGGCGTGCTGCGCAGCCCGTCCATAAGGCCATGCATCTTCGCCATCCCGCTGGAACCCTCGAAGGCGAAGGACAGGAGCTTGCTCTGGAAATAGCCATATCGCTGGTACATCTCCTCCAGAACGTCCACAAGGCTCTTCCCCTGCGCCTTATACCAGGCAAACATCTCACAAATCAGCAGCGACGCGTTCACCCCGTCCTTGTCCCGCACGAAGCTGCCGCTCAGATACCCGTAGCTCTCCTCGAACCCGAAGATGTACCTCTCCGCCTCGCCGGTCTTCTCCAACAGGCCTATCTGCTCGCCGATGTATTTGAACCCCGTCAGCACGTCCCGCAGCTCCACGCCGTACCGGGCCGCTATCCGCCCCGCCAGGGGCGTGGTGACGATGGTCTTCACCGCCACCGGATGTGCCGGCATGGTGCCGTTCGCCATGCGCATTTTGCAGATGAAATCCAGCAAAAGCGCGCCCATCTCGTTGCCCGTGATGAGCGTGTACCCTTTCTCCGTCTTCACCGCCGCGCCTACCCGGTCGCAGTCCGGGTCCGTAGCCAGCAGCAGGTCGCTCCCTGTCTTCTCCGCCCAGGCGAGGCCCACTTCCAAAGCCTCCCGTATCTCAGGGTTAGGGTAGGGGCAGGTAGGAAAGTTCCCGTCCGGCGTCCCCTGCTCCGTGGGGATGGTGATGTTGGTGAACCCGTGTTCTTTTAAGCACCGGGGCACGCAGGATATCCCCGCCCCGTTCAAGGGCGTATAGACGATAGCTACGTCTTTCGCCACCCCGGCAGGCAAGACGGACGCGCCGTCCACCGCCGCCAGGTACCGCTCCACCGTGTCCTCGCCGATATAGGAGATGATGCCAGCCGCAAGGGCTTTATCAAACTCAAGCCGCTTCACGTCCACGAACGGGTCCACCCCGTCTATGGCGGCCTGGATGGCCTTTGCCGCCGCCGATGTGATCTGGCAGCCGTCCGGGCCGTATACCTTGTAGCCGTTGTACTTGGCCGGGTTATGGCTGGCCGTGATGACAACACCGCCGCTGCACTTTAGGTCCCGCACCGCGAAGGACAGGCTGGGCGTGGGCATGAGCCTGGGGTAGATATGTACCCGAATGCCGTTACCTGCGAACACCTCTGCCGCCGTTTTCGCGAACAGGTCCGAGTGGATGCGGCTGTCGTAGGCGATGGCCACAGAGGGCTCCTTGAAGCTTTCGTTCAGATACACGCTCAGGCCCTGAGTTGCCTTGCCCACGGTGTACACGTTCATCCGGTTCGTCCCGGCGCCCAGCACGCCCCGCAAGCCCCCGGTGCCGAACGCCAGTTCCCGGTAAAACCGGTCCTCTATGGCCGCACCGTCCCCTGCGATGGATGCAAGCTCCGCCGCGATCTCACCGTCATGGGCCTCGCCCACCCAGCGCTCGTATATGCTTTGGAAGCTCACGCGCTCACTTCCCTCTCTATCACTTTGTTCAGTTTCTCCGCCGACGCCCGCCAGGAAAACCGCTTCGCATTGGCATACCCCTTCTCCACCAGCCCGGCCGCCAGCGCCTTATCCTCAAGGACCCTCTCCATGGCATGGGCCACGCTCTCCACGTCATAGGGGTCAGCGTATACGGCCCCGTCCCCCGCCGCCTCCGGCAGGGCGGACACATTGCTGGCCACCACCGGCACGCCGCACCGCTGCGCCTCCAGTACCGGGATGCCAAAGCCCTCGTACAGCGTGGGGAACGCAAACAGCGCCGCGCCCGTGTACAGCGCAGCCATGTCCTCATCCGGCACATAACCGATGAACCGCACATCCTCCCGGTGCCGGACGCCCTCCAGAGCCTTCTCCCTGTCGAACTTCCATCCCTGTTCCCCCGCGATGATGAGATGGTGCCCAAGGCCTGTCCGTTCTTTCATCACGTCGAAGGCACGGATCATCCGCCCCAGATTCTTCCGGGGGTTGTTGTTTCCCACGAACAGCACATACCGCTCCGGGAGAGCATACTTCTCCCGCACCGCGGCGAGCGCCGCGGGGTCTTCCACCCGCCGCATATCCTCCGAACAGGCGCAGGGAACGACATATATCCGCTCCGCGGGAATGCCCAGGATATCCGTCATCTCCCGCTTCGTGAACTCCGAGATGGCGAGATAGAAATTTGCCCTCCGGCGGATATACCTGTATTGCAGCCGCCACAGCAGCACCCGGGACCGCTGGTATGCCTCCGGCAGGCGGTATACCGCGAGATCCGTCACCACCGGCGCCAGTACGCAGCTCTTCGGCAGAAAAAAAGGCGTCTTGGAATCGGTCGTCAGCAGCACCGCGTCACGACAGTACCGCCGGCCCAGTTGGAAGCTCTGGAAGATCATCCGCCGCAGGCCCTGGCCGTTGTCCCATGGGGAACGGATGATCTCCGTGCCCTCCTTTGCCTGGAACGCCGGCGCATCCTTGGAGAGGATCACCCGGCACGGCCACTTTGTGATATACGTCAGCGGCCCAAACAGTTCCCGGATCATTACCCCGATCCCGGAACTGTTTGGCTTATATTGCAGGGCGTTTATTACGATCTTCACTCAGTTCTCCCACCCATGCTCCGCCTGCTCCTGGTCCGCCTGCTCCAGCATCAGCCGCTCCACGGCCTTTGCCATCAGCGCCTCCCGAGTGGTCTCATACAGCTTTTGCAGCGTCCTGGCACAGGCCACACCGTCCGCAAAGCCGGCTGCACGGCTGACTGTCTTTATGCTCATCCGTATCGTCTCCGCCTTCAGCGGCTCGCCGGCCCTGTCCGCAAATATCCTTCCACTGCGGACGCCGTTGTGCAGGGCGTAATCCAAAAGCTCCTCCCGGAGGCTGTCCGGCAGCCGGACGGTCCGCGCCGCCGTGATGACGCCCCCGCGCACTTCTTCCACCGTCAGCGCCAGAAGCGCCGGCATATCGATGCCTGTGCAGGCAAACATCCGCACGGCAAGATAGGCCAGCGGC
>CANPXW010000099.1 GCA_947587025.1 uncultured Oscillospiraceae bacterium
TTGTGGAACTGATTCATATATACCTCTCCCTTCTGCGACAGCACGATGAAAAAGGGGTCAACTGCCGCAACAATAAATTTTTGATCATGAGAAAAGAGAGGATTTTACCTGTTCTATCAGTTCCTTTCTGCGACGGAGTGATAAAAAGGATCAACTGCCGCAACAATAAATTTTGATCCCAGGAAAGAAAGAATTGGTCTTCTCAACTGGACATTTCGAATTATACCACAAATTTCGGAATTTGTCAATCAAAAAGTCAAATTTTTTGATAAAAACAGTTGAAAATCTGATTGAAATGTGTTATCATATCAAATTCAGGGGTAAAACCGATATGACATCGAGAGAGGCAAACCGCAATTACAGAGAATAACACGCCATGTCGCAGGCTGCTCTTGCCGCAGAGCTGAGGAACAGCCAGATGTGTTTTTCCGGGCTGGAGCCCAATCAAGATGCCCGCCTGAAAAGTCGCTTACGGATGAGATAGTTAATACATAATCGGTCAAAACAAGGATTCCAGCGTACTGGAAAGTGTGATTCCAGTACGCTGGAATTTGTTCAGCCGTATGGGCTTTTCGGTGCTTATGGCCGAAGATTATGGAGTTCATCCATCGTCCGTTTCCTCCCATTCAGGGGGATGCGGACACGATCTGGGAAACAGGTAGAGACAGGAACCGGCGCGGTGGATCATCAGCGTGTCGCAGTCCGCCCGGTACTCCGGCGGGATATCGATATACTGCCCTTCCTCGTCTTCCTTTACTGTTGTGACATACATAGCGCACCCTCCCTTATGACGAGTGGCGGAGATGCTCCTCTACCGTGGAGACGAACATCTCTGCCAAGTTCTGTATCTCCGCCGCCTCTTCCGGCGCTGCGGTGTAGAAATCGTCGTATTCCTCACGCTCATATAGCGCCGCCGCCCTGCGAATGACCTGGCGCATCTGGTCGTCAAACATACCTGTTTCGATGTACCCGCGCTCGAAATACTCCAACACCTGCTCGTACTCCCAGCCGCGGAAGGTCTCCCGCGCATCAAGGGCCCGGACCGCATGAAAAACGGCCATGCAGGAGAAATAAACGCATGAGGGATAGCCGGCGGCCTGGGCCAGCAGTTCGGCCGCCTGAAGCTGCTCCTTTGCCCGCATGATACGGTATTGGGTCACAGAGCTCATGTTATCCGCCATGTCTCATCCTCTCCCGGCAGACACTTTTCTGCCGCATTTTGCTCATGTACGCAGCAGCGCCACTTCGTCTATCGGCTGCCAGGAGCACAGCGGCGCAAGCAGTTCCCGATCCTCCACTGACAGATTTATGAACGAAATGATATGCTGTCCGGGGAAATACCTCTCGCAATGCACTGGCGTCACGCCCACCGGCACGACGCCGATGAGTTCCGTTCCCGCAAGACGCTCTGCCAGAGCTGCCGCCTCGGTCAAAAATACTGGCACACCCGCCCGGCAAAGGGCAAGATAGAACCGCACCGTTTCTATGGTCCAGCTCCCGATCTTTTCCGTCAGACGGAGCCAATAGCCGCCGCTGTCACAGGCTACACCGAGAGATATGTGTGTGCACACCGCCCACGGATGGCACCCGCCGTGCCTGGCAGTGAGCCATGCGTGAAACGCCTCGGGGGATCGCTCGTCGATGTCCGTCAGCCCCTCGTCCCGACCGTCGGCAAAATGGCGGTACTGCTCCCTGGGGGACAGATCATCGATCGGATAGCTGTTCGCCGCATAGCCCAGCGCGCAGAAGCGGAAGAAATCGCCTGCTGTCATGGAAGCCAGCCGGGGCGTGAACGCGCTCCGCTCTTTCGGCTGCGCCGTCGCCAGGCGGATGAACGCGGCCACATCCTCCGAAGATGTGCCCTCGAAAAAATTTGCTCTCTCATCCGGCCAGACAGCCCAATAGTCCTTGCGGCGGAGCGTTCCTACACGGTACTGCGGCGGCAGGTGCTCCCGGACGTACCCGTTATAAGTTCCGTCCCGAAGCATCTCTATGCACTCTTTGACGGAATCGACCAGCCACTGCACGAACTCTGAAATATCCGACAGATAATCCCGCGGCTGCCGATTTCTGTCCTGTACGATCACGAGCCGATGGCTCAGGGAGATCGCCCGGTATCCATTCTCTCTGTCCTCGACGGCGGAGAGTTCATACCAGGCTGTTTCGTCGGGGAACTCCTGTTCCCAGTCCCAGATGAACATCTCCTGGCTTTCAAACTCACCGTCTGCGATCAGTTCTTCGGCGTCGCCGTAATCCTCTATGGGCCCCCGCTCTGCCCGAAGCCACAGAGTACGGGTGCCGTTTTCCCCAGAGGGCTTGATCTGCTCCAGAAGTCCGAACAGCTCGTCCAGAAGGACACGGCTCTCCTCGTTATAGACGTAGGAGTATGCTCCTCCGAAGCGGCAGTTATGGCTGAGCTGGTCTCTGTACCACCGTATGATCGGCTGTGTCAGTTTTTTGCTCATGTCTCATCACCTTACCTTTCAAAAGCATCAATTCTCCATGGGTGCTTTGTAATTCCGGCAGGCTTCCTCTATGGCCTTTCGCTCCTCCTCCGGGCAGCAGCCTTTGATATCCTCCCACTTGAACAGCAGCAGGTCAGGCTTTCCTTCGCCGCAGATCAGGATGGGGCCGCCGAACTGCTCCAGCCTCTCCAGCACCGCTGCCAGGTCTTTCTCGCAGTCCTCCCGCGTGACGCGGGTAAGTTTATCGACATCGAATTCCACTATAATGCTCCCTCTCTTTCAATGTGAGTATGACGCCAAAAGTTGCCCCCGTCAATGGACTGGCAGTCCACCGACGGGGGCACTTGTCATTTAACGAGGTTGCTGACAAGCAGCGCGTCGCCATCCAGGAACGTATTCACGGCGAACCTTGCGCCCATGCGAAAGCCCACGACGAATCTGTCCGCAGAGCATGTGCCCAGCGCCTCATCCCGGATGTCCACATACCGGGCGAAGCGTTCCTTCGCTTTCTGATGCGCTGGCTACGATGCTTTCAAGACGGAAGATCTGTAAAGGCAACCTTTGTCGAATAGTATGATTCCAGCGTACAGGAAAGTTTGATTCCAGTACGCTGGAATTCTTGTACTCGCCCTGAGATGGGATGGGATAGCTAATACATGGAACGAATCTGAATACAAGTATGATCCGGGCAATCTGCTTTCAGCATACGGATTCTTCTATCTTGAATCTGGATGCTGTTGCTCCGGCCATCGTAGCCTCCTGTTCTGGATTCGCCTCAAGCGGGCAAGCCGAGCTGTCCTCGGATGAGAGAAATCTCACGGTCGAGGCAGAACTGATTGTACTCGTTTTCTGCACAGGTGATTTTCTTTAGTAGCTTTTCGCCCTCTTCATCTTGAGGTTCTGGCTCCAAGCCGAGCGATTTGCGAAACTCATCCAGGGTAATGGTATCACCCCGCTTTACCTCATCCAATGATTCGGCAAGGGACTCATCGAGCTTTTTCCGTTCGGTTTCGATTTCCTGCTGCGTGTAGCCGAAGAACGTGGCTTCGTAGAGGATGTTTGCGATAACGGAATAGATCTCCTTTTTGGTGAGTTCTGTGTCTGCCACCAGGCTGTTCAATACCTCGTCTTGGTCTGCAGCGATCCATGAATACGTTTGAGGGCTTCCCGGCTTCATGATGTCACCCAGCTTGCACATATAGACGTCAATGCCAGAGGCGCCCTCCCGATATGCTTTGCATCCGAAGAACACATTGACCGTGTCATTCGGGAGCTGCTTGGCTGGCAGCTCTTTCATCCGCTTAAGGAACTCCTGGAAGTGCTTTCGTTCAGCTTCGCGGATGAATGCGAGGGTAAGGTCGGTCTCTCTGATCATTTCAAAGTTGACCGGATGTTCCGCAAAGTATGTGCCAGTAAGCTGGCTTTCATCTAGGCTCTGAAGCCATTGTTGGACTGTTTTCATGATTGCCCCTCCCCTGAATATTGAATATTATATTGCAGCCAGTAGGTGAAATCAACGTTTTCTCCAATAGCCATCTTTTAGTTGATTAGAGAGGCCGGCGACAGTTGGTTTTCAACCACTTCTTGCTCCATCCACAAAGACATGTGGATAGCTCTCGACGTAATGACATTGACAAGTGCGCATTCAATGCGTATAATACAGATACAGGTGCTAAAGATATGAAACAGAAAGATTTACTCAATCTCTTTTACAAGAATAACTGGCGAGTGCTGCGAGAAGGCTCAAATCACATCATAATGACGAATGGGATAGACATTGAGGCAGTCCCGCGCCACAAGGAGATCAACGAGCAACTGGCAAAAGCCATCATCAAACGCAGAAAACTGGTTTAGGAGGATATCAGGATGAAAACAGCATATCCGATCGTTCTGACCCCGGCGGACCGTGGGTTTGTGGTCTATGTGCCGGATCTGAATATAAACACAGAAGGAAGTACTATCGCCGATGCGATCAGCATGGCGGAGGACGCTATCGGCCTGTGGGGCATCACAGCACAGGATATGGGCAAGGAAATCCCTTCTGCCTCCGCTGCTCCTCCTTCCTGCGCTCCTGGCGAAAAGACCGCATACGCCGTGGTGGATTTTGATGCCTACCGCCGGGCCCACGACATGCGGGTGGTGCGAAAGAACGTCACGCTGCCGAGTTATCTGAACGACATGGCGATAAAGGCTGGCGTTAATTTCTCGCAAGTCCTGCAAGAAGGTCTGAAACAACGATTAGGTGTCCAGTAGTTTCACGCCCCCAATTCGGGGGCGTTTTCTCCTCTCCGGGGGCATTTGGGCCGAACAGGCCAGATCCAGCTTCTGGATCTGGGATCCCAGGGAGGTATAGGCCCTTATCACCTGGCCACTATGCAGGTACAAGAGTTGCCCCCGTCAATAGGCTGGCAGTCCACCGACGGGGGCAGTTGTCATTTCACGAGGTTGCTGACAAGCAGCGCGTCGCCGTTCAGGAACGTATCCACGGCAAACCGTGCGCCCATGCGAAAGCCCACGACGAATCTATCCGCAGAGCATGTGCCCAGCTCCTCATCCCGGATGTCCACATACCGGGCAAACCGTTCCTTCGCCTCGCCGGACAGCATATCCAGCAGCTCTTCCTCTTGTTCCTGCGCCTGCTCACATATGCGCCGGGTCACCTCTCGCTTCTCCGGGCTCGCACCCTGCGTGGCGAGATTCGTAAAATACAGCTCTTCAATGATGTTTTCCATGACGGCACCTCCTTCTCCCTCTTTCAGTTACTGCCCCCGGTGGAGGGCGGCTCCAGATGAGGATGTCCTCCATCCGCACATCGAAGAGCTTGCTCAGCGCCATCAGGTGCTCCAGGGAGGGGAGCGAGCGGCCCCGCTCCCACTTGTACACCGCCGAGGGGACGTCAAAGCCCATGGCCTCCTGGATGTCCCGGACAGTCAGAGCGCGCTCCTGCCGCAGCCGCTTGATGTTGGCCCCGGTGGCCTCCATGTCTATGCCGTAATACATGGTCATGCCACGTCGCCCCCATCCATGAACGCCTCCTCCGATTTGACGTACTCCTTCAGCTCCTGCAGCTCCCGCAAAACGTTTCTGCGGTCATAGATATAGTGGTCCACTACGCCGTCCTTTACGACGAACCGCTTCCGGGTGCGCCAGAACGGCGGGTCGCCCTCCTTAGAGCCATCCTTGAACCAGTTGACGCCGCATTCATACAGGCCGTATATGTCCAGCTCAAACCAGCAGAGCAGACCGCCGTCCTTGTCCTTGGAATTATAGTTCACGAACTTGCGATGGAACACATACTTCGGGTCGCTGCCCAGAATCTTGGCCACGAACACCCTGCTGTGCGCCCCGGGTTGAGGGGGCACAAAAAACGAATAATCGTCGATGGAAATCTCATCATCCATTTCACGCCACCCCCTTATCCGGGGCATACATCTTCCGGAACTGCTCCGACGTGATGCCCTCGTAGGCTGCCAGCACCCGGACATGCTTCTTGCCGGCATGCGCGGTCATACATGCACGGCGGCCGCACTCCCGGTTGGGGCTTCCCAGCCGCAGGGCCAGCTGCTCGTAGGTGAGGCCTTTTGCCCGGCGGTA
>CANPXW010000100.1 GCA_947587025.1 uncultured Oscillospiraceae bacterium
AAAGAGTGGATAGAAAAGACAAACGCCATTGGGATGTATGTGCAGGCCGGACGCTACGGCGGCACATATGCCCACAAAGATATTGCCTTTGAGTTTGGTTCTGCCATCAGCCCGGTATTCAAGCTATATCTGCTGAAAGAGTACCAGCGGCTGAAGGATGAAGAGAATGACCGTCTGAAACTGGAGTGGACGGCAAAGCGATTTCTCTCAAAGAATAATTACCTGATACATACTGATGCGGTCAAAAACTATGTGCTGCCGCAGAAGAATTATACGAAAAACACCGAATGGCTTGCCTATGCGGACGAGGCTGACCTTTTGAATGTGGCGCTCTTCGGCTGTACGGCGAAAGCATGGCGGGACGCCAACCCGGAGCTTGCCAAACACAGCAACATCCGGGATTATGCGTCCATTGCGGAGCTCACGGTGCTGTCCAATCTGGAAACGCACAATGCGGAGCTTATCAAAAGCGGCATGGGTAAAGAGGAGAGGTTTGCCACGCTTAGCCGGATCGCACAATATCAACTGCGGGTGCTTACCGAGGCCGAACGGATCAAGGAGCTGCCTGAAGGCGGTGAGGATAAATGAAAGCAGTGATCTATGCCCGTTATTCCTCCGACAATCAGCGGGAAGAGAGCATAGAGGGACAGATACGCGAATGCAATGAGTATGCCGAGCGCAACGGGATCACGGTCCTGTGCAGTTATATCGACCGGGCCTTGTCCGCCCGCACCGCTGACCGTCCTGACTTCCAGCGCATGATCCGGGACAGCGAAAAAGGACTGTTCGATGTGGTGCTGGTGTGGAAGCTGGACCGGTTCTCCCGTGACCGCTACGACAGCGCCCACTACAAACACATCTTGAAAAAGAACGGGGTCAAGGTGCTGTCCGCCAAGGAGAATATATCCGAGGGGCCGGAAGGCATCATCCTGGAATCCATGCTGGAGGGCTACGCGGAGTATTACTCGGCGGAGCTGTCGGAGAAGATCCACCGGGGCCAGAAAGAAAACGCCCTGAAGTGCAAGAATAACGGCGGCTGGCGGGCGCTGGGCTATGCCGTAGACGCGGACGGCTCCTTTGTGATCGACCCACTGACCGCGCCGATCGTCAAGGAGATATTCACCCGGTATGCCGACGGCGAGACGATCACGGACATTGCACAGTCGCTCAATGACCGGGGACTGATGACGACCCAGGGAAGACCGTTCCGGTGCGCCACGGTGAGCATCATGCTGAAAAACCGGAAGTACATAGGCGAGTACCGCTACGGCGGCGTGGTCGTGCCCAACGGCGTTCCGGCCATCATCGACGAGGAGACCTTTGCGCGGGTGCAGGAGCGGCTGGAGAAGAACAAGAAAGCTCCCGCCAAGGCGAAGGCAGCAGACGAGTATTTGCTGACCACGAAGCTGTTCTGCGGGACCTGCGGGCGGCTGATGGTGGGCGAGAGCGGCACCAGCGGCACGAAGGGCGTTAAGCATTATTACTACAAATGCGGCGGCGCGAAGCGGCATCTGGGGTGTAATCGAAAAGCCGTCAAGAAGAACTGGATAGAGCGGGCGGCGGTGCTGATAACGGTAAGACGGGTGTTGCAGGACGAGGAAATCAACCGCATAGCGGAGGCAATCGTAGCTTTGCAGGAGCAGGAGGACACCACGCTCCCCGCTATGCGCCAGCAGCTTCAAGAGTGCGAAAAAGGTATTGAAAATATGCTGAACGCAATTCAAATGGGCGTTCTTACATCATCCACAAAAGAACGGTTAGAAAAGTTGGAGGCCCAGCGGGACGAACTGAAAACCAATATCCTGCAAGCGCAAATACAGCGCCCGCTCTACACAAAGGAACAGATAGTGGACTGGATTAGCCGCTTTAAGTACGGAAATGCGGACGACCCGGAATATCAAAAACAAATCATTGACACGTTTATCAATTCCATCTATGTGTTCGATGACAAGCTGCTGTTTACTTACAACTTCAAAGATGGCACGGAGCCGATTACCCTTTTGGAGATAGAGGCCGCCTTTGGTTCGGATTTGGAGCAGGTTGCTCCACCATAGGAAAAACCCGGAACGCCTCTGGCGTCCGGGTTTTTATTTACTCATGTTACGTTCTTATCAGCCGCGTATCTCCACGGTCATATCCGCGACCTTCTCGTTGACCTTCACGTGGATGACCGTGGTCTGGCCCTCCTCGCCCACCATCTTGGCGTTGCAGTTCAGGCCGTTGGCGTCGGGGCTGAGCTCCACGATGGACTCGTCGTCCACCGACCACTCCGGCGTGGCACGGACGCTGGCGGGAGACCACAGCACGGCCAGGGGGATGGTGTTGCCCTGCCCCAGGTGGAAGCCGCCCATCTCCACATAGTCATAGATACCGGTCTGGCCCCAGCGGACCTCCAGCTTCTGTATCTGGGGAGCGGGCGTGGCCGTAGGCTCCGGCGTGGACGTGGGGATGGGGATGGGCGTGTTCTGTTCGAACTGCTGCACCTGCTGATTGATGCTGTCATTGTTGTTCACATCGGCGCTGACGTTGATGGACACGATGACGATGGCCAGCACCATCACCATCGTCAGCAGCACGCCGCCGATGAGCATCTGCATGTTCAGCGCCTCTGCGGCGCTCTTGGACGCGCGGGTGCCAGGCACGGCGCTGTCCGTCTCCGGCACGGCGCTGCGCGTCTCCTTTTCCCTTTTCGTGCCGCAATAGGGGCAGCGATTCCGAAACGCCGGATACTGCCGGTGGCAGCGGCGGCAGGTCGTATTTGGAATGAAACTCATAGTATCACACCTTTCTGTAACCCAATTATAACAAAGGTTACAGAAAGATACAAGTCTTTTTTGATGATTTCAAGAAAATTTTGAATAAAGTTTTCCCTCCGGGGCCGCTGCCGCTCAGATGGCCAGCGTACCGGTCTCGTCCTCCAGCAGGATCAGGATCTGCTCCTCGTCTCCGGTGAGGGCGTTCACATAGAGGATATAGTGCTCTCCCTCTCCCGTCCGGCAGACGAATTCGTGGCACAGCCGCTCCTCGCCGCCGGCGGATGGGATGACAGCCAGCTCGTAGTCCTCCACGCGCAGGCCGCCGGACACCTTCATCTGGGCCTGCTCTCTGGTAACGGCCGCCTCCGGGATGTCCCGGTCGGTGTGGGAGCTGATATAGCCCTGGGCGTCGTAGCTGATGAGCGCGCCGTTATCCAGCGCCACGCCCACCTTGATAAGGTCCGGGTAGCAGCGCACGCCGTCCTGGCTGTGGTAGAAGCTCACCAGCAGCACCCCGCCGGACACAGTATGGTAGCCCTCCTCCAGGTCCTCGATGCCCCAGCGGTCTACCATCCTCTCCGCTCTGGACAGGGCCTGGCGGACGGTATAGGTCTGCTCCCCTATGGCCCGCGCGCCGATGACGCTCCATATCTGGCCGCCCTGCTTGGTCACATACACGCTGTACTGGGCACCGTTGAGATAGCCTTCGCATATCCAGCAGGGCACGTCGCCGGCGCAGTCACCGACGCTCCGCAGCTGTTCCGGGTCGGCGTCCAGGAACTTGGCAGCCGCCTGCAGGGCCTCGTCCTGGTCCACCGGCTCCATCCCCTGCAGATACAGCTGCTTTTTGCCGGACATGCTCTCGGAGAAGGGGCCGTCGTAGACCAGAGAGGGCAGCTCCGGGAATTCCTGCTCCATGGTCTGGAAGGACTGGCCGGCCAGCGGGGGCTGGTCCTCCCCTCCCTCGGCGTGCTCCATCTGCTCATATACGCCGCCGATGGACAGCTCGCCCGCCGCGATGCGGCTTTGCATATCCTGCAGATTGAGCTTCATGATGCCCGCCGTCTCAGCCAGGCTCCCCAGGTTTTTCAGCTCCTCGTCGGAATAGCCGCCGCTCCTGCTCACGGTGCGGGCCAGCGCGCCGGCGTAATCGCCCACCTTGGCCACGAAGCCGGCGGTCTGTTCCAGCTCCTGGGATGCGTAGGGCAGCGCGCTCATGGCCATCTGGGCGGTCATGGCCCGGCCGAATATCTGGGTGCACATGGCGCTGGCCAGCGCCGGGTCGGACAGGTACCGGCTCTTTTCCAGGGCGTTGGACAGCTCGTCCACGCTGGTGACCAGCTCGTCGAAGGCCCGCTCCGTGGACGCCCTGGCGTACAGATCCAGAGCGTTGGCCCGGCGGGTATTGCGCACGGCGAACACCCCCGCCGCTATCAGCCCGGCGGATAAAAACGTGATGACGCGTACAGTGGTCCGTTTTTTCATAAAAAACACCTCTTCCCGGATATTTTGTCCGGAAAGAGGCGTATGCGCTCTGTTAAAAAATGTTTCAGCCCAGCCGGGCGATGCCGTCGGCCATCCGGCGCAGGGTCTCCTCCCTGCCCAGGATGCGGCATATCTCCACCGCGCCGCCGGGGGTGACGGCGGTACCGGTGACGGCGATGCGCACCGGCCACATGAGCTTGGCGTTCTTGACCTCCAGCTTCTCCGCCAGGGCCGTCAGCGCGTCGTGGATGTGCTCGTCGTCCCAGACCGGCAGTCCCTCCAGCACCGGCAGGGCCGCCTGGAGCATGGCAAGGGCGCTGTCCCGGTCGCTCTTGGACTTTTTGTGCACGTAAAGCTCGGTGTCATAGTCGGGCAGCGCATCGAAAAAGCCCAGCTTGCCGGGGATGTCGGTCAAGACCTCGGTGCGCTGCTGCAAAAGCGCGGCCACGGCCGCCGGGTCGATGGCGGGGTCTTTCACCGCCTGGCGGATATAGGGCTCCGCCGCCTTGGCGAAGTCCTCCGGGGCCATGGCCCGGATGTACTCGGCGTTGAAGTAGGTGAGCTTGTCGATGTCGAAGATGGCCTGGCTCTTGGAGATGCCGGCCAGATCGAAGGCCTGGGCCAGCTCCTGCACGGAGAAGATCTCCCGCTCCCCGCCGGGAGCCCAGCCCAGCAGGGCCACGTAGTTGACGATGGCCGCCCGCAGATAGCCCTTTTCCAGCAAGTCCTCGTAGGACGGGTCGCCGTGGCGCTTGGACATCTTGTTGTGGGCGTCGCGCATCACCGGCGAGCAGTGCACGTACTTGGGTATCTCCCAGCCGAAGCCCTCGTAGAGCAGATTATATTTGGGCGCGCTGGCCAGGTATTCCGAGCCCCGGACCACGTGGGTGATGCCCATCAGGTGGTCGTCTATCACGTTGGCGAAGTTATAGGTGGGCAGGCCGTCCCGCTTGATGAGCACCTGGTCGTCCAGGTCCTTGTTGGGGGCGGTCACGTCACCGAATATCTCGTCGTGGAAGGTGGTGGAGCCCTCCTTGGGTATCTTCTGCCGTATCACGTAGGGCATGCCGGCGGCCAGCCGGCGGGCTACTTCCTCTGCGGGCAGGTCCCGGCAGGGGTCGTCGGTCTTTGCAAAGGAGCCCTCCTCGGCCTCGGTCTTGTCGCAGAAGCAGTAATAGGCGTGTCCCCGCTCCACCAGTCTCTGCGCGTAGGGCAGGTACAGGTGCCGCCGCTCCGTCTGCACATAGGGCCCCACAGGACCGCCCTTGTCCGGCCCCTCGTCCCAGTCCAGGCCGCAGTCGGTGAGGGTGTGGTAGATCACGTCCACCGCGCCCTCCACCAGCCGGTTCTGGTCGGTGTCCTCTATCCGCAGCAGGAACTTTCCGCCGTAGTGGCGGGCGATGCACCAGGTGTACAGCGCCGTGCGCAGATTGCCCACGTGCATGTACCCCGTGGGGCTGGGGGCAAAGCGGGTGCGCACCTCCCCCTTGGGGATGCGGCTCTCCAGCTCTTCAAAAAACTTCTCGTCCATATGTTTGAACCTCGTTCGTCAGGCTCCCATAAGCATATTTTATTCTGACCCGCTTGTCAAGGGATAATCGGATGTGGTATTATATTTAGTTGGAAAAACCATCAAAAAACCAGCGGCGCATGCCGTGGAAAGAGTGGGACCATGGACGAGAAGAAAAAAGTCATGCTCTCGGGCATCAAGCCCTCCGGCGACCTGACCCTGGGCTCCTATCTGGGGGCCATCAAGAACTGGGC
This sequence comes from uncultured Oscillospiraceae bacterium, assembly GCA_947587025.1. Classification (GTDB taxonomy): domain Bacteria; phylum Bacillota; class Clostridia; order Oscillospirales; family Oscillospiraceae; genus CAJOIG01. The sequence goes on from CANPXW010000100.1 coordinate 6,006, forward strand.
GGAGCG
>CANPXW010000101.1 GCA_947587025.1 uncultured Oscillospiraceae bacterium
ACGTGCTGATGAAGGACCCCAAGGTCATCATCATGGACGAGCCCACCTTGGGCATCGACCCGGAGGGCATGCGGGAGCTGATAAGCCTCATCCGGGAGCTGTCGGTGCAGGACGGGCGGACCATCCTCATCTCCTCCCACCAGCTCTATCAGGTCCAGCAGATATGCGACCGGGTAGGCATCTTCGTCCACGGCAGGCTCATCGCCTGCGGACGGATCGAGGACCTGGGCCGGCAGCTGGAGAACGAGGGAAACTGGTCTCTGGATCTGCAGGCGGAGCCCAATAAGAAAGAGCTGTATGAACAACTGTCCGGCCTGGATGGCGTCAAGCGCATCGAGCAGGACGCCTCCGGTTTGATACGCATCGAGTCCAGCCGGGATATACGCCGGGACGCCACTGCCCTCGTCATGGAGACAGGGTGCGTGCTGACACAGCTGCACCAGCGGGGCGGCGACCTGGACGAGATCTATCACAGATACTTTGAAAAGGCAGGTGAAAACGATGAACGAGCAGGCGGCGGTAAAGCCAGCGGCAAGCTCCGCTCTCTCTTCCATAGGCAGCAGGCGTCCGGCCAGTAACGGCGCGGGCCTCTATGCCCTGTACCGCAAGGAGCTGGCCGATCACCTGACCAGCAACCGATTCTTTCTGGTCAGCGCCCTTCTGCTGATCGTCAGCGCCGCAAGCCTGGCCGGGGCCGTATCAAGTTTGAGCGGCAGTTCAGTGGACAGCAGCGAGTTCCTCTTCCTGAAGCTGTTCACCACCAGCGGCAGCTCCATCTATTCCTTTGCCACCTTCATCGCCTTCCTGGGGCCGCTGGTGGGCATCACCCTGGGCTTCGATGCCATCAACAACGAGCGCAGCCAGGGCACCCTGAACCGTCTGGCCGCCCAGCCCATCTACCGGGACAGCATCATCAACGCCAAGTTCCTGGCTGGAGCCACGGTCATTTTGATGCTGACCTTTACCCTGGGACTGTTCATGAGCGGCGCGGGCCTGCTGCTGATCGGCATCCCGCCCTCCGGGGAGGAAGTGTGCCGCCTCATCGCGTATTTTCTGCTGAGCGCGGTGTATATGTCGGTATGGCTGGCGCTGGCCATCATCTTCTCCGTTGTCTGCAAACACGCGGCGACGGCGGCCCTGGCCAGCATCTCCATCTGGCTTTTCCTGAGCCTGTTTATGAGCTTGGTAGCCAGCGGTATCAGCAACGCCCTATTCCCCGTAGAGGGCATCCAGGGCTACGGCAACATGATGAAGAACTATGAGTTGGACCTGGCACTGAACCGCATCTCGCCTTACTACCTGTTCACGGAGGCGGCCACCACGATCCTCAACCCCAGCGTGCGTTCCATCGGCATCGTGACCATGTCCTCCGTCTCCGGGGCCATCGACGCGCCCCTGCCCTTCGGCCAGAGCCTGCTTCTCATCTGGCCCCATCTGGTGGTCATGATCGCCCTGGCAGCGGCGGGCTTCGCCATCGCCTATGTCAGCTTCATGCGCCAGGAGATAAGGGCGTAACAACATCAACAGGCGGTCCCCGCAGCGGGGACCGCCTGTGTTTTTTGTTTTTATCCCTCTGTCAGAATGTCATACAGCTCGCCGGGGGAGTCCGCCAGGCGCGTCGCGCCCTGCTGCTTCAAAAGCGCCCCGTCCCGGAAGCCCCAGGTGACGGCGATCTCGTCCATGCCGGCGCTGCGGGCCGTCTCGATGTCCACCTCCGAGTCGCCGATGTACACCGCCATTTCCCTGGAAATACCCAGCTCGGTCAGCACCGCCTCCACCATGTCGGGGGCGGGCTTTTTGCGCACGCCGGGCCGCTCTCCCACCGACACGTCGAACAGGCCTGGGAAGAAGTGCTGGCACAGCGGTCCCACCGCGCCGTCCAGCTTGTTGGACACCACCGCCAGGCGCATGCCCTTGAGCTTCAGCCCCTTCAAAAGGAAGGTGATGTAGGGATAGGGCCGGGTGGCGTCCATGCTGTGGCCGGCGTAGTGCTCACGGAAGGCGGCGAACACCCGTTCCATATTCTCCGGGCTCGTGCCCGCCGGCACCGCCCGCTCCACCAGCTTGCGCACCCCGTTGCCCACGAACCGGCGCACCTCGTCGATGGTCCGGGCGGGATAGCCGCAGACGGCCAAAGCGTGGTTGGTGCTGGCCGCCAGGTCCTCCAGGGTGTCCAGGATGGTCCCGTCCAGGTCGAAAATGGCCAGCTGGTACCGCTTGGACCCGCCGCCCTGGGCCGCGATGGCCTCGTCGATGCGCCGGTACAGCGCCTGCAATTGGGCCGGGTCCATGGGCTCGTCCGGCAGCCACAGCTCCGAAAGGCCCTCGGCCATGTCGGCCCGCTCCGGCAGCAGCGCCGACACCCGCTCCAGAGCGAAGCGGTTGGCGTCCAGCTCGTTTGGCTGGCTCTGGTATGCCAGGGTGAAATACGCCTGGTCCCCCTCCAGTTTGCACTTTGACCAGCGGTCCCCGTCCAGCCGGCTGCAGGTCCCGTCATACCCGATGGCGTACCGGGCGCTCCGGCGCACGTCCTCGTCCACCAGCTCCGGCCGCTGGTACTGCACCGCATGGCGCAGCTCGTGGAAGAGGTAGTAAAGCGCCTCGTAGTCCGCCGCGTCGGCCAGGAACGCCCCGTCCATGAACAGGGTCCCCGTGACGGGGTCGAAGGTGCCGAAGGCGTCCTCGTACCCCGCCGGCAGCTTGTGGCTCAGGCGCACGTCCAGGCCGTTTTCCCGGACGAAGTCCGCAAATAATCCCTCGATGTCATACCGCATTTTCTTCCGTCCTCTCTTTCACGCCGCTCTGTATTCCATGGTGAAGCACCGCTCGTTCACCGACCCGTCCAGCAGCTCCATGTCACGCACTTATGTCCGCAAGCTCGAAGGGGATGACTTTTTTCAGCTCCGCCAGGCTGGTCTCCACCTGATAGCCGATCTTCCCGGCGCTGAATAGGATGGTCTCAAAGCCCGCCGCGCTTTCATCGATCACCGTCCGGAAGGGCTTTTTCATCCCGATGGGGGAGCAGCCGCCATGGATGTAGCCGGTGAGGGGCAGCAGCTCCTTGGACTTTATCATGGCCACGCTCTTTTCCCCCACGGCCTTCGCCGCCTTTTTCAGCTCCAGCTCCTTTTCCACCGGCACCAGGAACACGTAGTGCTCCCCGCTGGCGGCCACGGTGACCAGGGTCTTGAATACCCGGTCCGGGTCCTCGCCCAGCACCGCCGCCACCTCCGCGCCGGAGACGGCATCGGTGTCGCCGTAGTAGTGTGGCGTGTAGGCGGCCTTCTTCTGCTCCAGCAGCCGCATCACGTTGGTTTTCTCTTGTTTTTTACTTTTCATTTGGCATGTACCACCAGGAATTGAATCCGTAAAGATAGGTCCGCGCGCCACGGGGCATCTGCGTGGCGGCGTTGAACACGTTGTAATAGTCCCCCGCGCCCATGCCGATGCACAGCGTGCCCATGGCCAGGCAGAACAGCAGCCGGGGCCATAGCATCCCGATGACGTAGGGGACCAGGCCGAACACCAGGTTCGGCAGCAGGGACATGAATATGAACCTGGCGCGGCTCATGGTCTCCGGCCCCACCACGAACAACAGCCCCTGGGCCCAGTTGGTGTAGAGATAGGCGTCATTCTTAAAGCAGACCGCGTGCAGCAGCTCGTGGGGGAACAGCGCCAGCAGCGAGGCCACGCACCCCAGCGTCAACTGCCAGGAGCCTCCACGCAGATAAGGCCAGCACCGCGCCGCCGCCAAAGCCCCCAGCAGCACCATCAGCACCGCGCCCACGCCGTTGGCGATCAGGCTCATCTGTTTGGTGTCCGCCACCTCTTTGAAGGGCACCGCCCCCGGCATGTGCTCCCCGTGGGGCAGGCTGGCCGGGTCCATGTCATATTTTCCCATGTAGTGCAGCTTCATCGTTTTTCCTCACACCGGCCGCCACTGGCAGCGCTCCATGTCCACCATGCCGTCCGGGCGGAACGCCACGCCCTCCGCCTCCAACAAAAACCGCTGGCCGTCGGGCATATGCGCGTCAAAGGCTTTTTTCGTGCCGCCGAAGCGGTCCACCACCCGGTGGCAGGGCACGCCGCTGCCCTCCGGGCAGGCGGCCATGGCGTAGCCCACCAGCCGCGCGCCCCGGGGCCGGCCCGTCATGCGGGCGATCTGCCCGTAGGTGGCCACCCGCCCCGGCGGTATCTGCCGCACGACGTCCCATATCTCTTCAAATGTGCCCATGTTTTCTCTCTCCGGCAAAGGGGAAGTCATCCGTCAACTCGTTTTATCGGAACGTATATATACCCTTTTCCAGTACGCGGGTCTGTAAAATCGTGCACAGCGCCTGCAACGGAAAAGCCATTTTCCTTTACATGCTCTATCGCCTGTGAAAACGAAAATTCCTCACAGCCAAAACGAAGATACGCAAAAGACGGCACCGTCCATTTCGTCCAACCCTTTGGCGGGACCGCTTCATCTGCGCACTCTGCGCCCGCGAGATAAAGCCCTTTGGAGAAGTCCTCCCAGGGCTTGAAGCTACGGGTAAAATCCGTCATCGCACCCCAGAACCCCGCGAAGGCTCCGTCGCTGTCACGCTTGCAGAGCGCCTCGATCTCCGAAAAGCGGGAATTCGCCTCGTTCCACAATTTTTCAATAAACCCATCGCCGTCATCTGTGCTGCCCTCTATGCCTATCACCGTAAATCGTGGCTTCAAAATATGCAAAACTGCCATGTTTACTCCTTAGCTAGCTTAATTAATAATACTTTAATAGTAGTTACGTCTAGTTAGATTAATTCTTTAGTTAGAAGGAAACCCGCAAACCGTTGGGGCCGTAGGGATAGCGGGTCGCTTCAAGGGACAGATTCCCCATATTTCGGGGACAAATTCCCCAAAAACAGGAGACAAATTCCCCAAAACAGGGAACATTTTCCCCAGCCGAAGGGACAAATTCCCCCAAGGGAGGGAACAAATTCCCCTTTACAAGGGACAAAATCCACAGGAATGTTGAAAACTTAAGGACAGAAAAGTATTTTTTGGGGGAATTTGTCCCCTAGAGGGGGGAGAGATTCTAAATTCTCTCCTGACCTCACGGCTTCGCCGGGCCACCGCCCGCGTCAGAGGGAGGCGAATCGTTTCGTGCCGACAATGAGACAAACGGGAAGTTATCGCACAAACCGATAATACTTAAATCCGTCCTTTTCATCAATGAACTGAAATCCTGCCTTCTCAAGTACATGCTGACTGCGGGTATTCTTCACAAGCGTATAGGCGTACACCGCATCTACATCCAGGTTCTTAAAGGCATATTCCAGCGCCAGCCGAGCTATCTGTGTGCCGTACCCCAAGCCTTTGACAGAATCGTTCTGCATATGGAAGCCAAACTCGCATTCCCGCTTTTCATTGTCGATGTTTTTCAGTTGAACGTGCCCGATAGTCCGTCCGTCCATAATTGCCACCAATTCTAACCTGCCAGGTACTTGCTTGCATTTAAAAAAGTTGTCGGCAGTCTCCTCGCTATACACATAGGGTTGAAACTGGCTTTCGTCCTCGTACACAGCCGGGTCACTTTCATGCTCACAAAAAAACTGATGGCAAAGTTCTCTTGTCATAATACAAAGGGATATTTCTTTCATGCCGCCCCCCCACAACTCCCGACCTGCCTTGCGGACAGTATAGCACACTTCCGGGCATAAAGAAATCCCCTGGAGCATTGCTCCAGGGGATGATGTTGGCAGCGACCTATTTTTCCGGTCCGTCTCCAGACAAGTATCTTCGGCACAGTCGGGCTTAACTGCCGTGTTCGGAATGGGAACGGGTGGACCCCCGCTGTAATAGCCACCAACTCGGTCCAGGGCGTGCGCCCTGAAAACTGAACAATGGGGTGGGTGTTTGGAAGCAAGACTTGAGTCTGCATACTGTAGGTCAAGCCCTCGGGTTATTAGTACCGGTCGGCTGAACACGTTACCGTGCTTACACCTCCGGCCTATCAACGACG
>CANPXW010000102.1 GCA_947587025.1 uncultured Oscillospiraceae bacterium
ATGCTGGATAACCACATCTATCAGGGCAACGCCCTGCACATCGACCCCAAGACCGTCACCTGGAAGCGCTGCGTGGACATGAACGACCGGCAGCTGCGCCACGTGATAGACGGCATCGGCGGAAAGGTCAACGGCGTGCCCCGGGAGGACGGCTACGACATTACCGTGGCCACGGAGATCATGGCGGTATTCTGCCTGGCAAGCTCCATCCACGACCTGAAGGAGCGGCTGGGCCGCATCGTGGTGGCCTACACCTACGACGGCGCGCCGGTGACCGCGAAAGACCTCAAGGCTGTTGGCGCCATGGCGGCCCTTTTGAAGGACGCGCTCAAGCCCAACCTGGTCCAGACCCTGGAAGGCACCCCGGCCTTCGTCCACGGCGGGCCCTTCGCCAACATCGCCCACGGGTGCAACAGCGTGCTGGCCACCCGCATGGCCATGCGTCTTTCCGATTACACCGTCACCGAGGCCGGCTTCGGCGCGGACCTGGGCGCGGAGAAATTCCTGGACATCAAGTGCCGCTACGCCGGGCTGACCCCGGCGGCGGTGGTGGTGGTGGCCACCATCCGGGCGCTGAAAATGCACGGCGGCCTTGCCAAGACCGAGCTGGGCCATGAGGACCTGGCAGCCCTGGAAAAGGGCATGCCCAACCTGCTGCGCCACGTGAGCAATATCAAGAACGTCTACGGCCTGCCCTGTGTGGTGGCGGTCAACCGCTTCCCCACGGACACGGACGCGGAGGTGGCCCAGGTCATTGAAAGCTGCGCCAGGCTGGGCGTGAAGGCGGTGCTGGGCGACTTCTGGGCAAAAGGCGGTGCCGGTGCTACCGACCTGGCGGCCGAGGTGGTCCGGGTGTGCGGCGAGGAGAAGCCGGACTTCCATTTCAGCTACGAGCTGGACATGCCGCTGGAGAAAAAGATCGAGGCGGTGGTGCGCAAGGTCTACGGCGGCGCGGGCATATCCGTCCTGCCGGCGGCCGCCAAGCAGATCGCGCGCCTTACGGAGCTGGGCTTCGGGGGCCTGCCCGTGTGCATCGCCAAGACCCAGTACAGCTTCTCCGACGACCCGGCTAAGCTGGGCGCGCCGGAGGGCTTCACCGTGACGGTGAAGGAGGTCAAGGTCTCCGCCGGCGCGGGCTTCGCGGTGGTGCTCACCGGCGACATCATGACCATGCCGGGCCTGCCCCGGGTCCCCGCCGCCGAGAAGATCGACGTGGACGACAAGGGCGTCATCTCGGGATTGTTCTAAGCACAAAAATATGGAAAGGGCGCGGTGCCATTGGCACCGCGCCTTTGCTGTATATGCGGTCAGTTTTGTGTGTCCCGGATGGAGGCGGCGAAGGTCTCCGCCAGGTCAAGGGCCTGCCGGGTGGTGAAGGCGTCCGCGGGCGCGGCCAGGGTGAAGAGCAGCTCCTTTGTCGTGTCGTACCAGGTGATATATACGCCCTGGCTGTCCACATGGCCGCCATAGTCGTCCGTCTGGATGCAGTAGCCGTCAAAGCCGCCCACGGTGCAGAGGGTAAGGTCCTCCTCCCCATAGTAGGACACGGGGAAGGAGATGGACGTCACCCGCCGGTTTTGGAAGGCCTGGCCGTTTCGGATGACGGCCCGGTCCGGCCCCGCCCAGTACCGCTCGTAAGTCAGGCTCACCCACTGGTAGGTGGCGTACGCCTGGCTGTCCTCCGGGCTGTAGCTGAGGGTGAGCATGTCGTAATAATCCGCCTCCCCCGGTGTTTTCTGCCCCTCCAGCCGTTCAAAATGCTCCGCCACATCCTCCGCTGTGCCGACGCTGGAGCCCTCGTATTTCCAGCCCTCCGGCAGCAGCGCGTCCAGGCTGTAGTCCCCCAGCTCGTCGTAGACCTGCCGGGCCTTGCCGGAGGCCTCCGGGTAAAGTCCGGGGTTTTCCCGTATGTCCTGCTCCAGGTCTGCGGCCACGTTCTCCGCCGCGACGGGGGCGTTCACCGTATCCAGGGCGGCAAAGTCGATGCTGTCTGCGGCCTGGCGCAGCTCGTCCATGGTCAGACCGGCGTCCGTGCCGTCATAGAACCAGAAGGTCACGTGGCAGTTTTCCGTGTCGGCGAACAGCAGCGCCCCCTCCGGCCACAGGGCCAGGTCCGTCTCCGTCCCGCCGGCGGCGGCATAGGTCTCGAACTGCGCCTGGGCCGGATCGCCGCCCAGCACCAGAAAGTCGGACAGGGTCCCCCGCACGGCCCGGATGATGTTGCAGCCCAGCGCCTGCCCGTCCGGCAGGGCGAGGCTTGCGCCGCTGATCTGGAAACTGCCGTCGTCGTAGGCTATATAGGCGTGCCTCTCGTCGGGGGCGGCGGGGTAGAAGCTCTCCAGCCCCAGGGCGGAGAGCAGTTCCGCCTCCGTGTCATAACAGGCGCTGCTCTGCCACAGCCGCAGGCCGTACCGGGCCGCGATGGTGTCCAGCTTCTCCGCCAGTACCCCATAGGCCACGCCGTAGTTGAGCCGGTGGGGGTCCGCGTAGTCCAGCAGGTCCCGGGCGTCCAGAGGCTCGTCGCTGGCCGCCTGGGCGTCATGCCATGCCTTTTGCGCCTCGTACTCCCGGTTCTTGCCCAAGCAGCTGTATTGGGACTGGTCCCCCTCCGTGCCCAGGGCGTACTGCTCCGCGCCGGCTGGCGCCGCCGTGGGCGGGGCGGAGGGGGCCTCGCCCACGGCGCTGTAGGCGGCGGAGAGGCCGTTTTCCCGCTCCTCCAGCACCCGGTCGGCCAGGTCCCGCTGGTAGATGGCATAGGCTGTCGCGCCCAGCAGCGCCGCCAGCGCCGCAGCGATCAGAGCGATGCGCAGTGCCCGGCCGATGTGCCGCCGCCGGTGGCTATAGCCGCCCAGAAGGGCGATCTTCTCCAATGTCAGGGCCCGGATGTGGGCCGGGTCTGCGGCGGGGTCGAACAGCGCATACTCGTCATCCCGGTAGTTCTCCATCAGCTCGCTGATATTAACGGTCATATCCGTTTCCTCCCTCCGTCAGCATGGTCCGCAGCCTGTCCCGGCCCCGCTTGAGCCGCTGGCGCACCGCCTCCGGTGTCATGCCGAGCTCTGCAGCCACGTCCGAGGCGCTCTGGCCGTAATAGTAGTGCCGCACGAATATCTCTCGGTCAGGCTCGGAAAGGCTCTGCACCGCCCGGCGCACCGCCTCGTCCCGCTCCCGGCCCTCCGCCAGCGCCTCGGGGTCCTCCTCCGGCAGGATCAATATGTCCTCCTCCAGGGCCAGGTCAGACCCCGCCAGGCGCAGGCGGTTCAGCGCCCGGCTGCGGGCGATGGCGCCCAGATAGCCCTTCGCCTGGCCTGGCCGGACCTTCGTCCGGCTGCGCCACAGGGTCACGAACGTGTCCGAGACCGTCTCCTCGATGTCCTGCTCCGGCATGGCCCGGCCCAGGATGCCCCGGACCACGGCGGAGACATAGGGCGTGTATTCGTCGATGAACCACTCCAGCCCGCCGGGGCGGTCGGCCTGCAGCAGGGCCAGGGCGCGTTTTTCCGTCAAGTGCGTCACCTTCTTTCACTTCTCATCTATCGTGACGGTTGCTGCCAGGGCGATCAGTTCCTCAGGGGTAAAGGGATCGCCGGGGAAAACGGTCTGCTTGGTCTGCGTATCGAAATAGGAAACGCGCATATCCAATACAAACACAAGATCATGTGACTCATCCAGCCACAGCACGCCAGGGTCATAGATGATCCCGTCTGTGTTCTGCACTACAGGGAAATAGAAGCCCGGGCAGCCGTTCACCTGACATGACCTGTATCCCTCAAACACCGTGTAATAGGTCTGGGCCGCTGTGAACTGTTCCGCCGCAGCGCTGGCAGTTCGGCTCTCGTCGGTATAGTACCGGGTATAGGAAAGGTGGAAACCTTCCCCGGCGGCGTTTGCGTATGATCTGTCGATACGGTCTTCACTGACCGTGGTGCCCCAAGGGGTCATGGTGCTGTCATAGCTCTCTCCATGGGCGGTGACGGTCTGCTCCAGGTCGGCCCAGGCAAATGGCCCCACCGCATAGCCCTCCGGAAGGGGGACCGGCCCGTAAACGCCCAGCCTCTCCACCACCTCCAGGGAATGGCTGTAGTCCTCCTCCGCCTCCCGCTGCAGACGCTCGCCGGTGGCCAGGTTCTGCTGCTCATTGGCCGCGTCCAGCGCTTCCAGCTCGCCGGCCAGGTCAAAGCACGCGCCCGCGCCGAACACCCTGGACAGCTCCCCGAAATCTATGCTGTCGGCCAGCGACTCCAGAGACCCCCTCGTATGCGACACCATCCCTTCTGTATGCGACTGATCCATCCTTGTTGCGTTCACATGGACATAGGCCGATCCCGTCTCATAGAAGATGTGGGCGTTGAGGGGCGACAGCACCAGGTCTACTACCGGCCCTGAGGCGGTCTGGTAGTTCCATTCTTCATATCCGCCGTCAATGTCAATGTCCCCGGAGATGTCGGTGATGGTGCCTTTCACGCTGACAAAGATGCTCCCGCTGTCGGTGACGCCGTCCCGATCCCGACTAAAGTCCAGCTTGAAGGTGCCGTCGTTGTAGATATACCCGCTGCCGTCTTCATATCCATCGGATATAAACGGCTCCGTGCCCAGAAGCCCGTATATCTCCTCCGCATCGGTGATCGCCATATTCTCATGTAGCCGCACACCATATCTGGCTGTGATCTCATCCAGGGCGTCCGCCTGTTCCTGCCAGACTGCGCCGTAAAACTCGTAATAGTTGTCCGGCGTCTCGTGCCAATTGCTGTTGTCCATGGGGTACTCCCCGTAGTGTTCCGCCTGCCAGGCCTCCCATGCGGCGTATGCCTCGTACTCCGGTGTACCCTGGTAGCCCACCAGCGAGAGGGAAGCGCCCGAATCAGGGTTCATTCCTATGTCCTCCATCACCGCGTCCAGCAAGGTCGGAGTTTCCACAATATAGTCCTTGACGAGAGCCTGATACACCGCGTAAACGGTGACGGACAGACCCAGGATCAGCGCGGCGGCAATGCCGATCCAGACGATGCGCGGTGTACGGGCGCGGCGGCGGACAGGGGCGCTCCGGCGCAGGAAAGCGAGCTTTTCCGCCGTCAGGGCCCGGATGTGGGCCGGGTCCGCGGCGGGGTCAAAAAGCGTATACTCGCTGTCCCGGTAGTTCTCCATCAGCTCGCTGATATTAACGGTCATATCCGTTCCCTCCCTCCGTCAGTACGGCGCGCAGTTTATCCCGGCCCCGCTTTAATCGCTGACGCACCGCCTCCGGCGTCATGCCCAGCAGGGCGGCCACGTCTGCGGCGCGCTGGCCGTAATAGTAGTGCCGGACGAAAATCTCCCGGTCCGGCTCGGAAAGGCTCTGCACCGCCCGGCGCACCGCCTCGTCCCGCTCCCGGCCCTCCGCCAGCGCCTCAGGGCCGGCTTCCGGCAGGATCAATATGTCCTCCTCCAGCGCCAGGTCTGACCCCGCCAGGCGCAGACGGTTCAGCGCCCGGCTGCGGGCGATGGCCCCCAGATAGCCCTTCGCCTGGCCTGGCCGGACCTTCGTCCGGCTGCGCCACAGGGTCACGAACGTGTCCGAGACCGTCTCCTCGATGTCCTGCTCCGGCATGGCCCGGCCCAGGATGCCCCGGACCACGGCGGAGACATAGGGCGTGTATTCGTCGATGAACCACTCCAGCCCGCCGGGGCGGTCGGCCTGCAGCAGGGCCAGGGCGCGTTTTTCCGTCAAGTGCGTCACCTTCTTTCACCTATCATAAACCCGCACAGCGCCAAAAACGTGACAAAACGGCATGGCTTTTTTGGCCATGCCGTTTGCTGTGTTTTGGAAACCGACAACCACGGGCTATGCCCGTGGTACAAAAAAGGCTATGCCTATGAGTAGAAAAGATAAACCT
>CANPXW010000103.1 GCA_947587025.1 uncultured Oscillospiraceae bacterium
GGAGCTGACCGTCCCGGCGGGAACGAACTACTTCGTCCCGTGCCTGATGAAGCCGAAGACCTCCCGCGGCAGGAGAACGTGAGCGTTTTCAACAGGACGGACCGGCGGTCCAATAAAACAATTCCACAATGCTTTCGGAGCGCGGCATGATCTCGGTCATGCCGCAGCTTTGTTTATTGAGATTTAATATTATTTTATTTTTGTAATTACATTTATTTTTCCTTGACAAGTCCAATTGTATATAGTAAAATCCGGATATGAAGTGTTATTGAATTTGTAAAATGACATTTCATATCCGTGCATTTGGAAAGGGCCCTTCCGAATCGCAAAGTGCCACAATGATCTTTGGAGATGAAAGGAATGATATCATGTTGAAGCTTAGTTGTGAAAAATCCGTACTATCCATGTCCCCCCATCATCCCCCCATTGCAATGGCAAATTCTGGTGACACCGTGATCTTCGAGACAAAGGACTGTTTCAGCAACCTTATCCAGTGTGAAAAAGATATGTTCAGCAGCATTGGGTGGGATCGCGTCAATCCTGCGACCGGCCCTCTTTATATCAACGGTGCAAAGCCCGGCGATGTGCTGAAAGTCGAGATCGTGGACATCATTGTTGCCCCGCAGGGCACGATGGTCACCTCTGCAAACCTGGGCGTTTTTGCCCCTTATGGCACGGAGGAACGCACCAAGATCATCCGCGTTGAAAATGATCGTGCGATCTTCAATGAAAAGATATCCATCCCCATCGACCCTATGATCGGCGTCATTGGGACCGCCCCCGCTGATGAAGACATCCCCACCGGTACTCCTGGTACTCATGGCGCTAATATGGACTGCCACAGAATCACCAAGGGCGCTGTCGTGTATCTTCCGGTCAATGTTGACGGCGCGCTCCTTGCCATGGGCGACCTGCATGCCCTGATGGGCGATGGCGAGGTCGGTATGAGCGGCGTCGAGATACCCGGCGAAGTTACGGTAAAGGTCACCGTTTTGGAAAACTATGATATCCCCACGCCCTTTGTGATCTCCGGAAACGACGTCATGACGGTCTGCACAGAAGAAACGCTTATGCAGGCGTCCGCCTCCGCCTCTGTCGCTATGGCGCGTTTTATTGCCGCCAACACAGATATGGACTTTGAAGATGCCAGCATGCTGCTCTCTTTTGCCGGCAATCTGTGCACCAACCAGATCGTTGATCCTCTGATGACGGCGCGCTATGAAATGCCGAAATGGATATTTGATGCCTACGGCTACGAGTTCCGCTGAGCTTCTCTCCCTATTGTTAGTAAGCAAACAGAGAATAGAGAAAAGGAGTAAAAGATATGGAAAATAAATCGGGTCTTAGACGTGAGTTGAATATCGTGCAGCTGGTCTGCATGGCTGCCGGCGCTGTTATCGGCGGTTGGATCGCCGAGGTGCCATATTGGTTTGAGCTGTCTGGCGCCGGTACTGCGCTGATCTTCCCCCTGCTGGCTATCCTGATGATCCCTGTTGGTCTTGCGTTCAGCGAGCTCACCGCTATGCTTCCCCTTACTTCCGCTGTCGACTGTTGGAGTACCACTGCATTTGGTCATAAGGTCGGCTGGCTGACCCAGTGGATGATGTATCTGGTCCAGGTCACGGCTCCCACGCTGATGATCTTCATCTTCCTGACGGCTATCAATTACATCGTCCCGATCCCGGAAGCATACATCACCCCCATTGCGATCGCTATCGCCGTTATCTGGTTCTTCCTGTCCAACCGGAATATCAGCTTCCTGGGCAAGGCTTCTGAGATACTGTTCTATTTCCTGCTGCTCATCTCTCTGGCTGTTCAGTTCGGCTTCTTCACCAGCGGTCATTGGAGCATGAGCAATATCACGGACCACGGCGGCTTCTTCCCCAGCGGAATGAAAGGCTTCGGCCTTGCTCTGGCGATGCTGTCCGTCAAGTATATCGGCTTTGAGATGACTCCTACCATGATCCAGGAAGTCAAGTTCCCCGTCAAAAAATTCTGGATCGTTGTCTTGGGCGCCATCTTCCTGCCGGCCTGTCTGTATTCTGTCGTTGTCATGGGTGTTGGCGGCATGGCTCCTTGGGACACCATTGCAAACATGAGTACTCCGGAATTGGACCTGGTCGCTATGTTCAAGCTTCCCGCGTGGCTGGCCATCGGTGCATGCCTTGCCGCTGTTCTGCACGCCCTGACAACCATCATCTCTTTCTGGGCGTCTTCCGCCCGTGTTACCTATGGTGCTGCCCAGCTGAATCAGCTCCCCGCCGCATTCATGAAGCTGAACAAGTACGGTCAGCCTATTTGGTCTAACCTGCTGGTCCTCTTCTTCTCCATCTTTTTCATCCTGGGCAACAATGGGGACTTCGTGCAGTACATCTATTCTCTGTGCAACATCGGCGCTGGTATGGTCTATCTGATCTGCTGCGCTGCCGCCCTGAAGCTGCGAAAGGAACATCCGGATTGGAAGCGTCCCTATCGGGCTCCCGCTGGCCCCGTCATGTTCGTCTGTGGTATGCTGATCTCTATCTGGATCATCATCGGCACCATCATGACCATGGATATGAACGGTTTCATTTCTCTGGTGATCTTCTGCGCTGTCGGCATCGCGCTGTATATCGCGATGGACATTTACCGCAAGAAACACCCCGGCGTTATGGAGCTCAAAACCTTTACTCCTGATGACTGCGAACTGATCCTTGATGAATAAGAACCCAGATACAAGTCGAGGACTATACTATGACGAATATCAAGCAACTTCAGACTCCTGCGATCCTCTTGGACCTTGACCGACTGGAACACAATTTAAAAAAATACAGCGACGCTGCCAAAGCCAAGGGCAAGCAGATATGGCCCATGGTCAAGACACACAAGAGTACCGAATTAGCACGTATGCAGGTAAGATACGGTTGTACCGGTTTCCTGTGCGGAACGCTTGATGAGGCAGAAGCACTGGCTGCAGCCGGCATGGATAACATAATGTATGCATATCCGGTCGTTACGGATGCGTCCGTAAAGAGAGTCGTGGCTTTGGCGCAAAGATGCAATTTCATCGTTCGCATCGATAATGTGGAGGCCGCACGTGCGATCGATCTCGGTGCGGGAGCATCCGGCACTACAGTTAACTACACCATCATTGTAGACAGTGGTCTTCATCGTTTTGGTGTAAAACCGGAAAAAGTACTTGCCTTCGCCGAAGAGTTGAAGCAATTCAAAAATCTGAGATTCAAGGGTATCTCCACCCACCCTGGTCATGTGTATGGCGCTACCTGCAAGGCAGAAGTCGCGCAGTATTGCGAGGATGAGCGAAACAGCATTGCCACCGCCGCCAATGCACTTCGGGACAACGGCTATACATTGGAGATCATCTCCAGCGGCTCGACTCCGACGTTCTGGGGCTCCTTGGATGACGAAAACATCATGGTCTATCATCCGGGCAATTATATCTACAACGATGCAATCCAGCTCTCGACCGAGACCGCCACGGAGGAAGAGTGCGCGCTGTATGTACTGGCCTCTGTGATCTCCCATCCCAGTGAAGACTTGTTTATTTGCGATGCGGGTGCCAAATGTCTTGGCCTGGATCAGGGCGCTCACGGAAAGAACTCTGTTAAAGGCTTTGGCGTCGTAAAAGGACATCCTGAGGTGACTGTCCTCGCCTTGTCTGAGGAAGTTGGCAAACTCCATGTTGACGGAGCTACGGACCTGAAGGTGGGTGACAGGATCATGATCATTCCAAATCATGCCTGTTCTACAGGTAATCTGACACGATACTGCATCGGCTTCCGCGGCGAACAGGCCGAACGATTGATCGAAGTAGACATTCGGGGCAATTCTACAAGCAAAAACTTTGTTTGATGATCCTCCTTCCATTGCCCCACTGCAAAAAAGAAAGCTGCCGGGAACCGGCAGCTTTCTTGCTGTTTTTCTGTTAAAAATCCGGGGGAGACACCACAAACACCAGTTCACAGTCTTCATCTCCTGCATTGCGCCAGCGATGTTTCACTCCGCTCCTTATACGGACGCTGTCGCCTTCTCTCAGCGTGCAGGAATCCACTTCCAGTATCAGTTCGATCGAACCTTTGACAGACAGTGCGACTTCCTCGCCCGTGTGGCTGTGAAGCTGCTCAGAGGACTCTTTTCCCGGCGACAGCTTTAACTGCAGCATTTCCATCGTGCTGCTCGTATCCGGCGTCAGCATTTCGTACTCGACGCCATGATCGATGATCTTCTTCCGGTCTTCTGCCCGGACGACCTCATTTTGAACATTGATATCGTCCGTGAAAAAGCGAAACATGGGCTCGTCCAATGCGCTGGACAGCAGGCGGATCGTGTTCAAGGAAGGATTTGCCTGACCACGTTCGATCTGGCTGAGCATAGACGGGGTGATCTGAGCCAGTGCCGCCAGATCTTTCACCGTTAAATTCCTGGCTGTTCGATAGTTTTTTATTTTCTTACCGATCTGCAGCGCATAATCCATACCACTATTGCCCCTTTGAATGCCATGAAGTTCACAAATTGCACACAACAAAATAACACAGTTCATGCTTATTTGCAAGAACATTTATTGCCCGATCGCTCCATATCGCTTATATACATCAGTATCGTTTCGAGACTGTTTTATTGAAAGTTACCATGGAGGAGGCGTTTTTGCACTATTGCGGGGAAGGAGGCGGGGCGGATGACCGTTTTTGGCGTGAGCGTTTTCAACAGGACGGACCGCCGGTCTTTGCGTGGGGCCTTCTCAAAAACGGTCAACGGCGGTATTATGTCCCCAAAGGAGGCGCGAGATGAACGAGAGATTCTTTTCCCTGCCCGCGGAAAAGCGGCGGGCCATCGTGGGCGCGGGCTACCGGGTGTTCTCCCAAAACACCTACAAAAACAGCCCCATGAGCGAGATCGCGGCGGAGGCGGGGATCAGCAAGAGCCTGCTGTTCCACTACTTCCGCAACAAGAAGGAGCTGTATCTCTACCTGTGGGACGAAGCCGCCCGGCTGACCATCCGGGCGCTGACCCAGTGCGGCTGCTACGGTCAGCGGGACCTCTTTACCAGCATGGAGCGGGGCATGAGAGCCAAGATGAAACTCATCCGACAATACCCCGACATGGCCGGCTTCACCATCCGGGCCTTCTATGAGAAGGACCCGGAGATATGCGCCGCCATCCAGGAGAGTTATCACCGATACTTTAACTTCAAGGCGGACCAGACCCGCCTGGACCTGGACCCGGCCCAGTTCGTTCCCGGGCTGGACATCCCCATGATGTACCGGGAGATGTACTGGGCCTCGGAGGGGTATCTGTGGGAGATGGTCCAGCGGGGGGACGTGGACATGGAGCGGATGGAGCGGGACTTCACGCGGCTCATGGACTTTTGGAAGAGCGTGTATCTGCGAAAGGAGTCGGACTGATGGACGCCATCCGGACGGAGGGCCTGACCAAGTTCTACGGCCAGATACGGGGCATCGAGAACGTCAGCCTCACGGTGGAGCGGGGCGTGATGTTCGGCTTCATCGGCCCCAACGGGGCGGGCAAGTCCACTTTCATCCGCACGCTGCTGGGCCTGGTATGGCCCACCGCCGGCCGGGGCGAGGTGTGCGGGCTGGACATCCGCCGGGACCGGGAGCGGGTCCTGGCCCGGGTGGGGTATCTGCCGGCGGAGCCGTCCTTCTGGCCGGGGATGCGGGTCCGGGACGTGCTGCGGCTGTGTGCAAGGCTTCGGAAAAAGGACTGCGACAGGGAGGCGGAGCGGCTGTGCCAACGGCTGGAACTGGACCCGTCCCGGCGGGCGGATCAGCTTTCCCTGGGGAACAAAAAGAAGACGGCCATTGTCTGCGCGATGCAGCACGAGCCGGAA
>CANPXW010000104.1 GCA_947587025.1 uncultured Oscillospiraceae bacterium
GCCTGGGCCCGGTCCTTGACGAACATGTCCATCTCCACCCCGTGGCCGAAGGCCTCGTGGACGATCATGCCGGTGGTCTCCGGATCGCATATGCACTCATAGGTGCCGGGGATCATCGGTTCGCTGTGCAGCAGGTCCAGCACCGTCCGCACACAGGGGGCCGCGTTGGACTCCATGGCCGCCATCAGCTCCATGCCCCCCAGGCCGGAGCAGGGCAGATACGCCTGCTTGACCTGCTGGCCCTGCATGGCGGCGGCCGCCACCGCCCCGTCCATGTACATCACGCTCTGGGTCATGTCCTTGTCCCGGGACAGGAACAGCTTGGTGTACCGCTGCCAGGTCATCTGGGCGATGAAGTCCAACACCGCCTCGTCTATGGCCAGGCCCTTGTCCCGCAGGGCAGTGAGCCGGTCCAGAATATCCCCGTCGGACAGGCTCTCCGGGTCGATCTCATAGTCCGTGGCGCCGGAGAATACCGTGGGCTCCGACTCCGGCGCAGCATAGGTGTTGGCCGCCAGGCCCGCCGGACGCACGTCCGCCGCCAAAAGCTCCCGCACCGCGTCCACCACGGCGGGGATGGACGCCGCCGTCAGCTCGCTGAAGGAATACTCGGCGTAGCGGCCCTTGTCCAGGGCCTTCACCACGAAGCCCCGGAAGGTGTCGCCCTCGCCCACGTTCACGCTGTGGCGGCTGACACGGTAGTGCCTGCCCACCGTGTCCTCCGCCAGGACACTGGCATAGTCGAACTGGGCGCACAGCGCGTCCCGCAGCTTCAAAAGCAGGGGACGCTTTTCCAGGATGAATGCGCTGGGCTGTACTTTCAATTGATAACTCCTTTCCGCTTTGGCCCCCTTGTGCAAAGGGGGCCATATACGGTGGGCGCGGCGTGAAGCCGCGCTCACTGGTTTTCATATATGCCAGATGTTGTCGGCGTACTCCTTTACGGCCCGGTCGGCGGCGAACACGCCGGACTGGGCGATGTTCACCAGGCTCACCCGCGCCGAGGCGATGGGGTCGGCCATGAGCTTGTAAAGCTCCTCGTGGGCCCGCCGGTAGTCGGCGAAGTCCGCCAGCAGCATGTAGGGGTCGCCGCCGTACAGCAGCCCGCTGACCAGGTCGGAGTAGCTCTTGCCGTCGGCAAAGCCGGTGCGGAACCGCTCCAGCACGGAGCGTATCACCGGGTCGGCGTCGTAGTACCGCTGGGGCTGATAGCCCTGGCGCTGCATGCTCTCCACCTGGTCCGCCTTCAGGCCGAACAGGAACATGTTCTCGTCCCCCAGCTGCTCGTACATCTCCACGTTGGCACCGTCCAGGGTGCCGATGGTGATGGCGCCGTTCATCATCAGCTTCATGTTGCCGGTGCCGGAGGCCTCCTTGCCGGCGGTGGAGATCTGCTCGGACACCTGGGCGGCGGGCATCAGCTTCTCGGCCATGGACACCCGGTAGTTGGCGGCGAAGTGGACCTGCAGCTTGCCCTTGCAGGCCGGGTCGGCGTTGATGTCCGCAGCCAGGGAGTTTATCAGCTCGATGATGCGCTTGGCGGTGACGTAGCTGCCGGCGGCCTTGGCGGCGAAGACGAAGGTGCGGGGCACGAAGTCCTGGCCCGGGTCGTCCCGCAGCTTCTGCTGCAGGCTGGTGATGAGCATGGCCGCCAGCAGCTGGCGCTTATACTCATGCAGGCGCTTGACCTGTACGTCCAGCACTGCCGCCGGGTCCAGCACGCTGCCCTGCTCCTTTTTCAGCCACTG
The DNA here is from genome assembly GCA_947587025.1 of uncultured Oscillospiraceae bacterium. Classification (GTDB taxonomy): domain Bacteria; phylum Bacillota; class Clostridia; order Oscillospirales; family Oscillospiraceae; genus CAJOIG01. The sequence goes on from CANPXW010000104.1 coordinate 1,749, forward strand.
GGCGAGGCGGTCCTTGTTGCGGGCCTTGATGGTGTTGAGCATGCCCAGGACGGTCTCGTCATTCTCAAATCTGCGCAGCTCGGCCAGCCGCTCCGGCTCGGTGATGAAGCCGGGGCCGATCAGGTCCTGGATAAGGCCCGACAGGTCGGGGTTGATCTGGTCCAGCCAGCGGCGGTGGTCGATGCCGTTGGTGACGAAGGTATACCGGTCCGGGCGCATGGAGCACACGTCCTTGAAAAGCCGTGTCTTGAGTATCTGCCCGTGGAGGGCGGACACGCCGTTGATCTTATAGCACACCGCCTGGCACTGGTTTGCCATGTGCACCTGGCCGCCGGAGAGGATGAGACTGTATTCCACCTTCTTCTCGTCGCCGGGGAACCAGCTGTTGAGCAGCTTCATCCAGCGGATGTTCAGCTCCCGGATGATCTGCCAGACACGGGGCATCAGGTTCTGCACCAGGGTCTGGGGCCACTTCTCCAGCGCCTCGGAGAGCACTGTGTGGTTGGTGTAGGCCACCGAGCGGCACACGCACTGGAACGCCTCGTCCCAGCCCAGACCGTCCTCGTCCATGAAGATGCGCATCAGCTCGGGGATGATGAGGGTGGGGTGGGTGTCGTTGATCTGTATCACGTGGTGGTCGGGGAAGGTGCGCACGTCGCCCCAGTCCCGGCGGTGCCGCCGCACCAGGTCCTGGGCGGTGGCGGAGACGAAGAAGTACTGCTGCTTCAGGCGCAGCTCCTTGCCCTGCATATGGTCGTCGGCGGGGTAGAGCACCTTGGTGATGACCTCGCTCATGGTGCGCTTTTCCATGGACTGGACGTATTTGCCGCCGGAGAACAGGTACATGTCCAGGTCCTGGTTGCTCCGGGCCTCCCACAGGCGCAGGATGTTCACCCGCTTGCCCTCGTAGCCGGCTATCAGCATGTCACGGGGCACGGCCAGCACGCTCTCATAGCCGGTGAGCTTGGTGCGGCACACGCCGGTGTGGTCCCATATCTCCTCCACCTGGCCGCCGAAGCGCACCTCGCAGGTCTCCGCCTCCCGGCTGATGAGCCAGCCGTCGGCGCCCAGCCGCCAGCTGTCGGCCACCTCGGTCTGGGCCCCGTTTTTGATGACCTGCTTGAAAAGCCCCAGCTCATAGCACAGGCTGTAGCCGGAGGCGGGGATGTCCAGAGAGGCCATGCTGTCGCTGTAGCAGGCCGCCAGACGCCCCAGGCCGCCGTTGCCAAGGCCCGCGTCCGGCTCCATCTCGAAGATGTCCGCCGCGCTGCGGCCCATGTCCTCCAGGGCCGCCGCCAGCTCTGTGCCGATGCCCAGGTTGTAGGCGTTCTTCATCAGGCTCCTGCCCAGCAGATATTCCATGGACAGGTAGTGCACCTGCTTTTCGTCCTTGTGCTCCCGCTGCACCGCGATCAGCCGGCTCATGATCTCCCGGATGACCTGGGCGGAGGCCAAAAACACCTGCTCGTCGGTGGCGTTGGCCCCGGTGGTGCCGAAGTGGGCGCAAAGCTTATCCTCTATGGCTGCATGCAGCTCGTCCCGTGTGATCTCTGACATATATAAAAGCTCCTTATGAAGATAGATTGCAGATCAAGACAAGCTTTGCCCCCGTCCGGCGGGTACTCCCGCTGGGCGGGGGCAAAACTTCATTGAATGATGGGCTCGGCAGGAAGCGCCCCGCCGCAGTCGTCATACCATGTCGTGCGGTTCCGGCGTCAGCCGGGAGCACGATTGGTATCTTAAGGTTTAATAGCGGCTTTGCCGCTATTAAACTCTCTCGCCCTTGGGGATGACCAAAGGCAGACGTTCGCTTCCGGACAGGAAGCAGTTTTCCGTGACCACGCAGTCCTTGTCTGCGATGACGCAGTTCAGGTTCGCGCCGGCTTCAATGGTCGTGTCCTGCATGAGCACGCAGTTTTTCAGCTTGGCCCCCTTGGCCACGTGCACCCCGCGGAACAGGATGCAGTTGTCCAGCTCGCCCTCGATGTAGCAGCCGTCGGCCACCAGGGACTGACGGACCTGGGCGGTGTCGCTGTAGTAGGTGCTGGCCTCGGCCCGCTCCTTGGTGCGTATGGGCTGGCCGTCGGCGGGGAAGAGCTCTTCCATGATCTGGGGCTGGAGCAGCTCCATGCTGGCGTCGAAGTAGTCCCGCACGGATGTGATGCGCCGGGCGTAGGTGTTGTGCTCATACACGGCGATCTTGCCGCCTTGGGCCAGATAGTGGGCGATGGCGTCCCGATGGAAGTGGTTGTGGTTTGCGTCGGAGCAGTAGTCCATCAGCTCCAGCAGCAGATCTTTTTTGATGATGTATATCTCCCTGGCGAACAGGCCGGGGCCCGGACCGCCCTCGGAGAACAGCAGCTTGCGGGCATAGCCGTCGGCGTCCTTCACCAGCCGGTGATGGGGGAAGGGGCCGTAGCCCTCGGAGCAGACGGCGGTGATCTCCACGCCGGTCTGGCGGTGTATCTCGATGGCCTTGCCCAGGTCGATGTTGCCCGTCCAGTCGGCGGCGCACAGCACCACGTCTCCCTGGGGGATGTCGCGGATATAGGAGCTGACGGAGCGCAGGGCCTCCATGCAGCCGTTGAAGGTGCCGGAGTGGGCCTCGGGCAGGCCGAAGGGCGGCAGCAGCCGCAGTCCGCCGGAGCGGCGGGCAAGGCCCCAGTCCGCGCCGTTGGACAGATGGTCCAGCAGGCTCTGATAGTCCCGCTCCATGATCACGCCCACGTCCCGCACGCCGGCGTTGACCATGGCGGACAGGGCGAAGTCTATGAGACGATAGCGGCCGCCGAAGGGGATGGACGCGCTGTTTCTGTGCTCCACCAGCTCCCGCAGGGCAAGCTCGGAATTGAGCGTATAGATGATACCATGCAGATCGTTTCTCATGTCGTCACCACCAGATCGTCATACAGCATGGCGCCGGGCGCGACCATCGCGCCGGGGCCAACGGTCACATCCGGGCCGCAGGTAGCGACGCCCCATTCCTCCGAGCCGTCCGGCGCGGTGCCCACATGGGCCCCTCTGCACACCCGGACGTTCTCTCCGAGGATGGCGAAGCGCACCTCCGCTCCGGCCTCCACCACGGCGCCGGGCATGAGCACACTGTACTCCACGTGGGCGCCCTTTTCCACGGTCACCTGGTTGGACAGCACGCTGTTGAACACCGTCCCGTCCACCACGCAGCCCTCCGTCACGATGGAGTGGCTGACGCTGGCCTCCGGACCCACCACCTGGGGCGGCCGGATGGGGCTGCGGCTCATGATGGGCCAACTGCGGTCGTACAGGTCCAGGTCCTGGCTGAGCATATCCATGTTGGCGTCCCACAGGCTGGTGATGGTGCCCACGTCCCGCCAGTAGCCCTGGAACCGGTAGGGCCACAGCTTCTCGCCGGCGGCCAGCAGCTTGGGGATGATGTTCTTGCCGAAATCCTGCTGGCTGTTGGGGTCGGCCTCGTCCTCGATCAGGGCCTGGCGCAGCTTGGCCCAGGTGAAGATATAGATGCCCATAGAGGCGGTGTCGCTCTTGGGATGGGCGGGCTTTTCCTCGAACTCGTTTATGTACCCGTCCGGGCCGATGTTCATGATGCCGAAGCGCTTGGCCTCCTCCATGCCCACCTGGATGACGGCGATGGTGCAGGCGGCGCCCCGCTCCTTGTGCTCCCGGAGCATATCGGCGTAGTCCATCTTATAGATGTGGTCGCCGGAGAGTATCAGCACGTACTCCGGGTCACGCACGTCGATGAAGTCGATGTTCTGGTAGATGGCGTTGGCCGTGCCGGAGAACCAGTTGCCCTTCTCCCCTGCGGACATGTAGGGGGGCAGGATGAACACGCCGCCGTCGTCGGCGCTCAGATCCCAGGGCTGACCTGTGCCAAGGTAGGCGTTGAGCTTCATGGGCCGGTACTGGGTCAGCACGCCCACGGTGTCGATGCCGGAGTTGGCGCAGTTGGACAGGGGGAAGTCGATGATGCGGTA
>CANPXW010000105.1 GCA_947587025.1 uncultured Oscillospiraceae bacterium
TTCAGATACTGGGCGCACCAGTCGAACACGGACTGGGGCGTGCCCAAAAGCCGCAGCAGCGGCTCGGTGATGACCACTCCGATGATCATAGTGGCGACGGAGGCGATGGCCGCCAGGGTGACGCAGTTGCCGATGGCCCGGGAAAGGCCCTCCCGGTCGTCTGCGCCGAATCGCTGGCTGATCACGATGCCCGCGCCGGTGGACACGCCCACGAACACCGCCAGCAGCAGGTTCAGTATGGGCATGGAGGTACCCACCGCCGCCAGAGCGTTGTCCCCCACATACTTGCCCACCACGATGGAGTCCACCGTGTTATACAGCTGCTGTGCCAGATTGCCTATGAGCATCGGCACGGCAAATTCCATGATGCGCTTCCAGGGAGCGCCCTCGGTCATGTCCCTGGCGGAGAATAGTTCCCGGAGTTTCATCGTCTTTCCTTTCCTTGGAGACAAAAGAATTGCAGTCTATATAGTATAACACGCCCCGTGTCCCCGCGCAACATATCCGGCCCGGATATTTCGCACAAAAAACGGCCCGCTGCCAGCGCAGCGGGCCATGATCATGCTGTTTTGCGGCCTTAGGTGGGGTTGCCCGGCTCCAGGTCCTTGCCCTTTTCCCGCTGCTCCTCGGCAAACTTCTCCGCCCGGCGCTTCTGCCACTCGGTAGCCTCCAGGAACTGCACCGGCTGGTTGACCACCACCTGGGGGAACGGGACATTGATCTTGTGCCGGTCAAAGATCAGCTTCATCTGCCGGTTCAGATCACGGGCCACCTGCATACGGTCGCCCTCGGCGCACTGGGCCAGGATCTTGATGATCACGCCGGAGTCGCCCAGGGACGCCACGCCCTTGTAGAAAGGCCCGTCGGTGATCTTGGGCACATGCTGGCGTATCTTGGGCAGTTCCTCGGCCAGGATGGCCTCCACCCGCTCCAGGCTCTCGCCGTACTCGATGCCCACCTCGCAGGAGGCGAAGGACTCCTTGCGGGTCATGTTGATGACGTTGGAGATGGAGCTGTTGTTGATGATCTTGATGTTCTTGCCCGGCTCCTCGATCTTGGTGGTGCGGACGCCGATCTCCACCACCGTGCCGCGCCAGTCCCCGATGGTGACGATGTCGCCCACCCGGAACTCGCCCTCGAAGATGATGAACAGGCCCGCCACGATGTCCTTCACCAAGTCCTGGGCGCCCAGGCCGATGACCAGGCTCAAGATGCCGGCGGAGGCCAGCAGCGTGGGGGTGTCCACGCCGAACAGCGCCAGGCAGAAGTACAGCGCCGCGATGACGGCCACGTATTTGACCAGATTGTTGATAAGGCGGATGACCGTCTCGCCCCGGGCGCCCATGCTCCGGCTCAAGAATTTCAGCACCGCGCGCAGCACCATGCTGGCCACGCACACCACGCACAATATCATGACGCTGGCGGTCATGGCGAACACGTTCAGGCCCTTGGTCCAGGTGCCGTCGATGACGTAGCGGAACACGCTGGTGCGGGTGAAGGCCGCCTCCTTGTGGGTCACGGCCACCACGATGAACAGCGCCAGCACGCCCATCAGCACCTTCAGCACCGCCATGGTCTTCTGCTCGGCGGTCATCTCGCCCCAGCCCAGGGCCTGGTTGCTCCACCGGCTGAAGGCGCTCTCCGTCTTCTTCACGGTGCCGTCCGGCATCACCACGTCCACCATCCTGGCCCGCTTCTTGGCGCCGGGCTTGCTCTCCGGGGCGGCGGAGCCGGCCCCGGCGGGCTGCTCCTTCTCCGGCCGCCGGCGCTCCATGCTCAACAGGACGCACATCACCGCCAGGCACAGCAGGCTCACGCCGGTGGTGCTAAGGCTGATAAGGGTCCGGTCGCCGAACAGTTCGCCCTCGGGGATCACCACGAACACGAACGCATCGTCCGTCTCCAGCGTGGCGCCGTAGTACTTATCCAAGCCCAGGGTGAGGTAACCGCTGTCGCCGTCCTGGAACTGGTCCTCCGTCATGCCGTAGTCGATGGCGCTGCGGCCCACATACCGCTCCTCGGGGTAGTAGATGAAGTTCTTGGTGTCCCGGTCCACCGCGAAGGCGAAGCCGCCCGTCCCCACCCGGATGTTTTGCAGCACGGCGCTCAAACTCAACTGCTCCACGGCGTTGGCCAGCAGCTCCGGCTGGACGGAAACCTGCACGAAGCCGTTGGCGTCGCCCTTCTCGTCCCGAATGGTGACGCCGACGTACTGGCGGTACACGCCCACGTCGTCCTTCTGGGCCTTCTGCACCAGATAGGGCACGCCCGTCAGCAGCTGCCTGAATTCATAGGACTGCTCGCCCGGTGTCTCGCTCAAGGTGAAGTTGGTATAGGGGGAGTCGGTGGCAATGATATGGCCCTCTTTGTCAAAGACGAAGACGTACTCGGCGTCCAGCGCCTGGCTCAACGCGGCCAGCCGGTCCTTCTCCTGGAAGATATCCGGCCGCTTCGACAGGATATAGGCGGCTGTCTCGCCCTTGCTGACGTAGCTGGTGTTGTACTGCTCCGTGAGCATATCCACGTTTTCCTGGTACCGGTCCATGGCCATCTCGATCTCCTCCAGCCGCTGGGTGTTGGTGAAGGAGGCCCGGCTCATGGAGAACAGGGTCTGCATATAGAAGGACACCACCAGGATGCACAGCAGCCCGAGCGCCGACACGGACATGATCTTGTGTCCCACCCGTTTGTGCCAGCGGAAGACGCCCATGTCCCTGTACTCTCTCCCATCGGCCGGCGCGGCCTTGGCTCGCTCCTCCCGCAGCATGACGATGGCGTAGAACACCACCACGGTGATGGCGGTGAAGAACACGAACAGCACGATGATGACGGTGATGGCGTTGGCGGAGTTGATCTCGCTGCGGCTCACCGCGCACAGCACATACACGTCGTCGGCCCGGACCACGCCGCAGTACAGTTCCTCGCCGTTCACGGTCATCCAGCAGCTGCCGCCGTCCTCCAGGTCCTCCACCCGGATGCCCGCGTCCAGGGCGTCCAGGCCGATAAGGCTCTCGTCGGGGTGATAGAGGAAGGTGTAGTCCTTGGCGGAGATCACGAAGGAGTAGCCCTCCAGGCCCACGCTCACGTTCTCCAGCACGCTCTTCCAGGAGGATGTCTCCTCGGTCAGCCGGTCCAGTTCCGCCGGGTCCTGGGCCACCACGGCCATGCGGTCATGGTCGATCATGGCGCCGTAATAGCGCAGCTGGCTGTCGCCCATATCCACCTCGAATGCCTGGGACGGCGCCTCCTCGTCGAACACGGTCCGCAGCTGGTTATACCTGGCCCTTGTGAAGTCCACCTTCGTGGGCTGGGCGCGGTACAGCACCTCGCCGTCCAGGTCCAGGATGAACACGTTGTTCACGTCCAGCAGCGCCCGGTATTCCTCCAGCACGGCGTTGCTCGGCTCCGGGTCGACCTGCTCCCGCACCATGTACGCCAGGCTCATGGCCTTGGACTGGTAGATGCCGTCCACAGTCTCCTTCAGCCGCTGGGTGGACTCGCCGGTGGTCTGGACCAGTTCCCGCAGCTGGACGATCTTCTGGTCCGTGTCCCGCTGCTGCTGGCGCAGGGACAGGTAGTTCTGCATGGTGGTGAGGTACACGCCCAGGCCCACCAGGAAGATGGCCTCTATGAGGACCATCAGGATCGCTTTTCTCTTCAGCTTATCCATGGCGCCTCCTCAGTCCCACTTGTCGATGTACTGCTGGACCGTGCCGTCGGAGAGCATCTCGTCCATGGCCGCGTCCACCTGTCCGCTCAACTTGGAGCCTTTGGGGGTGGCCACGCCATAGTACTGGGTGGCCAGGGAGCCGGGCAGGTAGGCCCGGTCCTCGTTCATATACGCCTGGGCGATACACCCGTCCATGCACACCGCGTCCACGTCGCCCCGCTCCAGCGCGTCGGACAGGTCCTGGTAGGTGTCCGCCTCCTGGAGTTTCACGCTCTCGCGGCAGATGGGCGCCAGGGCCTCCTCCACCAGGTCCCCGGTGTTGGAGCCGGCCAGCACGCCCACGGTCATGCCCGACAGGTCCTCCCACCGGGTAAAGCAGGACGAGGTCTGGATCATGAACACCGTGCCGTCGTCATAGTACGGCGCGGAGAAGTCGAACAGCTCCTCCCGCTCCTCGTCGATGGAGTAGCACGCGATAAGGCAGTCCGCCTTCCCGTCCCGGAGGACCTGCTCGCGGGTGGTGGGGGTCACGGTGACGAACTTGACCTCTTCCCGGCCCAGGCGCTTGGCCAGCTCCTTGGCCAGGTCGATCTCCAGGCCGTAGTATTTTCCGGTGGTCTCGTTGAGGAACCCGAAATTCACGATGTCGTCCCGCACGCCCACCACCAGCGTCTTTTCCTCCGCCGCGGCCAGCGCCCCGCCGGCGAACAGGCCCGCGGCCAGCACCGCCAGCAGGAAAAGCGACAGCAACCGGGTCTTTTTCATATCCACACCGCCTCTTCGACAGAGTTCATTCATAGTATTATAACATTCCAAATTTGTCCTTGTCCACAGATTTCCCCCTCCTTCTTCCCCGAATATGCAAAAAACTGCCGGAGCAAAGCGAACTTTGCTCCGGCAGCGGTGCTTATGGGGCCGTTTTCACTTATTTCTCGCGCCGTCTGCGCCGCAGCGCCGTGCCGCCGGCGAGGCACAGTCCCGCCAGGGACAGTGTCAGCACGGCCAGCCACAGGGCGGGCAGGGCCGGGTCGTCGGTGTGCGGCGATGTGCCCGGCGGGGTCGGCGTAGGCGTAGACCCGGTGCCGGGAGGCGGCGTCGGCGTCTCGTCAGGCTTGGGCGTCTCCTCCGGCGGCGGCGTCTGCTCGGGCAGGTAGTTGGTGAACTGGGCCGAGGCGGTCGCGTTGGCCGGGATGTTGCCCACGTCGCCGGACTTGGTCACCGTGTAGCCCTCGTTGTCGCTCTCGGTCACGGTGTAGTGGGTCCCGGCGGGCAGGTCGTGGATGGTCACCTGCTCGTTGTGCTTCAGGGTGATGGTGCCGTTGTGGACGATGGTGCCGGTCTTGGAGCCGTTGTAGTTGAACTCGCCCTCCACCGGTGTGCCGTCCTGGTCCGTGAGCGTCACGATAAAGGTGAAGTCCTTGGTCTTGTCGCCCTGGCCGGTGACGGTCTTGCGGATGGAGAGGTTGCCCGTCTCCACATAGTTGGTCATGGTGTCGGTTTCCCACTCGGGCCGGTTGTCCACATGCACATAGGCCGTGTTATCCACTCGGCCCTTCACCACGGCCTTGTTGTTGACGATAACCTTCAATTCGACGGTGCCGGAAGACCTGGGCGCCGCGTTCGGGAAGGTCCAGGTGACCGTGTGGGAGGCCGCGTCATAGACGCCCTGGGGGTCAGAACTGACGTAATCCACGCCTACATCCAGCGGGTCGCGGACGGTCACCGTCGCCTGCTCGTCCTTGTCGTTGATCCAGGTGATGTTGTAGGTGATGGTATCGCCGATCCCCACCGTCGTGCCGTTGCCGGGGGCAGGCTCGGTCTTGTTCACCTTGGCGTTATGGAAGTCGAGGTTTGCGGCCGGCGTATTCCCCTGATCGTCGAGGAAGTA
>CANPXW010000106.1 GCA_947587025.1 uncultured Oscillospiraceae bacterium
GACAGCCCGGAATTTGCCCGCATCCTCACTGCGGTACAGAACATGGCCATCGCCACCGGGGATAGGTATCAGACCACTCGCATCGAGCGCTCCGGCATCATTGACGGCTATCGCGGTTACTACTACCAGCGGCAGGACGGTTATCCCGTGGCTCTGGGCGACCCCACGGCGGAGGGCGGCAGGTTCTACCTCCGGCCCCAGCAGGAGCTGGCCATGTCCAGCCGGACGGAGCACCCGGATGCCTGCTGGCAGTTCATCCGCTCCTTCCTGCTGCCGGCGTACCAGCAGCAGGAGAACGTCACGAGCCTGCAGGGCTTTCCGGTGCTGAAAAGCGCCCTGGACACCCTGGCCGCCCGGGAGACGGACCCGGCGGCCCAGCAGGTCCTGGGCGAGTGCACCCAGGCGGACGTGGACGCGGTCAACGCCATATTTGACAGCGGGGACATCTATGTGGACCGGCTGGAGTCCATGGCGGACACGGTCTGCGAGATACTCCACGAGGAGCTGATCCCCTTCTTCAGCGGCGCCGTGGATGCCGACACCGTGACCGCTGATCTGCAGAGCCGCGTCGGCCTGTATCTGTCCGAACACAGCTGAATTTGATAAGGTGGGGCGCTCTGCCCCACCTTATTGCATTTTTTGGCCGTTTGTGGTATGCTTTTATGGGATTTGGTCCCCATGGAGGCGCTGTAAATGGCTCAAGGCACAAAACGAAAAAGAGAGCCTCATTATCTCTCCCCAGGGCAGAAGCTGCTGCTGGTGCTGGTGCTGGTCGTCCTGTTCGCCGTCAGCAGCACGGTTTTCCTGGACCTGACCCGCATGGACGACGAGCAGACGCCCGACCCCTCCGAGGGCTCCGGCTGGGAAAACTCGGTGATGGCCTACGTCATCGCCAAGGAGGGCGAGACCACCGCCCCCTTCTACAACGAGGGCTTCGCCATGGTGGACCAGTACGCCCGGGGCACCAACGTGGAGCTGGAGAGCTGGGAGCCCTATGTCACTGAGAGCAACGAGGAATATTACCACGTATACCTGGACGGCCAGTTCGGCTACTTCCGCTGCGAGAACGTCACCGACGACCGGATCGAGCTTCTTCAGGAGAACCGCATCTACGTGCGCACCACGGCGCATCTGCTCCAGGAGCCCGGCGAGATCGGGCTGGGCAGCCTGGTGACCAAGGGCACGCTGCTGCGGCTGATCGGCTACGACTACTTCCGGGACGACGGCACGGTGAACATGTACCAGGTCAAGCTGGGGGACGAGCAGGGCTGGATACGCTCCGAGTACGTCTCCTTCAGCTATGACGACGCCATGAGCAACTGGACCAACGACACCTACAGCTACTACTCCCACCGTGACCGGGGCGACAGCTACGGCGGCGGCAACGCGGCGGACCTGGACTACTTCCCCCACGCCAAGGGGGACTTCGCCGCAAAGGGCAACGTGATGCCCGACAACGTATACGCGCTGTACATCCCCTCCTACGAGACCAGCCCCGACAAGATACAGCAGTATCTGGACATGGCCGAGGGCACCGAGATCAACGCCTTCGTCGTCACCATATGCGACGACGGCAACATGGCCTATTACTCCCCCTTCCTGGAGCAGCAGGGCCTGATGGGCGCCTATACCTACCAGGCCAGCATGGAGGAATTCGGCCAGGCGATGAAGATGCTCCAGGACGCGGGGTACTACACCATCGCCCGTTTCATCTGCTTCCGCGACGCCCAGCTGGCCCAGTTCCGGCCGGAGTGGAGCATCGCGGACTCCACGGGCAACATCATGTACCTCAACGACAGCTACTGGCCCTCTCCCTTCTGCCGGGACGTGTGGCAGCTGCGCGTGGGCATGGCCGTGGAGGCGGTGGACAACTTCGGCTTCAACGAGGTGCAGTTCGACTACGTCCGCTTCCCCGACTGGATAAAGAGCTACATGGACGAGGGCACCATCGATCTGCGCAACACCATGGGCGAGTCCATGGCCCAGGCGGTGCAGCGGTTTTTGACCTACGCCTGCGACGTGCTGCACGAGCACGACGTATACGTGGGCGCGGACGTGTTCGGCGAGGTGGCCAACGAGTACGTGGCCGCCTACGGCCAGTACTGGCCTGCCATCAGCACGGTGGTGGACGTGATAAGCGGCATGCCCTATCCCGCTCTGTTCGGCGGCTATAACGCCAGCGACGGCTACTATTACTACTACGAGCACCCCTACGACACCCTTCTGCAGTGGAGCCAGCACGTGCTGGCCCGGCAGAACGAGTGCTCCTCCCCGGCGGTGGTGCGCACCTGGCTGCAGACCTGGGACATCTACGGCTACAAGTACGACTCCGTGGCCATCTCCAAACAGATGGCGGGGCTTTACGACGGGGGCGTGCCCCAGGGCTATATGCTCTGGCACGGCCAGGGCACCCTGTTCGTGGCCGACGACATCCACGACGCCATCCGCATCGACTACCAGGAGGAATACGAAAAGGCCCAGGCCCAGGGCGAGGATCTGGGCGAGTACATGAAGCTGCCGGACCTTTACAACTGACCATGGAACGACCCTCGACGGCCGGGACGCCTATCCGCGTCCCGGCCGTCTTTCGTCAAAACGGTTTGACTTTCCAGCCGGGCTGTATTATACTTCTAGGATGGCGAAATACGACGGATGGGCATGATACATCCACAGAGAAAAAGACCGCCCCAGGGCGAGGAAGCATAGGAAAACACCTGATGGGAAAACTACGATTTTACTTGGCGCTTCTGGCCGGCAAGCTGTCCCGGCCGGTGCTGAAGATCACCAAACACAAGGGCACGTCCTTCCCCGGCGAGCTGGCGCTGCGCATCTGCCCGGCCTTCTTGCAATATGTGCACATGCCGGAGCAGATCATCGCCGTCACCGGCAGCAACGGCAAGACCTCCACCGTGGAGATGATCGCCGCCATCCTCACCGCCGCCGGCCGCCAGGTCATCTACAACAAGGAGGGCTCCAATCAGACCGAGGGCGTGGCCACGCTGCTGCTGGCCAACTGCACCCTCACCGGCCGGCTGCACGGGGACGTGCTGCTGCTGGAGAGCGACGAGCGATATACCAAATACACCTTCAAATGGTTCCGGCCCACCCACTATGTGATAACGAATCTGTACCGTGACCAGCTGACCCGCAACGGCCACCAGGAGTGGGTGTACGACGCCATCCGTCCCTCTATCAGCCCGGAGACCACCCTCGTCCTCAACGCGGACGACCCGCTGGTAGCCTCCTTCGCCCAGGGCCGCGACCCGGCGAAGGTCAAGTGGTTCGGCCTGGAGGAGAACCCCTCCAGTACGAAGGAGCACCGGGGCATGTATGACGACGGCCAGCGCTGCCCCATCTGCCGGGGGAAGCTGACCTACTCCTGCTATCACTATGCCCACATCGGCCACTACAAATGCGCCGCCTGCGGCTACAGCCGGCCGACCCCCGACTTTGCCGGCACGGCCCTGGACCTGCAAAAGGGCGTGCTCACCGTCAACGGCCGGACCGACATCCACCTGGCCTTCCGCAGCATCTACAACATCTACAACATCCTGGCCGCCTGGTCCGTGTGCTCCCTGGCGGGCATACCGGCGGACGTGATGGCGGACACCGTGGACAACTACATCCTGAAAAACGGCCGCACCATCCGCTTCGGCCTAGGGGCCCACCGGGGCACTCTGCTGATCTCCAAGCACGAGAACTCCGTGGCCTACGACACCAACCTGGACTACATCCGGTCCCTGACGGAGCCCTGCGAGGTGATGGTCATCGTGGACGCGGTCAGCCGCCGGTACTTCACCGGCGAGACCAGCTGGCTGTGGGACATCGACTTCGACCGGCTGGACACGCCCCACGTCCGGCGCATCTGGCTGTGCGGCAAGTACGTCAACGACCTGGCCATGCGCTTTGACTATACCGGCGTGGACCCGGAAAAGATCGTGCTGCAGGAGAGCATCTCTGCGGCATGCGCCCAGCTGAAAGCCGAGGGGGACCTGCCCCTGTACGTGATGACCTGCTTCTCCGACCGGGACAAGCTGCTCTCCCTGGTCCAGCTGGAACAAGGAGGCAACTGACATGGAGCTGACCATCCTGCATCTTTACCCGGACGTGATGTCCCTGTACGGGGAGCACGCCAACGTCGCCGTGCTGCGCCGCCACCTGGAGGCGCTGGGCGTGACCGTCACCGTGCGCAAGCTCATGGCCGACGACGCCCCCGACTTTTCCGGGGCCGGCTTCATCTATATGGGCGCGGGCACCGAGCGGACCCAGAAATTCGTTCTGGAGCGGCTGGCCGGCCAGGGCCCTGCCCTGCGGGCGGCTGCGGAGGCCGGTGCGGTGGTGCTGTTCACCGGCAGCGCCATGGAGGCGCTGGGCGCGTCCGTCACCGACGCGGCCGGCACGGTCCATCCCGCGCTGGGCCTGGCGGACTTCGCCACCGTGGAGACCGACAGGCGCGCCCCCGGCGACGTGATCGCCCACACCGATCTGACGGACAGCCCCGTGGTGGGCTTTATGAACAAGTGCTCTCTGACCCACGGAGTGAGCGCCCCCCTGTTCTCCCGCCTGTCCCTGGGCTTCGGCAGCGACGCCGAGCTTGGCCCGGAGGGCTGGCACGACGGGAACATTTTTGCCACCCACATCACCGGCCCGCTGCTGGTGAAGAACCCGGACCTGCTGGACGCGCTTATACGCCTGCTGGCAAAGAACCAGGGCTGGGACCTGCCGGAGCAGCTGCCCGTCCTGCCCCACGAGCGGGACGCCTACGCCGTCACCCTCCGGGAACTCCAGTCCCGGGTGAAGTAAATACCTCAAGCGTCAGCCGCGCCCCCAGGGAAAAGCTGTAACGGAACATTTCCTGCAGGCAGAGCAAATGTATTTCATCTTCCTCACCTTGCACCTCGTCCAGCAGCCGCCTTTGCTCTTCGCCAAGCTGTTGGCGCAGCCGGGCATCCGCATCGGCCAGCCGCGCCATCGCCTGCTCATACCCCGGCACGTGGCTGTACGTTCTCTCCCAGGGCGCGATTTCTCCCTCCCAAAGCTCATCCAATGCGCTCATTTGTACACACCTCCAACTGTGGTCTCTCTCATTTTACACTAAATATCGTGTAAAATCAATAGGAAAGTACACTTTTTCTCGTGCGTTCTACAAAGGAGAATCGTCCATGGCTCTGGCCTATAAGATAGACATATTGCAGGCTCTGAAGGACAAGGGCTACAATACCGGCCGGCTCCGGCGGGAAAAGCTGCTGGCGGAGAGCACCATCCAGAAGCTGCGGGACGGCTCCGGCATCGCCTGGGACAACATCGACCGACTCTGTTCCCTTCTGGACTGCCAGCCGGGGGACCTGATTGAATACAAAAAAGAGACGTAATAGGAACCCCCCGGCGAAGCCGGGGGTTCTTCATAGACGGGCAAAGCCCTTTGTTGCTAGCCCGCGCGTCACGTC
>CANPXW010000107.1 GCA_947587025.1 uncultured Oscillospiraceae bacterium
GTCCCCCGGTCCCAGATGTTCCCCGTGGGGTTGTGGGGGTTGCACAGCAGCATCAGCGTCACCTGGGGGTCGGAAAGAGCCACGTCCAGCTTGTGGAAGTCGATGCTATAGGACTGGGTCCTGCCGTTATATGCCAGCGGGCAGTCCTTCACCTGCCGGCCGCTTTCGGTGACGGCGGAGAAAAAGCAGTTGTACACCGGGGACTGGACCAGCACCTTCTCCCCCGGCGCGGTCAGCCGCCGGACGATGCTGCCGATGGCCGGCACGATGCCGACGGCGAACAGCAGCCAGTCCCGCTCCATCAAAAGGCCGTGGCGGTCCCGCCACCAGCCGATGTAGGCGTCGTACCAGGCGTCCGGCAGGATGGTGTATCCCCAGATGCCGTGCCGGGCGCAGGCCGCCACCGCCTCGGTGATGGGCGGCGCGGTGAGAAAGTCCATATCCGCCACCCACATGGGCAGCTCATTTTCCGCCACGTTCCATTTCAGGGAGTTGGTCCCCCGGCGGTCGGTCAGGGTGTCAAAATCGTACATAAGCTCCTCCCTCAGGGCGTCTGCTCCCGATCGCTGGTGCGCACGAACTCGATCTTCAGCTCCGCGCCCATCCCG
Source organism: uncultured Oscillospiraceae bacterium (assembly GCA_947587025.1). Classification (GTDB taxonomy): domain Bacteria; phylum Bacillota; class Clostridia; order Oscillospirales; family Oscillospiraceae; genus CAJOIG01. The sequence continues at coordinate 609 of CANPXW010000107.1, forward strand.
TTGGCCAGACGCTGGAGCGTCCGCAGGGAGGGATTGGCGTTGCCGTTTTCCAGTTTGCTGATGTCCGCCTGGGCGATGCCGGTGATGTCGGACAGCTGCTTCTGGGTCAGGCCGGAGGCCTTGCGCGCGTCGATCAGCGCCTGGATGATGGTGAACTCCGGCTCCAGCGCCTCGTACTCCCGCCGGAATGCCGCATCCTTCATCTGCTGTTTCACATACTCGTTGAAATCGGTCATATCAAAGCTCCTCTCTGGCCATATACTCCGCCCGATACTTCATCGCCATGTCCAGCTGTCCCTGTGGTATCCTGTCCGTCTTCTTGACAAAGCCATGGGCCAGCACGACCCGCTGCCCCGCGTAAAAGAAGTACAGGATGCGGGTGCTGTCCGTAGCCAGCCGCACCCGCAGCTCGAACATCCCGTCCCCGACGGGCTTGGAATAGGGCTCCCGCAGGTCCGGCCCGTTGGCCGCCAGCAGCTCGATGGCGCGCACCATCTTGGCCCGCATCTTCACGTTCAGCCCGTCCAGAAATTCCCTGACCGGCTCCGAGCCGTCCGGCCTGTCGTAGAATACGATACCGAATCTCATGCTCTGTATCCTCGCGCTCTCTGTCTCTGTCTGCATTATATAGGATTTATCCCATATTGTCAACGGGAAATTTTGCGCAAAGGAAAACGCCGGAGGCTGTGCCTCCGGCGCTTTCCCTGCCCGCCGGCCGACGGCAGGTGTTATTCGGCCAGTATTTCTTCTAAGAATTCGCCCATCTCCACATTGGCATAGTATGGGCTGTTGTCCAGGTCCCAGAATTCGACCCCCTCGAGGTAAGGCGCGGGCGTCACAAGGGCGTACCGGCCTACGTATTCGCAGGCCCAGGCCAGGCCGAGCCCCTCAAAAAAGTCGATCTCATCTTTCAGGATCGCCTCCGTGGCGGCCTGGGAGATACCGGCAGCCATCGGATCGCCGCCCTCAAAAATGCCGCATTCGCCCACCATAATATCCACACCGTACTGCTTGACAACACCGACCAGGTCTGCGAAAGTCATTCCATCCCGCCTGATGTCTGCCAGCGAAAGCGTACTGGTGCATTTCCCGTCCTCGCCGACCGTCACCTCCGCCGGCGCCATACCTGCCCACCAATCGTCAATGGGCATCAGCACAGGCTCCGTCCCGTCGGACAGACGCAGGGATATATCCGAAATGGAAAAGCCACCCTCCGGGCAGGCGATCTCAAAGCTGCCGGCGCCCTCCGGGATGGTGACGGTCACCGGTACATTCACGCCGATATAATCCGTCGCCTCGTCGTATGTATACGGCTCCATGCCCTCATAAAGGGTCTGCCCGTCTGCGGCCAGACGCATGGTCGTGTCAAAGGAGGCCAGACTACCTACGGTGACGGACAGCGTCGCGCCGCCCACGGCCCCGGTGAACCGGAGCGCGCCCTTCGCCTCTTCCGGGAGGCCCACGGTCGGGTCTCCCCCTCCGAAAGTCTGACTATAGATATTGGCGTTCACAAAACTGGGCATCCCGGTGAGGCTCTCATAAAATCCCGGCTCGGCCGCTTCCTTTTCGGGCGACACCATGGAAATGTCTTTTATATCGTAGAAGTGGTACGACAGCGCGCAGCCCAGCTCGGCCATGCTCGCCCCGATCACAGAGACCGCCCCGGTCACGGAAATGGATGGCAGGACATCCGCGACGATCACGCGCCCGGGGGACTGCTCCCAGATGGCGTTCACCGCGTCCGCAAACGCCCAGACATAATTCTCGTCATCGGCGGGAACGCACTCGTTCATCAGGTTGAAGCTCAGGTAGTTGTTAGGGATGTCCGCGTAGCGCCGGGCCAGCATCCGCCAGAAGACGGTCACGTTATCCCGCACCGTCTCATCCGTAAAGACGGCGTTGCAGGCGTTGTACCAATCGTCTATGCTGTCGTATACTGCGTCGTAATCCAAATTGGGCACGTCGGAAAACACAAGCTGGACGTGGATGTCCCGCTCCATGCACCAGGAGATGATCTCGTCTAGCTGCTCCAGCCGCGAGAGGTTCACCACGTTATCCTCGGCAAAGTCCGGTCCCTGGAAATAGCCCCAGGTCAGGCGGAGGCGAACGTAGTTCATGCCCAGCTCTTTGATGTAGTCCAGGTTGCCCTCCACAAACGAGTCGTCCGGATTCCAGCCGAGCGCGCCGTTGAACATGCTCCTGAAACCGATGTTGCAGCCGCGCCACAGGGGAAGGTCCTGGTTGGTCGCGTCCGGCAGCGTGGTCCCGCCGGTGTACAGGGCGGGGTCGATGGTGTGCCGGCCGGCCGCCTCGTCGGTCACATCCACAAAAACGGGGTCCTTCTCAAAGGAACGGGAAAAGCGCAGTACCGTCCCCACCGCCGCCTGCACGGTCACTTCCGCCGTGGGACGGAAGGTCCAGTCGTCGTACAGCGGCATCAGCTTGTCGCCGTTCGTCCTGTCAAAGGCGCACACGGCATAATTGCCGGACTCCATATCATCGCAGGTCAGCTCGTTGATCTCGTCGTAGTCCGGGCAGTCCCACGCGTGAAACTCTTTAAGTCCTCCGCCGGCCTCGTAATAGATCACGGCGGCGTTCACCGGGAAGCTGTACCCGGCCGTCACGTCCTGATACACGCCGTAGAGAAGCTGCGCAAGCTCATGGCGCTGCACGCCCTCTCCGTCGGAGCGGCTCTCGGAGAACGCGAGAAGGCTCTCGTTGGCATCGGACTTGCCCATAACGGCCAGGGCGTTTTCCATCAGCGACACAAGCTCCCCCACGGTGATAGGGCGTTCCGGCTCTGCAAGGAGCTCCTCCCACGCGATGCCGAGCTCCACGGCCTCTTCCATAAGGCCGGCTGGCTCCTCCTGGGCATAGCCCCCCGCCGGGAAAAGGCACATCACCATCATGACCGCAAGAGCCATGCAGACGGTCCGTTTGCATTTCATATCTATATCCCCCTTGGAAGTACTTTTTCTTTTATAGCTGGCGGGAGGCGGACCCTCGACCTCTCGGATGCTATTCTGTTGGGTACCCATCGGAGTTACACCTTTGGGCAATTACCGAGGACCATGCGCTCGCATGGGACTTGGTAATTGCCCGCCCATGATGACGAAAATGGCCTGGTACCGATGTTGATGAATGTTCGTATTGCGTTTTGCGCATAATTCTGCTATAATTATGTGCATGAAAGGAGGCTTAGGATCATGCCACAAATCAGACCGATCACCGATCTGCGAAATACCACCGAGATCTCCGAACTCTGTCACGCAAACCGTGAGCCGCTGTTCATCACCAAAAATGGCTATGGCGATTTAGTGGTGATGAGCATGGAGACATACGACGAGCTGATCGGGACCGCACACACCGATGCCGCTATCCGTGAAGCGGAAAAGGAATATGAGGCGGACGGTGTTCTCATGGATGCCAGAACTGCCCTTCCTGCTCTGCGGAGGAAACACCTTGGATAGATATACTGTCAAGCTTTATTCCCGTGCCAGCCGCGATTTGGACAACATCTACTTCTATATCGCTCATAATCTGCTTGCCCCAGGCACCGCCGTCAATATGGCAGATGCTTTGGAGGAAGTGATCTACAGCTTGGAAGAACTGCCTGAACGCGGGGCTATACGGCAGACAGGTATCTATCGAATTGCAAAAACCTGCTGAATCATGCCGATCCAGCAGGTTTTTGCGTGATGGTGGAGACGAAGGGATTCGAACCCTCGACCTCTCGGATGCGAACCGAACGCTCTAAGGTTCGGAACGACATTAGCATACGCCAAACCACCAGATGAGCCGCCCATAATCAAATAATGCCACAAAATATGGTGGAAATCAATACGAAAATGTGTATGTCCTTGACATATCTGATATAAATACCTTGCTATCGCACGTTTTTCAGCTGAGGCGTAACTCAAATGCCCGCCATTCGAGTTACGCCTTTTGCAATACTCTGTCGAAGTTTGCCCTATATCTTTTCCAATGAGGATGTGGCTCAAAAGCATAGCCATCCGAGTTACGCCCTGGCTTGTATCTGGAAATACGTCTCATGGTGAGACGTATTTTTGTTTGCCCCCACGCAGAAATGCGTCTCACCATGAGATTTATTTTGCCGTCAACGAGGCCCGCCGCCAAGGTGGGCCTTTTATTATATACAAATCCAACCCGGAGGGAGGTGATAGACCTATTCTTTCTTTTATCCCGGCGTACAAATCTAATCTATAAGGAGGACAACATTTGAAATCTATGACGCGCATCCTGTCTCTGGCGCTTGCCGTGATCTTGGCATTGAGCCTGTGCGCCGTGGGAGCCTTCGCGGACGACGCCCCGCCCAGCGCGGAGCCGGAGGGCGAACCGACCACGGAGGCCACGCCCGCGCCGGAGGCAGAGACACCCACCCCGGCAGAAACCGCCGCGCCCACGGCCACGCCTGCCACCGCACCCACAGCAGAGCCCACGGCATCTCCTACTGAGGCCCCGCAGGACTCGCCCGGAACTTCCCCGGAAGTTGATCCCCCCAGCGAAAACGAGCCGTATTTTGAAGAACCGTGGGGCGAGGGTATTTTCGAGGGCCCTAACAATCCCCCGGAGGGAAGTCCGTTGATGATGTCCATAGCCGCTGGCACCGCGACTATCGCCGTAAGAGGCTGCTACAATTCATCCGGCAGCGTTATCAAGTATGTAAGCTCTTTTTATTACGATGGGCGCTGGGTCGGTGGCAACGGCAGTTCCAGGCATATCATATATGCCAACGAGGAACCGGCCTACTGCCTGGAGCCGGGTAAGTATCTTGT
>CANPXW010000108.1 GCA_947587025.1 uncultured Oscillospiraceae bacterium
CAGTTCAACCCCATCGAGATCAGCAACAACCTGCGCAAGAACGGCGGCTTCATCCCCGGCTACCGCCCGGGCAAGCCCACCAGCGAGTTCATCCAGAAGGTGCTCAATAAGATCACCCTGTTTGGCAGCCTGTATCTGTGCATCATCGCCGCCGTGCCCTATATCGTGAGCATGTACTCCAACACCGCCTCCAGCCTGGGCATCTCCCTGGGCGGCACCTCCATCATCATCGTGGTGGGCGTGGCCCTGGAGACTGTACAGGCCCTGGAGAGCCAGCTGCTCATGCGGCACTACAAGGGCTTCCTGGAGTGAGCGGGAGGGCGCTGATATGAAGATCATCATGCTCGGCGCCCCCGGCGCGGGAAAGGGCACCCAGGCGGAGATCATCTCCCAAAAGCTGGGCGTGCCCACCATCTCCACCGGCAACATCCTGCGCGCGGCCGTGAAGGCCGGCACGCCCGTGGGCCTGCAGGCCAAGTCCTATATGGACGCGGGCAGGCTGGTCCCGGACGACGTGATCATCGGTATCCTGGCCGAGGCCCTGGCCGGTCCGGCGTGCGCCAAGGGATTCATCCTGGACGGCGTGCCCCGGACCATCCCCCAGGCCCAGGCCATGGAGGAACAGGGCATCGAGATCGACGCGGCCCTGGACCTGGAGGTGCCGGACCAGACCATCGTGGAGCGCATGAGCGGCCGGCGGGTGTGCCCCGCCTGCGGCGCGACCTACCACGTGGTCAACGCCCCGCCTGCCAAGGAGGGCGTGTGCGACAAGTGCGGCTCTGAGCTCATCATCCGCGCCGACGACGCGCCGGAGACGGTCCTGGACCGGCTTCGTACCTATCACGAGCAGACGGAGCCCCTCATCGCGTTCTACCGTGAGCGCGGCAAGCTCAAAACCGTGGAAAACAAGCCCTCCATCGAGGAGAACACGGCGGAGATAATGAAGGCATTGGGGATATGAGCAGTATCATCATCAAATCCCCACGGGAGATCGAGATCATGCGTCAGGCGGGGCGAATTACCGCGGCTGCCCGGACTTTGGCCCGGGAAATGGTGAGCCCAGGCGTGACCACGGCCGAGATCGACCGGGAAGTAAGGCGCTTCATCGAGAAGAGCGGCGCGACGCCCACCTTTTTGGGCTATGGCGGTTTTCCCGCCAGCGTGTGCCTGTCCATCAACGATGAAGTGATCCACGGGATCCCCGGCCACCGGGTCATACGGGAAGGCGACATCGTCTCCGTGGACGTGGGGGCCACCTGGAAGGGCTATGTGGGCGACTGTGCCGGGACCTATGTTGCAGGGTCCTGCACAGAGGCGGCGAAAAACCTCATCGCCGTCACGCGGCAGAGCTTTTTCGAGGGGATCAAGTTCGCCCGTGCGGGCAACCGCGTCGGGGACATATCCCACGCCGTACAGCAGTACGCGGAGAGCTGTGGCTGCTCGGTGGTGCGGGAATATGTGGGCCACGGCGTGGGCGCCCAGATGCACGAGGCGCCGGAGGTACCCAACTTCGGCAGAGCCGGACATGGTCCCGTCCTGGTGAAGGGCATGACCATCGCGGTGGAGCCGATGGTGAACGCGGGCACCTGGGAGGTCAAGGTCCTCAAGGACGGCTGGACGGTCAAGACGGCCGACGGCAGCCTCTCGGCCCATTACGAGAACACCATCCTCATCACCGACGGCGAGCCGGAGATACTGACCTGGGCGGAGGACCTCTGAATGAGAACGCCCGCACCGTATGACGTGGTCCTGTCCCTGGCGGGGCATGACGCGGGAACGCTGTATATGGTCACCGGCACGCGTGGGCAGCGGCTGCTGCTGTGCGACGGCCGGCTCCGGAAGCTGGCAAATCCCAAGGGCAAGAGCCCAAAGCATGTGCGCATCGTCGCTCGGGGCGATACCGCTCCGGCGGCGGACAGCGAGATCAGGCAGACATTGGCACAGGCGGCCGCCCAGGCCGCAGCGAAGGAGGGAAGACTTCTTGGCGAAAGATGACGTTATCGAGCTGGAGGGCACGGTGGTCGAATCCCTGCCCAACACCATGTTCCGGGTGGACATCGGCGGCGGACACACCATCCTGGCCCATATCTCGGGCAAGCTGAGGATGAACTTCATCCGCATCCTGCCGGGAGACAAGGTAACGGTGCAGATGTCGCCCTACGACCTGACACAAGGCCGTATCACCTGGCGCACGAAGTAACCAACCAAGTACCGCGTTAGATATTTAAGGAGGCTTACGACATGAAAGTTAGGCCCAGTGTAAAGCCCATGTGCGAGAAATGCAAAGTCATCAAACGCCATGGCCGGGTCATGGTGATCTGCTCCAACCCGAAGCACAAGCAGAGACAGGGTTGAGAACCTATCTTTGAAGAAAGGACTGATCGAGAAAGATGGCAAGAATCGCCGGCGTTGACCTGCCCAAAGACAAGCGCGTGGAGATAGGTCTGACCTATGTTTACGGCATCGGCAGGACTTCTGCGAAGAAAATACTGGAAGAGACCGGTATCAATCCGGACACCCGCGTGAAGGACCTCTCCGAGGCGGAGGAGGCCAAGCTGCGTGAGTGCATCGACAAGGAGTATGTTGTGGAGGGCGACCTGCGCCGCCAGAACGCTCTGGACATCAAGCGGCTGATGGAGATCGGCTCCTACCGTGGCAACCGCCATCGGAAGGGCCTGCCCGTGCGCGGCCAGCGGACCAAGACCAACGCCCGCACCCGCAAGGGACCCAAGCGCACCATCGCCAACAAGAAGAAGTAAGGGAGGGAAGAGAAAATGGCAACTGCTCAGAAGGGTAAGAAGGTCGTTCGTACCCGCCGCAGAGAGCGGAAGAACATCGAGAAGGGCCAGGTCCACATCAGCTCTTCCTTCAACAACACCATGGTCACCGTGACCGACACCAACGGCAACGCCATCAGCTGGGCCAGCGCCGGCGGCATGGGCTTCCGGGGCAGCCGGAAATCCACTCCGTTCGCCGCTTCCACCGCCGCTGAGACCGCCGCACGCGCCGCCATGGAGCACGGCCTGAAGACCGTCGAAGTGTTCGTCAAGGGTCCCGGCAGCGGCCGTGAGGCTGCCATCCGCGCCCTGCAGACCGCCGGCCTGGAGGTCACCATGATCAAGGACGTGACGCCCATCGCCCACAACGGCTGCCGTCCGCCCAAGCGCCGCCGCGTCTGATGTAAGGGAGGAAACGTAATTATGGCAAGATATACTGATGCGGTGTGCCGTATGTGCCGCCGTGAGAACCAGAAGCTCTTCCTGAAGGGCGACCGGTGCTATACCGACAAGTGCGCGCTCTCCGCGCGCCCCTATCCTCCCGGAATGCACGGCCAGGGCCGGAGCAAGACCTCCGAATACGGCCTGCAGCTGCGTGAGAAGCAGAAGGCCAAGCGGTACTACGGCGTGCTGGAGGCCCAGTTCCGCAAGTACTTCGACATGGCCGAGCGCCGTCCCGGCCAGGCCGGCGAGAACCTTCTGTCCATCCTGGAGTCCCGCCTGGACAACGTGGTCTATCGCCTGGGCTTCGCCATGAGCCGCCCTGAGGCCCGCCAGCTGGTCACCCACGGCCACTTCACCGTCAACGGCCGGAAGGTGGACGTGCCCAGCTTCCTGGTCAAGCCCGGCATGGTGGTCGCCGTGAAGGCTTCCAGCCGCGACCTGGACAAGATCAAGTCCAACATCGAGGCCAACGCGTCCCGTCAGCCGCCCAAGTGGCTGGACTACGACGCGGCGAACATGCTCGCCAAGGTGACCGGCGTTCCCGCCAAGGAGGACATCGACCTGCCCATCGAGGAGCATCTCATCGTCGAGCTGTATTCCAAGTAAGACCCTCACAAGTTGGTAAGCTGAGATCCGCAGCGCCTTTGGCGTAAATTTCAAAGGAGGGTAACGACTACGTGATAGAGATCGAAAAGCCGCGCATCGAATGCGTGGAAAGCCCGGCGAACGAGAGCTATGGGAAATTCATCGTGGAGCCGCTGGAGCGGGGCTACGGCACGACCCTGGGCAACTCCCTGCGGCGTGTGCTCCTGAGCTCTCTGCCCGGTACGGCCGTCACGACCATCAAGATCAACGGCGTGCAGCATGAGTTCTCCACCATCCCCGGCGTGAAGGAGGATGTGACGGAGATCGTCCTGAACATCAAGAGCCTGATCGCCCGCCTGCATCGGGAGGGCCCCAAGACCGTCTATATCGAGGCCGAGGGGGAGTGCGAGGTCACCGCCGCCGACATCAAGGCGGACGGCGAGGTGGAGATCCTCAATCCCGAGCTGCACATCGCCACCCTGGGCCCGGACGCCTCCCTGTCTATGGAGATGACCATCTCCCACGGCCGGGGCTACGTACCCGCAGAGAAGAACAAGCCCGTCCAGGCCGTGGCCGGCGTCATCCCTGTCGACTCCATATACACCCCTGTCCTGAAGGTGAACTACGCCGTGGAGAACACCCGCGTGGGCAACCAGACGGACTATGACAAGCTGACACTGGAGGTCTGGACCGATAAGACCATCTCCCCCCGGGACGCGGTGAGCCTGGGCGCCAAGATCCTGTGCGACCACTTCACCCTGTTCACCGACCTGAGCCAGAGCCTGAGCATGGGCTCCACGGTGGTGGAGAAGACCGAATCGGTCAAGGACAAGGTCATGGAGATGACCATCGAGGAGCTGGACCTTTCTGTGCGCAGCTTCAACTGCCTGAAACGCGCAAACATCAACACGGTGGAGGACCTGGTGTCCAAGACCCAGGACGAGATGATCAAGGTGCGCAACCTTGGCCGCAAGAGCCTGGAGGAGGTCATCCAGAAGCTGGCGATGATGGGCCTGAGCCTGGCCAGCGACGACGACAGCAAGTGACCGCCACCGACACTCACATTTGGAGGTAAACGAAAATGCCTGGAACTCGTAAGCTCGGCAAGCCGACGGCTGCCCGCATGGCCATGCTCCGCCAGCAGGTCACCGACCTTCTGGCCAACGGCCGCATCGAGACCACGGTCACCCGCGCCAAGGAGGTCCGTCCTCTGGCCGAGCGCATGATCACCCTGGGGAAGAAGAAGGGCCTGGCCAACTACCGTCTGGCCCTGAAGTTCATCACCCGGGAGGACGTGGCCAAGAAGGTCTTTGACGAGCTGGCTGTGAAGTATGCCGACCGCAACGGCGGCTATACCCGCATCACCCGCACCGGCACCCGCCGGGGCGACGCGGCCGAGATGGCTGTGATAGAACTGGTGTAAAGTCGTTTGAAAGGAGCAAGCTCCTTTCAAACGAGAAGGCTGCGGCCCGCTGCAGCGCAAAGCGCCCCCGTCCAGATAGGACGGGGGCGTTCACGTTGGTGCCTTTAGGCGTGGGAAATAACCCCCGGTTCTACCGGGGGAAGAAAAATAGCTTTAGCATGAGAAAAACCTC
>CANPXW010000109.1 GCA_947587025.1 uncultured Oscillospiraceae bacterium
CGTCCTCGTTGACCTTCACGGTCAGCTTCACCGCGCCCTTCTGGCTCTTGTCGGCCCAGATGGTCCAGGTGACGGTGCGGGTGTCCGCGTCATAGGCGATCTCCACGTCGCCGTCCTTGGGGTGTTCCCAATCGGGATTGCCACTGGTCGCCGGGGCAGTCGGCGGGGTCCCGTCCTCGTTGGCTTTCAGTTCAACGCTGGCAGGGACTGCATCCGGATGGACGCTCTCGTCTTCGTCGATATCCGTCCACGTCCAAACGGCGTTATACCCCGCGCTGACGAAGTCCACGCCCTTGTCCAGTTCATCGGTGACGACCACCTTCGCCTCGGAGGGCACCAGCGGCGTTCCGTTCTGCTCCTGGTTCTCCCAGCGTATCTCGTAGGTGATCTCGTCGCCCACCTGGACCAGCGGGCCAGTCACGGTCCCGTCCATGTCAGTGGAGAAGTTGGCCTCGGTGACGGGCGTGCCGCCGGCCGTTATCTCGGTCTTCTTGAGTTCCGGCGCATAGTTGATATAATGTACGGCTTTTTCCAGGTTGGCGGTGTCGCCGTAGAGGGAGTAATAGCCGCTGCCATCGGCGCTGCCGTGGCCGTCATCGAAGTAGGCGCAGTTATTGGGCGTGGTGTCCAAGAGGTTCACATCGGACACCGAGCCGTTAGCCCCATTCGTGAACTGGTAATACCCATCCACGAGGGCGTTGCCTGCATTGGTGGTGACGGTTCCTTCGGTGCCGCCGCCCACGTTGTTCGCATTTTCGCTGACCACATAGTCCACGAAGTTCAGATACTGCACCAGGCGGGCGCGCAGCAGGCCATAGCCCTCCGCGACCTGATCAGCGGAGAGTTTCTCCGTGACGCGGAAGTCGTGCTGCAAACCGATGCCGGGGAACTGAAGGCCCTCGCCGTTACGCAGCTGGATGTTTGCCGTATGCTTAAAGATTTCTTCCGCCGTGTGGGCTGCGGCACTTCTCGGGTTCTTGAAGGAGGTCTTGTCGTAGAGTTCGTCCGCGTTGTTCAGGCCGAAGGTGACCTCCTTGGTCAGGTAGTTGATGCGGATAGCGGGTCCGCCATCGGGGACGGAGAACATCGTGCCGCTACGCAGAGCCATATCCTGACCAAGGGTCATCTGGACCGCCTGGATGCGCGTCGTTGTTTTAACGCTGGGAGTGTAGCCGTCGCTGGCATTGTCGGCTTCGCTGGACGGCACCACATAGCCCTGCACATGGTACAAGCGGGTGCCGGCCGCATAGGTGCCGTCGCCAGCAGGCTGATAAGTCAGTTTGATGTCGCCGTGTGTCTCGTCGGCGGGTTGGTATCGGTTAGTCGGCGTATCCACCAGGCTGGTATCGTAGTATATCTCCACGTCGCCCTTGCTGATCTCGGCGCCGTATTCGCCGCCATAGGTGTCGGTGGTGCTGAAGATCGTAAGGTCCTCTGTGTCGCTGCCCAAGTAGATGTTGTATGTGCCATTCGGATCGATCTTGCCGTTCGCATCGGCGGTGACGCGGGTCTCGTCATCCTTTATCAGGAAGCCCTGGTTGTCGGTGACCAGTTCGATGGAACTGATCCGCTGGCGCCACAGGCCGCTATATTCGTCATAGCGGACCACGATGGCGTTGACGTTGCCGACATAAGCATCGTCATCCACATAGACCTGGAAGTTGAATAACTCGTCGGCGTTTGCGTCCTCGGGGGCGTTGGCAACCCGCTTGGTGACCAGCAGGCGGGTGTCCTGAAGCTCCAGGCGGCCGTTGTTGCCCATGAAGACGTTCATGACCAGGCCCTCGGCCAGGTCCCCGCCGCTGGTGGATTCGCTGACTTGGGGGAAGTAATAGTGCGTCGCCGTTCCGGTGGTGTTTTCACCCTTCGGCTGCGGCTCCAGGTTCCCGGCCCGGAAGCCGCCCACCTTGGCCGCCACGACCCAATCGCCCTCCACGGGCTTGGGGGTGAGAGCTGTGCCGGTGGAGTTCATATAGTCCACGGTCGCGCCGGTGATGGGGTTATACCAGCACAGGTAGGCGCCGGCCGCCACGCCCTCGCCCTCGATGACGCCGGAGCCGAAATCCTCGCCCTGGCGCTCCACCACGAAGTGCTTCAGTTCGGCCTTGTCTTTACCTGTCTCGCCGACCTTGTCACTTCCGCGCACATAGTACTCGCCCACGATATAATAGGTATCCTTGGACCTGATCGCTCCGGCAGTTGTCACGGGCGTAAGGATCGTACCGTCCTTGGTCTGGATGGTTCCCGTGGTGTTTACTTTTTTGCTATTATCGGCGTCCAGGAACAAATTCTCACCATCAAGGTTAGGCGTCTTACTGGCCGTATACAGCGCCAGGTTCTTTTGGAACACATAGAATCGGTTGGCGTCGCTGGGCGAGAAGCTGATGGAGGCGTCGCCCTTCTCGCCGGTATGGAAGTTGGAGATGAACCAGATGACGCTGCCGCTGGTGTGTTCGTTGACATAGGTGTCATACAGCAGGCTGACATCGACGTTGCCAGAGTCCATCTTCACGTCGTCCTGGACGCCCACGCTGTATATCACCCGCAGGGGCTTGGCGGCAACGGTGCCCAGGTTGTCGGAATAGGTGTACGCGATGGGTTCCTTGTCGTTTTCTTCCTGCTCCACGGCGTCGATGGTCACGACCTCCATGGGCATGGCGCTGGCCGGCACGTCCACACGCAGGGCCTCGTCGAAGCCGCCGGACTGGATATTGCCGCCCTCGTACACATAGTCGCTGCTGTCCTCCACCCAGATGCGGATGTCGCTCAAGCGGTACACGCCGTCGGGGATGACGCCCGCGGCGCCATTGTCGGCGATGTCAGTCAGCCGTTTCTGCTCGGCAGTATCTATGATTTTATAGTCCTTATCATAATAACCCGCGTCGAAGTTGGACGCGAACGCCGGGTTCACCCGCCACGTACTCCGCACGCCCGACGCATCGTCATAGTTCAGACGGTAGAAGGTGTACTCCGTCTGCTTCACCTTTTCGTCCGCGCTGCTCGGGTCTTGGATCGTCACCGTCGGCAGGAACTGCTGGGCGGTCTTATAGCCCACCCGGAACACATCGCCGTTGGCCCAGCTGCCGTCGGTGACCTTCTTCGCCGTCTCGGGGTCCTCGTCGGTGTACCAGCCCATGGGGAATTCGCCTGACCCCGCCTCTTCTGTATGCGCCAGCATCCAGCTGTTGTTCCAATCCCAATCGTACACCGCGGTCGGGGTGACATCATAGACCTGGCCGAACAGGACCAGGTTGGTCACGTCCTTGACCTCCATGTACTGCCCGATGGGGTCGGTATAGGTCACGGAGTTCTCGGCCCCGGCGTCGTTCTCGCCGCCCACCGGGACGAACACCGACCGGCGGATCTCGTGCAGGATCTGGTCGAATATCGAGCCGATGTCAGCGCCGCCGCTGACGGTGGTGGCGTCATAGCTATGGGTGTCGTAGCCGATGTTGCGGATGATGTCTTCCTTTTCAACGCCCGTACCATCCAAGTCGCTCTGGGTCAGGGTGAAGTGCAGTTCCAGATTTTCGTTGGCTGTACCGTCAATGGACGAAGTCCCGCCGGAGTTGTAACTAGGCCCCACGTTGACCTGCATAGTCTGATCACCGGTATTGTCCTTCCAGCCGGTGTAATACGTTTTATAGGCATCGCCTGTGCCTTGATGTTCAGCGGTAAAATAATTCGCCGGGTCCAGTATCTCCCTGCAGACCTCGGTTACTTCATCGCCGCCATAGGCGGCCACGTCGTATCCGATGGTGTAGATCAGGGCGTGCGCCCACGCCTCCTGGCCCGCCTCGGTCGTCGGGTATTTAACGGTACTATCAGCGCCTTCGCCGTTATTGTTGTAGTGCTGCTCCACCCGGGTCTTCTGGTAGGCGGCGCTCATAAGCGTCTGTATGATCACCGGCTGCCGCTGATACTCACTGCAATAGAGGTGTCCATTGCCCGCGCCGTACACCTTCAAGCCCACGGTGGTCTGGTCCTTGAACGCGGCGGGCAGCATATTATAATTTCTTTCAGTAGCCCCGCTGCTCGCAGTCGCTTTATAGCTGCTCAACACGAAACCGTCGTACCTGTTGAACCTGGACATATTTTCATCGGTTGTGGTGTTTACGGCGCCCATGGTCCAGGAGGCAGGTGTGCCAACAGCATCCAATCTGCCGCCGGTGAGGACGGTGTTGGCCGCGCCGTCGGTCATCAGCACCATCACCGGGACGCGCTCGTCCAGGTCATGATATGCGTCGGAAGAGGTGGCAAGCACGTCCAGGCCCGCGTTGATGGCGCACATGGTGTCCGTGTTGGACCAGCTGGTCACGCTGGCGGTATAATCATCGTTCACCTTAACGGGGTCGCCCTCCGTGACGCCGCCGATCACCTTGGCTTTGGCCGTGACCGTGGAGGCCCACTGGCCGTTGCCCCAGCTCTGCCAGTGGTGCTTCTTGGCGGTGAGGTACACTCCGTCCGCTGCCCGCTCATAGGTGGCCATGGGCATCAGCACCGTGGCCACGGAGTCATACACCAACACGCTGATCCGGTTCTCCGGGTTCAGCGCCAGGAATTGGTCGATGAACTCGTTGGTCGCGTTGATCACCTCATACATACGGTTGGGGGCGTTGTTCGCTCCCTGCATGGGGTTGGCAGGTTCCTCTCCGCCAGTTGCCGCTTTCCATGCGGTCTTCCATCCGTCCGAGGGCCAGCAGGCGATACGCTCGGTATTTCCATCGCTGACCCAGGGATTGTAGTCCCTTATGTCCTTGATGCTATCATAATATGTGTTATAGGCCGCATACAGCGCCTCATAATTATCCTCCGTCGCGCCACAGTCCTGAATAGCTTTGAGCGCAGTCACGTCATTCGCGTCAAAGTTGCCATCCTCATGGAGGGTCTTCATCTGGTTGACCAGGCGATTGACCTTCGTCAGATAGTCGTTGTAAGTGGTCAACGTATTCTCCGCCATCTGGCCGCTCACGTTGCCGCCAGCATATACGTTGTTCTCCGGCATGAGAGGGTCGATCCTGTCCGGGATGCCGTTATCGTCCGCGGACGGATTCTTCACATCGGCTGTGTTGCCCACATAGGTTCCCAGGTCCGGGCTGTCCTCTTCATACGTCTCGGCCGCGTAGATCCAACTCTCGACCTCCCCCGCCTCCGGGGAGCCCATAGAGCCGGAGATATCCAGCACAAGGGCCATGTCCGCCGGGGTGAACTCGTTCACCACCTGGCTGGAACCCAGCAGCGAAAATACGTGCAGGAAGTCCTCGTTGGTGCTGATGGTATCAACAACGCCGTCATCGGCCGCGGTCAGCGTGACGCTGGCCGCGCCGTTCGTGTTGGCGATGACCGACTTGTCCGCCCAGAGCCGCCCCGCGTACCGGCTGTTGTTGCT
>CANPXW010000110.1 GCA_947587025.1 uncultured Oscillospiraceae bacterium
GCGCCCTCGATCTGGTTTTTCCGGCCGTGGTCCTTGGCCCCGGAGCGCACGTAGCCCATGGGCAGGCCCATGATGTGGCCGGTGATGGCCGCGTGGGCGATGCCGGCGGTGGAGGTGCCCATGAGCACCTGCGCGTCGGGATAGTGCTCCCGCACCAGCTGGGCCAGCCCATTCTCTACGTCATCGCGCACCTCCGGCGCGGTCAGGGTCAGGCGGTTGTCGCAGTACACCGGGCTCTTGATGCCGCTGGCCCAGGTGAAGGGCTCCTCCGGCCGGAAGAACACCGCTTTGATCTTCAAAAGGTCCTTCGCGATAAGCGTTTTCAGTTCCATTTTGCTCACCTCAGTCCACAAATTCTTCCACGCAGCGCACATATGCAGCTACTGGATCGGCCGCCGCTGTGATGGGCCGGCCCACTACGATGTAGTCCGAGCCGGCCTGCTTCGCCTGGGCGGGCGTCATGACCCGCTTCTGGTCGCCCTTGTCCCCTTCGGCAAAGCGCACGCCGGGGGTGACGGTGAGAAAGCCCGCGCCGCAGCGCTCGTGCACCTTCCCCGCCTCCAAGGGCGAGCACACCACCCCGTCCAGGCCGGCCGCCTTGGCCGTCTCGGCGTAGTGGAGCACCACCTGGTCCATGGGTTCATGGATGAGCAGGTCCCGCTCCATGCTCTGCTGGTCGGTGCTGGTCAGCTGGGTCACCGCGATGAGCAGCGGCCGGGTGCCGTCGGGGCGGGTCAGTCCCTCCAGTGCCGCCTGCATCATGGCGGTGGTGCCCGCCGCGTGCAGATTGCAGATGTCCACGTCCAGGCCAGACAGCACCGCCATGGCCTTTTTCACCGTGTTGGGTATGTCGTGCAGCTTCAGGTCCAGGAAGATCTTATGCCCCCGCGCCTTGATCTGGCGCACGATCTGGGGCCCCTCGGCGTAGTACAGCTCCATTCCGATCTTCACGAAGGGCTTTTTCTCCCCCTGGAATTTGTCCAGAAATCCGTATACGGCCTGTGCGCTGGAAAAGTCGCAGGCCACGATCACATCCTTACCCATGGGCGCCTCCTATCATATCCCTGAGTTCTTTTATCCCGTACTTATCCATCACCGCCGGCAGGGCCGCGATGATCTCCCGGCAGGCATAGGGGTCCACAAGGTTGGCCGCGCCCACCTCTACGGCCGTCGCCCCGGCCAGCATCATCTCTATCACGTCCTCCGCCGAGCTTACGCCGCCCAGGCCCACGATGGGGATGGACACCGCCTCGTACACCTGGTACACCATCCGCACCGCCAGCGGGAAGATGGCCGGACCGGACAGCCCGCCGGTGCCGTTTGCCAGCAGAGGCCGGCGTGTGTACAGATCGATGCGCATGGCCTGCACGGTGTTGATGAGGCTCAGCCCATCCGCGCCGGCGTCCTCGCACGCACGGGCGACGGAAACGATGTCCGTCACGTTGGGCGTCAGCTTCATGATGACCGGCTTTTTCGTCACCGCCTTCACCGCACGGACCACGCTGGCGGCCGCCGCCGGGTCGGTGCCGAAGCTCATGCCGCCGCCATGGACGTTGGGGCAGCTGATGTTCACCTCCAGCCAGCCCACCTGGGGCTGTGCGTCCAGCTTCTGGCAGGTGCAGACGTACTCCTCCAGGGAAAAGCCGCTGACGTTGGCCATCACCGGCTTGTGGAACACCTTTGCCAGCCGGGGCAGTTCCTGGCTGATGACCGCATCCACGCCGGGATTCTGCAGGCCCACGGCGTTGAGCATGCCGGCATGGGTCTCAGCGATGCGTATCTGGGGGTTGCCGAAGCGGGGCTGGCTGGTAGTACCTTTGAAGGAGAGGGTGCCCAGGCAGTCGATGTCGTAATAGTCGGCAAACTCGTAGCCGTAGCCAAAGGTGCCGGAGGCGGGGATGACGGGGTTAGAAAGCTCCACGCCGCACAGCGTCACGCTCAGCCTTCCCACAGTATCTCCCCCTTCCGGAACACCGGCCCGTCCTTACACACCCGACGGGGTCCGTTCACCGTCATGCGGGTGCAGCCCATGCACGCGCCGAAGCCGCAGCCCATCCGGGCCTCGAAGCTGAGCTGGCCGTCGCCGGCGGCCTTATCGTATACCGCCCGCAGCATGGGCTCTGGGCCGCAGGCGTAATGGAAGCTGTACCGCTCCGGCAGCGCGTCGGTCACGAAGCCGTGCACGCCCGCGCTCCCGTCCGCCGTGGCCACGGTCACGTCGCAGCCCAGGGCGGCGAACTCGCCGGCGTAAAATACCTCCGCCGCGCTGTTGAAGCCCAGCGCCACGCGGACGCACTTTTCCTCCGCCCGCAGCCGCTTTGCCAGCAGATACAGCGGCGCGCAGCCGATGCCCCCGCCCAACAGCAGAGGGCTCTCCCCCGCCAGGGCCGTGTCAAAGCCGTTTCCCAGGCCGGTGAGCAGCTCCAGCTCCGCCGCCAGGCCCATGGACGCCATAGCCTCCGTGCCATGGCCGACGACCTTATAGATGAGCGTGAGCATGCCCGGCTCCGCGTCGCACACAGAGATGGGCCGGCGCAGATAGTGCCCCGGCAGGGCGACGTTCACGAACTGTCCCGGCGCGGTGATATGACTGGTGTCCCCCGCCAGGCGCATCCGGTACACCGTGGGCGTCAGGGGCGTGTTCTCCGCGATCTCGAAAAGGCTCTTTTTCATGCGTCGATGGTGGAGATGGTCAGGGTGGTCTCCTCCAGCACGTCCAGCAGCACCCGCACCGTGTCCAGGCTGGTGAAGATGGTCACGTTGTTCTCCGTGGCCAGGCGGCGTATCATGGCGCCGTCGTTGCGGCCGGAGATAGAGCCGGGGTCCCGGGTGTTGATGACGTAGGCCAGATGGCCCTGACGGATGGCGTCGGGTATCTCTTCGCTCTCGTCGCTGATCTTGTGCAGGATGTGGGTGCGGATGCCGTTTTTCTTCAAAAACGCCGCCGTGCCGGGGGTGGCTTCGATGTTGAAGCCCAGCTCATAGAACCGGCGTATCAGCGGCAGGGCCTCCGGCTGGTCCTGGCTGGCGATGGTGGCGAACACGGTGCCGTAATTCTGCAGGCGCATGCCGCCGGCCTGCAGGGCTTTGAACAGGGCCCGGTTGAGCTTGTTGTCGTAGCCGATGGCCTCGCCGGTGGACTTCATCTCCGGGGAGAGATATGCGTCCATGCCCTTGAGCTTGTTGAAGGAGAACACGGGCACCTTCACGTAGTACCGCTGCTTCTCCTCCGGGTACAGGTCGAATATCCCCTGCTCCTTCAGGCTCCGGCCCAGGATGACCTCCGTGGCGATGTCCGCCAGGGAATACCCCGTGGCCTTGGACAAAAACGGCACGGTCCGGGAGGAGCGGGGGTTGACCTCGATGATGTACACCTTCTCCTCCCGGTCCACGATGAACTGGATGTTGTACAGCCCCACGATGCCGATGCCCAGGCCCAGCTTTTTGGCGTACTGGAGGATGACGCCCTTCACCTTGTCGGAGATGGAGAAGGTGGGATAGATGCTGATGGAGTCGCCGGAGTGGATGCCGGTACGCTCCACCAGCTCCATGATGCCCGGCACGAACACGTCCCGGCCGTCGCAGATGGCGTCCACCTCTACTTCCTTGCCCTGGATATATTTGTCCACCAGCACCGGCTTGTCCGCGTCGATCTCCACGGCCGTTTTGAGGTACTGGCGCAGCTGCTCCTCGTTGGAGACGATCTGCATGGCCCGGCCGCCCAGCACGAAGGAGGGCCGCACCAGCACGGGATAGCCGATCTGGGCCGCCGCAGCCACGCCGTCCTCTATCTTGGTGACAGCCTGCCCCTTGGGCTGAGGGATGCCCAGCTGGCTGAGTATCTTCTCGAAGCTGTCCCGGTTCTCCGCCCGCTCGATGGCGGCGCAGTCGGTGCCGATGATGCGCACGCCCCGCTCCATCAGCGGCTGGGCCAGGTTGATGGCCGTCTGGCCGCCCAGAGAAGCTATCACGCCCTCGGGCTTTTCAAAGTCGATGATGGCCATGGCGTCCTCCGGCGTCAGCGGCTCGAAGTACAGCTTGTCGGCGGTGGTGTAGTCGGTGGAGACGGTCTCCGGGTTGTTGTTGATGATGATGGCCTCGTAGCCGGCCTTTTTGATGGTCTGCACCGCGTGGACGGTGGAGTAGTCGAACTCCACCCCCTGGCCGATGCGGATGGGGCCGGCGCCCAGCACCACGATCTTCTTTTTCTCCGTCAGGCGGGAGTCGTTCCGGCCGCTGTAGGAGGAATAGAGATAGGCGATGTACTTGCCCGTGTGCAGGGTGTCCACCATGCGGAACACCGGCGTGATGCCCCGGCTCTTCCGCTTTTCGTATACCTCCACCTCGGTGAGGTTCCACAGCGAGGCGATGTACTTATCCGAAAAGCCCATGACCTTGGCCTGGCGCAGGGTCTCCACGTCGTTGATGTGCCCGGCCAGGCGCTTCTCCATGTCCACGATCTTTTTCAGAGACTCCAGGAACAGCTCCGTGATCATGGTCACCTCATGGAGCTTTTCCACGCTCACGCCCCGGCGGAGAAGCTCCGTCACGGCGAAGATGCCGTCGTCCCGGAAGTCGGCGATGTAGTTAAGCAGCTCGTCGTCGGACTGCCCGTCGAACTTCGCCATGCGGAAATGGCACACGCCGGTCTCCAGAGAGCGCACGGACTTGAGCATGCACTCCTCCAGGGTGGAGCCGATGCCCATCACCTCGCCGGTGGCCTTCATCTGGGTGCCCAGGATGTTGGGTGCGTCGGCGAACTTGTCGAAGGGGAACCGGGGGAACTTGGCCACGATGTAGTCCAGGCTGGGCTCGATGGCAGCGGTGCCGCCGGCCACAGGGATGTCCTCCAGGGCCATGCCCATGGCGATCTTGGCGGTGACACGGGCGATGGGGTAGCCACTGGCCTTGCTGGCCAGGGCCGAGGAGCGGCTGACACGGGGGTTGACCTCGATGAGGAAGTACTCGCTGGAGTTGGGGTTTAGGGCAAACTGCACGTTGCAGCCGCCCTCTATCTTCAGCTCCCGGATGATCTTGATGGCGCTGTCGTTGAGCATCTTCAGATCGTGCTCGTTCAGGGACAGGATGGGGGCCACCACGATGGAGTCGCCGGTATGCACGCCCACCGGGTCCACGTTCTCCATGCCGCAGATGGTGATGGTGTGGTCATAGCAGTCCCGCATGACCTCGAACTCGATCTCCTTGTAGCCCTTCACGCTCTTCTCCACCAGCACCTGGTGCACCGGGGAGAGCTTGAAGGCGTTCAGGCCGATCTCTATGAGCTCCTCCTC
>CANPXW010000111.1 GCA_947587025.1 uncultured Oscillospiraceae bacterium
TCAGAATGACCTTTTCTTCTTGTGTCAACCTCGCTATGTAGTCCTTTGCCTCTTGCAAAGTCATTGCAATTCCCTCCTTTCGGAAAATATTGGTAAAGGGAATTGTATCAAAAGTTACAGAAAATTTACAATATGATTAACAGAAAGAGAGGGCAAAGATATGGCGGCTATTGCAAAATTCGTTTCTTTCGATGGCGGCGTGGCGTTTTCTGAAAAGGTAATGAAGATTCAAAACGCAGACCAAGAGGCTGTGACTATCCCGCTGGATGATGTTACTGCCGTCAGGATAAGAAAGCCGCAAGAGGATTCGGAAGGATTTATAAGAATTGAGACAGCAGAAGGCCGACGTTATCGGATTTTCTTTGATGATGACCAAATCCAAGAGGCAATACAATTCAAGAAACAGTTTGATGATACTGTATCTGACTTTGGAGACGACTACGCTTTAGCGCCAGCACCAGAAAAGAATGTAACTACACGCCAGAAGCGCCCAAATCGTGATAATACACGGGCATATCGCGAGTATTCAGAAAGAGCGCCGAAAAAACCTATATTCAAAAGATGGTGGGTATGGGCAATATGCGCCGTTTTGGTAATCGGGATTATAGGGCAGTCAGGAAACAAAGATGATAAAAAAGAACAGGTGAGCGAAAACAACACCCTAGAAACGGCCAAGCCCGTTGAAAGCGTTTCGCCAACGGAAACAGCGTCCCCAACAGAAGGGGTAGAACTGACATCTATGGAAACGCTGTGCTCTTTGCTAGAGATGACCATTTCCGACAACTTTGACCATTACGATATATCATATGAGGATGATACAATCACGGTGTCCATATGGCAGGATGGAATTGCGGCAAGCGTAACGGCTATTCAAATGGTGGGCGGAGACTCAAACAACAGCGATTGGGTTTATCTAAAGAACAGCGTTAAAAGCCTCGCTGAATCTCTGTGCGGCCTGATTGACACAGCCGGGAGGACGGATGTGTACCTATACACCAGCGTCCAAAACGACCAAAACACAGACAACACACTATTGATGTATCTCGACACAACGCTCATTTACGATTGCTTGGCATAAAAAATCCCCGCCCCGGTGGTGGTGCACCAGGGCGTGGGCGGTAAAGAGGATGTGATAAAGCTGGGGAGCCTATCACATCCTCCATTATAACATGGAGGGAGAAAAAGTGCAATGTATAAAATGCCGGGAGGAAATACCGGCAGGCGGTAGCTATTGTCCTTTTTGCGGGAAGAAACAAGCGCCGGAGAAGAGAAAGGCATTAAAGCGCACAAATGGCATGGGGACGGTGTATAAGCTCCAAGGCCGCAGGAAGCGTCCGTGGGTCGCCGCAAAGAACAGGGTAATCATAGGTTACTATGAGAAGAAACAGGAGGCGCAGGAGGCGCTAGAGCGGTTAGCGGGGAAAGACCTGACGGAGCGTTACAACATGACGTTCAAAGAGGTATTTGAGGAATGGAAGAAAGAGCACTACAAAGAGATAACCGCTTCTGGGAAAAGTTCATATGATAGAGCTTATGATGTTTTTGAACCTCTGCATGACAGAAAGTTCAGAAGCCTTAAAACAGCAGACTTCCAGGCGGTCATAGATCAACACATGAGCAAAACAAATAGCACAGTATCAAAGTACAAGCAACTTATCACTCAAATGTCTACCTGGGCCATGCGCGAAGAAATAATCACAACCAACCTAGCCAGATTTGTAAAGTTGCCAGAGCAGAAGAAATGCGAAAAGCAGATTTTTACAGATGAAGAAATAAAGAGATTTGTAGATGACGGTTCAGAGGATTCCATGATAGTCCTTATGTTGATATACACCGGCATGAGGATTGGAGAGTTATTTTCGTTGCCTCTGACAGGTTATCACAAGACTTATGTTGTTGGCGGCGAAAAGACAGAAGCCGGGCGTAATAGGGTCATACCAATAATGCCGATGGGACGCACATACTTTGAGCACTTTGCAAAAAAAGCAAGCGGCGAGATGCTTCTGTCTGGATATGAAGGAGAGCACATATCTGAAAATTATCGAAAGCGTGCATATTATCCCCTTTTAGACAGGTTAGGTATAGACAGGGCAAAAACACCGCACACAGCAAGGCATACATACACAAGCATGGCGGTAAAGGCTGGGATGCAACCAGAAATTCTGCAAAAGGTTTTGGGCCACGCAAGCTATGAGACGACAGCAAACATCTATACGCACATAGATATCGAAACACTTGTCAAAGCCGTAGAGAACTGTTAGTAATTTGTTAGTAACCGAAAAAAACTCTAACAATTTAAGGTGGTTTCAAAATCCCGCGACCCGTTGAAAAATCTACAAAAAATCATTCCAGATTATTTGAAAATGGTTTCGGTTATGCTTGACGTGCGGGAGGTCACAAGTTCGAGTCTTGTATCGTCCACCACCCAATAGGTATACGAACACCATGACCAATGGCCGTTTTGCCGTATGCCGTAATGTGTTTGCCCTCATAGTCGCCATAGACGACTATGAGGGCGAAACGCATTTACAGACCAAACGCGCCACATACAGACAGATTCGGGCCTGGGTCAAGAAAAATTACGGGCTTCACGTCAGCAGCCTCGCTATTTCGTGGACAAAAGACCTCTGTGAGCTTGCGAAAGTCCAGAATAAGGGCCCAAAAGGAACCCACGGCCCCTATGCCGCCAAGCTTACCCCTGAAAAGGCAAACCGGCGGGCAGATAAACCGCCCGCCGGTGTTATATGTTAGTCCATTTCATCAGCACCATAAACGAAAATCATAGGGTCAAGGTCAGGATAGGGCAGCCGATGAGCGTGACCTTGCCCCGCAGAGGTCTGGGGCGGCACGGGTGCGGCAGGCGCCGGCGCGGCGCGCCGTATCCCGCGGCTCACCGGTCCGCGGCGGACGTTGGCTGCTCCCGGTTTAGGGTGAACACGTTTTTCCGGAACTCCAGCAGGCCGTCCCGGCGCATCCGGCCCAGTTCCTTGGAAAGGGCGCTCCGGTCCAGCTCCAGGTAGTCCGCCATCTGCTGGCGGTCAAATGGGATGGTCACCTGGCTGCTGTGCTGGAGCTCCGCCTGCTCGGAGAGATAGCTCATGACCCGGCCCCGGATGGTCTTGGAGGCGGTGTGGAAGCTGCGGCGCACCAGCTGAAGGCGCATCCTGGCACTGATGGTCAGGAGATTGGCGACCACCTTGTTGCGGGCGGCGTCTATGCCCGTGGCGGCGGGATACAGCAGCTTCGGCACGTCCAGAAACAGCACCTCGCAGTCGCTGTAGGCGGTGACGCTCACCAGCAGGGGCTGGCCCGGGATGCAGGCGCAGGCCACAGCGAAGACGCCGCCGGGCTCCACCGCGTGCAGGATGACCCGGTCGCCCCAGGCGTCGGTCCGCTCGATCTGGGCCATGCCTGCGAGGACCAAGCCGATGTGGTCCACGTCTGCGCCGGAGGCGTAGATGATCGCGCCCTTTTTGTAGCGCCTGACCGCGGCGCCCAGGTAGTCGATGACCGCCTGGGCCTCCTCCTGGGTGCAGTTCTGAAAAAGAGGGGTCCGGCACAGAGAGGCAATATCCATGAGAACCTCGCTTTTGTGGTCATGACCACATACTTTTTTGTGGTCGTATTATAAAATATTACTTGGGAAAAAACAAGCTCCTGTCACTTTTTATTATAACGCGCAGGCAGCCCCGCCGCCGGTACGGAAGACGCGAGGCGGTTTTGTCTGCGCGGCTCGGGAGGGGTTCCATTGAAAAGCAAGGTGATGCCCGTGCTCACACTGGTGCTGGTGTGTGCGGTGGTGGCGGGCGTCCTGGGCCTCGTGAACGATCTCACCGCGGACCGCATCGTCCAGCAGGCGCTGGACAAGGCCGACGCCGCCCGGCGGGAGATCTTCGCAGAGGCGGATGCCTTTGAAGCGGTGGACGTGGATGAAGGCAGCGGCATCGACAACTGCTATGCCGCCATGGACAGCGGCGAACTGATCGGGTATGTGGCCCAGGTCACGGTCACCGGCTTCGGCGGCCCCATCCAGGTGCAGACGGGCATCTGTCCGGACGGCACCGTGAAGGCCATCAGCGTGGGCGGCCCTGGCTTTTCCGAGACCTCCGGCCTGGGCGCCAAGACCCGGGAGCCGGCCTTCCGTGACCAGTTCCAGGGCATAACCATCCCCGCCCAGCTCAAGGGCAACGTGGACTCCGTCACCGGCGCGTCGGTGAGCTCCGGCGCGGTGTGCTCCGCCGTCAACAAGGCGGGCTACTTCATCCGCGACCTGATGAGCCCGCCTGTGGAGGACGACCGGCCGGAGGATCTGCAGTTCGGCGGTGTGCTGCCCGGCGCCACCACCAAGGAGCAGCAGACCGCCCCCGAGGGCGCCGACGAGCTCTACACCTCCGACGCGGGCTGCGTGGTATACGTCACCGGCGCTGGCCGCAACGGCGACATCCAGGTCCAGGTGGGCGTGGCCCACAGCGGCCAGGTGGCCGGCGTGTACATAGACCCGGCCAAACACAAGGAGACCGAGGGCCTGGGCGACGCGGTGGAGGAGCGGTATTTCTGGAGCCAGTTCGTGGGCCACACCGGCCCCTTCGCCGCAGGCGATAACATCGACGCCGTGTCCGGCGCCACTATCAGCTCCAATGCGGTCATCGACTGCGTGAACCGGGCCGTGGCCATCGCGGCGCCCTATCTGGACCCGTCCCTGGCGGTGGATATCGGCACCATGGACGGCGGCGACGCCGGTGAGAGCGCGTCGGCCAAGGCCGAGTATCCCGAGCATGTGGCCCAGGTGGTGAAGACCCGCTCCGGCGTCACAGTGATAACGGCGGAGGAATGGGCGGAGACCTACCCGGAGATATACGCCTCTTATATGGCGAACGCGGACAACGCCGATGTGGTGGAGTACACCGAGGAATACCCCATGATCCCGGTGATCTATGAGGGCATGGGCTTCGCCAAGTACTACGGCAGCGCCCGGGGCCACGCCTACACCATCGAGGACGTGACCTCCACCGGCCGGCCCCACGCCCTGGCCAACTGCTTCACCTGCAAGACCCCGGACTATACCAACATGGTCAACGAGTCCGACGGCGCGGCCTACGCCATCCCCTTCGAGGACGCGCTTGCCTCCATCAACGAACCCATCAGCTGCTACAACTGCCACGCCAACACCGGCGATGAGCTGGTGGTGACCCACACCTATCTGGCGGACGCCCTGGGCGAGGAGCTGCCAACTGTGGACGCGGCCACCCTGTCCTGCGGCCAGTGCCACGTGGAGTACTACTTCAGC
>CANPXW010000112.1 GCA_947587025.1 uncultured Oscillospiraceae bacterium
TGCGCGAAGACTTTGCATTTGGGGACGGATAGGTAACTGGTGTGCCTCCTGGTCTTCAAAACCAGTGTGGGGCGTGACGAGCGTCCCGGGTGGGTTCGATTCCCACACGTCTTCGCCAGAGGACACGCTCCCGAGCGATCTCGGGGGCGTGTTTTTTTGCGTCCGGCCCCTGAATTATAGAAATAGTCTATAAATGTCGACAGTCATCGAAACATACGATTGGACAGCGGGAAAATGTTAACATATAATGAATTTGTGCAAAAGACACAAACACAAAGGGAGGAAAACTTATGAATCGTTTGTTTGACACAAAATGGAAGCTGGCCGTTACCGGTCTTGTGTGCGGCGTGCTGGCGATCGTGCTGGCGGTGAGCGGCAACCCGGGCAACATGGCCATCTGCGTGGCCTGCTTCATCCGTGACATGGCCGGCAGCCTGAAGCTGCATACCGCGCCGGTGGTGCAGTATTACCGGCCGGAGATCGTGGGATTCGTGTGCGGCTCCTTCCTGATCGCCCTGGCGACCAAGGAGTACCGGACCACCGCCGGTTCGTCCCCCGTGATCCGGTTCCTGCTGGGCTTCATCATGATGATCGGCGCGCTGGTGTTCCTGGGCTGCCCGCTGCGGATGCTCATCCGTATGGCCGCCGGCGACGCCAACGCCTATGTGGGCCTGGTGGGCTTTGCCGCCGGCATCGGCACCGGCTGCCTGTTCCTGAAGAAGGGCTTCAGCCTGGGCCGCGCCCATGAGGTGAAGAAGATCAACGGCGTCTTTCTGCCGGCGCTGCTGGTCGTTGGCCTGGTGGTGAGCCTGGCCACCGCGCTGTTCCCGGTCAGCGAGTCCGGACCGGGCAGCATGCACGCTCCCGCCATCCTGGCGCTGGTGGTGGCGCTGGTGTTCGGCGCCCTGGCCCAGAAGAGCCGTATGTGCTTTGCCGGCGGTCTGCGGGACGTGTTCCTGATGAAGGACTTCTCCCTGCTGAGCATCCTGGGCGGCCTGTTCGGCGCGCTGCTGGTCTACAACGTGGCCACCGGCAAGTTCCACTTCGGCTTCACCGGCCAGCCCATCGCCCACGCCCAGCACCTGTGGAACATACTGGGCATGTATGCCGTAGGCTTTGCCGCCGTTCTGGCCGGCGGCTGCCCGCTGCGCCAGCTGATCCTGGCCGGCCAGGGCTCCTCCGACAGCGCCATCACCTTCCTGGGCCTGCTGGTGGGCGCCGCGTTCGCCCATAACTTCGGTCTGGCCGGCGCCGCCGCCGCAGCTGCCACCGATACCACCGAGGCCGTGGCCGGCGGTCCTGCCACCGCCGGGAAGATCGTGCTGGTGTGCTGCATCGTGGTGCTGTTCATCATCGCCGCCACCAACCTGAAGAAGCAAGAGCAATAAAGGAGACCGAAAAGGAGGGTCGAATATGAGCGAGTATATCGAAGTGGATGTGAGAGGCCTGTCCTGCCCGGAGCCCGTGATGCTCACGGCGGCGGCCCTGAAGGCCAACCCTGGCAAGGCGTTGAAGATCATGGCCAGCGAGGCCCATGTGCGCACCAACGTGGAAAAGCTGCTCAAGTCCAAAAAGGTGGAGTTCACCTCGTCGGAAAAGGGCAGCGAGTTTGAGATACTGACCAAATAAAAGACGCAGGGACGGCCGTTTGGCCGTCCCTGTTGTATGTTCATTTTTCCAGGATGCGCCGTGCCACGCTGTCCCAGGATACCGACGAGAGATCGGCCGGCGCGCCCGGTCCGGCGGCGATGGCCTCGTCCAGAGCCCGGGCCAGCAGCCGCTCGAATCCCGGCAGCTGCTCCGGGTCCGGCTCGTCCACCCTGTCCATGGCCGGCAGGGGGATGTAGCGCACATCGGCTCCCGGCACGAACTGGTCCATCCACTCCCGCAGCCCCGGCAGATCGGATACCACCGCCCGCGCGCCGCAGGCCAGCGCCTCCAGCAGCGTCAGCGGCACGCCCTCGGAATAGGAGGGAAGCACGAAGATGTCGCAGCTGTTGTATACCTCCGCCAGCTTCGGCTGGGGCAGGGGGCCGAGAAACTCCACCGGCACGGGGGAGCGGCCTGCCAGGGCCTGGGCCTGGGCGTACTCGTCCCGGTCGCCCGCGCCGCCCGCCAGCAGCAGACGCACCCGCTCCGGCGGCGTGCGCAGGAGCGGCAGGCTGCGCAGCAGGCTGAAAACGCCCTTTTTCTCCGCGATCTTTCCGGCGAAGACCAGCCGGGTCACGCCGTCGGCGGGACGCCTGCCCGCCGGGCGGAACACCTGGCCGTTGTAGCCTGCGCCGATCACCCGCATCCGGGCGGGGTCCGCGCCGTAGACGGCCTGCACGCGCTCGGCCTGGGAGCGCTTGAGCAGCAGTATCCGGTCCAGGGCGCGGACGCCCGCGCGGATCGCCTCCCGCTCCAGATCGGTCTTCTCCATCTGCCGCAGGTCCGTGTTGTGGCAGATGCCGTACACGGTCCGGTCCGGGAACGCCTGCCGCACTGCGGCGGTGAGCAGATAGAGGTGATGGCACAGGATTACGTCCGGGTCCAGCTCCGTCACTGCCCTTTTCGCCGCCTGCAGGAACGCGCGCCGGAACTGCCCGACCATGGCGGGCGTCATGTCCCGGTAGCGGGTGCTGGGGTAGGGCATCTCGTCCGACATGCCCGCCACGGGAAAGGGCAGGGCGGGGGTCTCAAAGTACACGGGATAAAAGCGCACGCCCTCCGGCAGGGATACGGCGTCGCCTTTGGCGATACCGGCGATGGCGGCCTGCTCATGGCCCTGGGCGGCGAAGGAGCGCACGAGCTCGGTGAACACCGTGCCGCTGCCGGTCCCGCTGGGCTTCTGGGCGGAGATATTCAGGATGCGCATCGCGCTCACCTCCTAAAGAAAAATGCCGGAACGGGCCGGCATTTTCTCTCGCTGTGTATAGTTCACGGGCGGATGACAAGGCGCGCCGTGGTGAGCGTCTGCACGATGTCGTACATGTTCGACACCGTCCCTACCTGCAGCTTTTCCGTCAGGCCGTAGAAGTTCAGGCAGGTGCCGCAGGTGGTGATCTTCACCCCGGCCTGCTCCAGTGCCCGCAGATCGTCCAGGCTGTCGGAGCCCTCGCAGGTGACGAAGGCGCCGGAATTGTAGCAGATGATCTGCTCGGGCAGCTCCGTGGCGTTGGTCAGGGCGAAGATGAAGCTCTTCATCAGCGCCTTGCCCAGCTGCTCGTCTCCGCCGCCCATGGCGCTGGAGGAGATGACGACCACGGACCCGGCGGCGGCAGCGGCCTGGGGCTGCTCCGCGTCTCCGGTCTTGACCTGGATGCTGACCTGGTAGACGTTCTCGCCGGTCTGAGAGCTGCTGACGGCAAGGCCGCTGGAGGAGGCCAGCTTGGTCAGATTCGCCACCGCCGTCTCGTTATCCACCAGCACGGCCAGCTCCCCGTCCTCGGTGAACTGCGCCAGCGCCTTTTTGGCGTTGACCACGGGCAGAGGGCACGCCTGCCCCCGGCAGTCGAGCGTTTTATCCATAACAGTGCAACTCCCTTCGATTCATATGTATCCGTGCAGCCATTGTAGCATTTGGACAGCTGAGTGTAAAATCGGGAAAACCGATAGGAAGGGAACAATTATAGGATACAATAATAAAACACGGCCCGAAAGGGAGGCTTTCAGGCCGTAGTCGGTTCAAAGGTCTGTGAGGTAGTGCAGGCTCTGCAAAAACCAGGCGGTCAGCTCGGTGCTGTTCAGGGACCGGTCGGCGCACCGCCTCTGCAGCAGGCTGCGGAACACGGAGGCGATGATCGAGTTGACCATGGGGAGATTCTCCCCGGTGAGGCGTGTTTTTTCCTCCTGTACCATGGGGGCGGTGATCCGCAGGCAGCGCTCTTCAAAGTTGGCGCCGCAGTACATCTCATCCATGACCGGGGCATAGGCTTCCTTTTCCTCGGGGAAAAGCTCAAAATACCGGTCCAGCAGCTCCGGCAGATCGCCGCTGTACCGGCCGAAGAAAAACAGGCGAAAGACATCCGGCTGCTGAAAGGCTCTGTCGCAGA
This sequence comes from uncultured Oscillospiraceae bacterium, assembly GCA_947587025.1. Taxonomy (GTDB): domain Bacteria; phylum Bacillota; class Clostridia; order Oscillospirales; family Oscillospiraceae; genus CAJOIG01. Next base: position 4,035 of record CANPXW010000112.1, read on the forward strand.
AATACTCCCAGACGGCGAAAAAGGTGTCATATACGGACAGGCCGGACCGGCGCAGCCGTATCAGCCCCTGGGTGTAGTCCGCGAAAAAGGGCACACAGGCCAGAGAGAGGAGCCGCTCCTCGTCCTTGAAATAGGTATAGATGGTGGAGTTGTGGTAGCCTGCCCGCTCCGCGATCTTCCGGACGGAGAGACTGCCCATGCCCTGCTCCAGCGCCAGCTGCCGCGCCGCCGCGACGAAGCGCGCCGTCCGCGTCTGCTTGGCGGACGGCTTGAAGGGGGCCGATGTTTTTTTCGGGGAGGGGCGGCGGGTCATAGCGGTCATCTCGGATCGGCAGAAATATAGAGATTTACGATATGTTGTGTGAAATATCAGTTATTTAAATGATTGATTGCATCATAGCATACCCACCATTTTCTGTCAATAGCGGCGCGGCCGGCGGCGGGCGTATCGGCCGGCGGGAAGGAATGATATTTTATAGGTTTTTTCTATATATTGCCGGTTCTTATTGACACTATCGGCATTCCTTGATAAAATTTGTACATATTTTAATTATAAGCGCGCTTGAACGCTGGAAAAAGCGGCAAATTTGCACATTACGTGGAAAGGGCCGCTGTTTTTCAGCGATTTGGCGTCGGCTGTTGACGAGCGGTGAAAACTGCGTTATCATAATCTCCAGCCGCCGGTGATGCGCTGTATAATGTCGTCCATTCTGCGCCGGAGCTCCGGCTCTGGTCTCATATTTTACAAAGGGAGAAGATCTAATGGACAAGATTTATGACGTCATCGTCCTGGGCGCGGGCCCGGGCGGACTGGCGGCGGGCCTGTACTCCGGCCGCGCGCGCCTGTCCACGCTGATCATCGAGAAGGGCCAGGATGGCGGCCAGATCGCCATCACCAACGACATCGAGAACTATCCCGGCCAGGTGCTGGAGGGCGAGAGCGGACCCAGCCTGGTCGCCCGTATGACCAAGCAGTGCGAGAACTTCGGCTGTGAGCGCGCGGCGGACACCATCAAGTCCGTGGAGCTGCACGGCGACGTGAAGGTGCTCACCGGCGTCAAGGACACCTACAAGGGCAAGACCCTCATCATCGCCACCGGCGCCTATCCCCGGCCCATCGGCTGCAAGGGCGAGCAGGAGTACATGGGCAAGGGCGTCAGCTACTGCGCCACCTGCGACGCCAA
>CANPXW010000113.1 GCA_947587025.1 uncultured Oscillospiraceae bacterium
GAAAGCCTGTAAATACAGGCTATACCGGCTTATGAGAACTTATAAAGAGATAGTCAAAAACTATATTTTGATTTATGTTAAATGTCTGACTTAATTTTTAACTCAAGAGGCCATTCCCTCAAGGATTTTAAGGCTTGCCTGATTCTTCTGCTGACTTGCTGCCCTGGCGTCGGCCTTGGCCTTTTCGCTGGGGTCAATCGTGCTCTCCTTGTATTCGGGATAGGTTGCCAGGAACCACTTTTTCGTCAGGGGGTACTGAGCGCCCTTAGCCTTTGCGGTCGTTACCACAGCTTCAAACTCAATGAGCCGGTCCTCGCTGTTGTCCTGGGTCAGAATATACTCTCTCATCTTCGCAATGGTGAGGCCGTTGTACGTCTTCTTGTCGTACTCCTTGAACTTGACATCGAATGTGGGGTTGTTGCGCTGCGCGTCGGTGAGCTGCTTATACTCGGTGGTCCCATAGACGCAGGCTTTCTTGTAAAAAGCCTTGGACACGCTGATGGTCTGCTCCATGACGTTCACCTTGATGTTGGACTTCTTCATTGTAGTATCCTTTCTGCGCTCTTGGCGCTGCGGCGTTCGGTCGCCACCCTAATTATTTTTGGCTTCGGGATTTTCCCTCACCTTGTAGCTTTATTATAGAGAACTAAGTCTACATTAGACATGTAGGGTTCTAGTCTTTTTTCAAAATCTTTTCTAGTCTTTCTCTCTTGGTCCCTGAGCGGGACATATCAAAGATGTTCCCGCATGTTCCGCAGACGATAAAAAACGCCTTGTGATGTTCCCAAGACGTGGTAATGTGTTGCTGTGGGCCAATTCCTTTTCAGGAAAATAATGCGATATTCATAGGAACGGGGCTATTGACAGGTAGTTTTTGCTCTGCTATCATTTGAACAGACCAACGAACTGCGGACGTACATTCCGACCAATTGAGCAATAAATTCTTCGGCTACACCGTGTCCGCCCCTAGAGGGCCGCAGGCCCTCATCAAGGGCAAGCCCACCAATTCGGAATTCATCGCCATGATAGCGGAGTCTTTGACGCTTCGCCGCAAGGACCGCATGGCGTGACGCAGCATGCGTAAAGACAACGCCCCCGGACATCTGTCCGGGGGCGCTTGCTATGTTTTTATTTCCGTTTCCACCAGTGGCGTTTGGGCTTCTCGGGGGGCTCGTCGCCGCCGTCGTTCCCGTCTTCGTCCTCGGCGTATTCGCCCTCGTCCTCGTAGTACTCTCCGTCCTCGGCATATTCGCCCTCGTCTTCGTAGTACTCTCCGTCCTCGGCATATTCGCCCTCGTCTTCGTAGTACTCTCCGTCCTCGGCGTATTCGCCCTCGTCCTCGTAGTACTCTCCGTCCTCGGCGTATTCGCCCTCGTCCTCGTAGTACTCTCCGTCCTCGGCATACTCGCCCTCGTCCTCGACGTATTCGCCTTCGTCTTCGGCGTATTCACCCTCGTCTTCGGCGTATTCACCCTCGTCTTCGGCGTACTCGCCCTCGTCCTCGACGTATTCACCCTCGTCCTCAACAGACGCGGGCTCTTCCTCGGCGGGAGCGGGCTCCTCTTCGACGGAGACAGCCTCCTCCATGGGCACGGTCTCCTCCGCGATAGGCGTGGGCTCTTCGACGGGCGCGGCTTCGTCCTCGGCGGGCGTGGTCTCCTCCTCAGCGGGGACGGCCTCATCCTCGACGGGCGCGTCTTCGCCCTCAGCGGGGACAGCCTCTTCCTCGGCGGGAGCGGTCTCCTCCTCGGCGGGGACGGCCTCGCCCTCAGCGGGGACAACCTCTTCCTCGGCGGGAGCGGTCTCCTCCTCGGCGGGGGCGGCCTCTTCCTCGGCGGGCGCGGCCTCGCCCTCAACAGGCGCGGGCTCCTCCCCGACAGGCGCCTCGCCCATCTGTCCGCCCTCCGGCAGATAGTCGGCGTCCCGGCTGTTGGGCAGCTCCAGCCATCCCAGCTCCTGGTTGGAGCGGGAGGCGGCACGGGCCTTGCGGGCCCGGCGCAGGCTGTGCAGATGTACGATGCGCTGGATGAGGTAAACGAACACCAGCAGCAGATAAGCGCCCAGCGCCGCCAGCAGCACGGTGATGGCGTTGCGCACGGACGGGTTTTGCAGGAGCACATCCAGCTGGGAGCGCAGATAATCCAGCCGGGAGATGTCCACCGCCGTGGCGGCCACCAGCCGCGCCGAGCCCTGGACCTTCCCATCCATGGATACGGTCAGATCGCCCAGGTACTCACCCACGTTGATCGGCGCTTCCAGCTGTACGTCGTCCCGCTCGTGTTCATAGGAGAGGTCCAGCGTCAGCTCAGAGGGCTCCTCGTCGTTGGGCAGGAGTATCTGGATGTTGTCGCTGGCGCATACGGTCACGGTATCGGGGTCGCCCATCGACACCTCGACGGTATCCAGCACGTCGGTGGAACTGACCAGGGTGCGGAAGCCGTAGTTGGCGAAGACCCACTCGAACAGATTCTTGCTCTCCGTGAAGCGATCCACGCCCTCGGGACAGCCGGCGACCACGGCGATCACGTCTATGCCGTTATAGGTGGCGGCGGAGACCAGATGGGCGCCCAGGCTGGACGTGGCGGTCTTTCCCGCATAGGCCCGCTCGTAGTGCTGGTCGCTGCTGCTGTTGATGAGCGCGTTGGGGCAGGACAGCGGCCGCTCGCCGGAGTCGGCCGTAGCGGGGATGGTGTAGGAGGAGGTGCCGAAGGCAGCCGACACCTTGGTGTTCTGGAAAACGGCCCTGGCGATCAGGGCCAGGTCGTGGGCGGTGGTGTGCTGGCCCTCCGCAGAGGCGCCGTGGACGTTGACGAAGTGGGTATCCTCGCAGCCCAACTCCTCCGCCTTGTCGTTCATGGCGGCCACGAAATCCTCGCAGGAGCCGGCGACATATTCGGCCAGGGCGTTGGCGCTGTCCTGGGCGGCGATGAGCACGGAGGCGTAGAGCAGCTGCTCCACCGTCAGATTCTCGCCGGGGACGAGACCGATGCTGCTGGCGCCCTCCGGCATGCTGTCGTGCACATTTTCTGTTGCGGTGACCACGTCGTCCATGCGCACGTCCTGCCGGTCCAGGCTGTCGCCCAGCACCAGCGCCAGCATCAGCATATTCATACCAGCGGAGCCGAAGGTCGTGTCGGCGTCCTTTTCGTATAATATGTTACCGGTGTCCGTATCCATGAGCACGACGCACTGAGCGCCGGTCTCCGGTTCGTCCAGTGCCAGGGCCGGGACGGACAGCGCGCCCGCGAACAGGGATATGATCAGAAGAAGAGACAGCAGCTTGTATTTTTTCATGTCATTCTCCGAAAAAGTGTGGTATGATACAGTACAGGCATTATCAATCTACTATTATAAGAAAAAACCGACAGAAAAGCAACAGCTACTTTTATGAATTTCGTTTTGTTTTTATGAGCGTCAGATGTGGAAAATGGATGCGGGCGCTGCTGTGGGCCGTCACGGCGGCAGCGGCGGCGGTCATGGTGTGGCTTTACGCCCCGGCGGCGCATACCACGCCCGTCACGGCGGGGCCATCCGGGACGGCGGCCCGGTGCCGGAGCGCGGTGCTGGACTTAAACGCCGCCGGGACCGGGGCGCTGGAGGAACTGCCGGGGATAGGTCCCGCGCTGGCGGAGCGCATCGTGGACTACCGCGCGGAGAACGGCCCCTTTGACGGGCCGGAGGCGGTCATGGCCGTGCCGGGCATCGGCCCGGCCACCTGGGCGGACATCGAGCCGTTCGTATATTTTGGAGAATGATGACCGGCCGTGCCGGTGAAAAAGGAGCGAATAAAATGTCACATGTCAAGAAGATACAGGCCATGCTGGGAGAGCTCCCCGCGCTGGTGATGACGGACGCGGTGTCCATCCGCTACGCCTCGGGCTTCCACATCGACGACGGCGCGGCCGTCATCGCGAAGGACAAGGCGTGGGTCGTCACCGACTCCCGGTATGTGGAGGCGGCCACGGCGGCCATCAAGGATATGCAGGTGCTGTGCACCAGCCGGGGCCATGGGGTGGACGCCATCCTGGGGGAGATATTCGCGGAGAACGGCTTTGACCGGGCCGGGGCCATGCCCGACCGGCTCACCCACAGCCAGTGGCAGTGGCTGGAGAAGGCGGTAGGCGTGCCTTTGGTGGAGGATAAGACTATCCTCTACACCCTCCGGGCCGGCAAGGACCGGGAGGAGGTGGACTGCATCGTGGCCGCCCAGCGCATCGCGGAGAAGGCCCTGGACGAGGTGCTGGGCCTCATCCGCCCGGGCATGACGGAGAAAGAGATCACCGCCGAGCTGGTCTACCGGATGTACAAGCACGGCAGCGAGGGCAACTCCTTCGACCCCATCGTGGTCACCGGGGCCAAGAGCAGCATGCCCCACGGCGTGCCCGGAGACAACATAGTAAAAGACGGAGACTTCATCACCATGGACTTCGGCGCGCTGTATAACGGCTACTGCTCCGACATGACCCGCACCGTGGCGGTGGGCCATGTCACCGACGAGATGCGGAAGGTATACGACACCGTGCTGGCAGCCCAGCTGGCGGGCATCGAGGCCGCCGGCAGACCGGGCATCCCCGGCAGGGAGATACACGCCGCCGCCGCCAAGGTCATCGCCGATGCGGGCTACGGGGAGTACTTCGGCCACGGCTTCGGCCACGGTCTGGGCCTGGAGATACACGAGCAGCCCGGCGCCAGCGGGGACAAGCCCCTGCCGGAGGGCGCGGTCATCTCCGCCGAGCCGGGCATCTATCTGCCCGGGCGGTTCGGCGTGCGCATCGAGGACATGCTCTGGCTGCACGACGGCAGGGCCGAAAACCTGACAAAAGCCCCCAAGGAGCTGATAATCCTGTAAAAAGGGTTGTAAAAGCGGAAAATTTATTGTAAAATGAATCGTTAGAACAAACCACTCATACGGAGGATATTGTATATGATCTCAGCAGGCGAATTCCGCAACGGCGTGACCTTCGAGATGGACGGCCAGGTCATGCAGGTCATCGAATTCCAGCACGTCAAGCCCGGCAAGGGCTCCCCCTTCGTGCGCACCAAGATGAAGAACGTCATCACCGGCGCCGTGGTGGAGACCTCCTTCAACCCCACCGCCAAGTTCGAGAACGCTTACGTGGAGCGCAAGAACATGGAGTACAGCTACGCCGACGGCGACATCTA
>CANPXW010000114.1 GCA_947587025.1 uncultured Oscillospiraceae bacterium
CCGTCCACCGGCATTTTGAAGATGCCGGCGAACCGGCCGATGCCGTGGGTCTCGTGGACCACCAGGTCCCCCACGGAAAGGTCCTCGTAGGAGCCAAGCCGGGCCCCGGCGGGCAGGGCCCGCTTCCTCCGCGCCGGCCGCAGACTGCTCTTGGCGATCTGGGTGTCCGCCAGCACCGCCAGCTTCATCTGGGGGTATTCCAGGCCGGAGGACAGATTCCCCACCGCCACGGCGCAGGCCCCCGGCTCCGGCAGCTTCTCCAGCCGGGCGTCGCCGTAGACCTTTTTCACGCCCTTGTCCCGCAGCATCTCCTCCAGGGCCCGGGCCCGGCGCGTATCGCCGGCCAGCACCACGCAGCGGTAGCCCTCCCCCTGCCAGTGGAGCACGTCCTCCGCCGCCTGCTGGCCGCTGCCGGCGTAGGAGGGCAGCTGCTTGGCGGCCAGGCCCATGGTGGTCCGGGGATCCAGAGGGTATCGGCCCACGGTGAAGGCGTCCGCCATCACCACCGGCCAGTCCTCCAGCCGCTGGCATATCAGCTCCCAGGAGCAGTAAAACTGCGCCAGCTTCCCCGACAGCGTGCCGCCCTCCACCAGCAGGCGCACATCCTCCGCCGCCTGCTTGAGAAAGTCACGGGCCCGCTGGGCGCACTTGCCCGGCTCCGACAGCACCACCAGCGCCTCCGGCGAGACATAGTCCAGCGCCGTGGCGAAGGATGGGTAGACAAGCTCCATATACCGGTCTGCGGCGGTGAATTCCACGCCGTTCTCCAGCGCCTCGGCATCCCCGGCCAGGTTCCTGCGCAGCTTCTCCACGTCGAACTTCACCGCGCTGCGGTTCAGCCGGGCGTACAGCCCCTTCAGCTGATCGGCCAGGGCCTGCCGGCCGCCCTCCGCCAGGGAGGGCAGAGTCTCCGCCGCCGGCAGCACCCGCAGGGCCTTCACGTCCCCCGTGCGCCGCTGGCTGCCGGGGTCGAAGGCGTGCAGGGAGTCGAGCTCGTCCCCCCAGAACTCCAGACGCACCGGCGCGTCCCCGGCGGCGGACCACACGTCCATGATGCCGCCCCGGCGGGCGAACTGGCCCGGTCCCTCCACCTGCTCGGCGGAGCGGTAGCCCGCCCGCAGCAGCCGGTCGGCAAGCTCCTCCGGCGGGATGGTCTGCCCGCTCTTCAGGGTGAAGGCGGCATGCCTGAGCGCCTCGGGCGGCATGGCGCGGCTCAGCAGCGCCTGGACCGCGATCACCGCCGCCGGCGGCTCTTTGCCGGCCAGCTCGTCCAGAGCGCGGATGCGCCGCTGCTCCGTCTGGCGGGACACGCCCTCGGCGGCGTAGAAGGTGAACTCCCGCGCCGTGACCGTGACCGCCGGCCGGCCCAGGAAGGACGCCAGGTCCGCCGCCATGGTCTGGGCAGCGGTCTCGTCCGGCGCGATCACGCACAGCGGCCGGCCGCATTTTTCCGCCAGGGCGGCCGCCAGATGGGCCCGGTGGATGGGCCCCAGGCCGGACACCAGGGCAGGCAAAGCGCCCCCCTCGACGCAGTCGGGGAGGGTGGCAAGATCATTGTTTTCCAGGATGGATAGGGTAAGCGCTCTCACAGTTCGTACCTCACGCCTCATTTTAACCTGTCGGGTCATCGCTTTCAACCCTTTTTTCGGGGAAATTGCCGGTCTGTTCTCTGTATTTTATTGTTGTAAACAGCCCAGAATGATGTTATAATAGGTTGATACATAATTATATTATTAGAACTGAAATAAAAGGCGGACAGGATATGGATTCCTTACACGACATCTGGCAGAGCGTCATGGCCATCCTATCGGAGCAGCTGACGCCCACCGCCATCAATACCTGGTTTGCCGACTGCGCGCCGGTGGCGCTGGAGGAGCGGCGCATCGTGCTGCAGACCACCTCGGATTTCAAGCGCAACATCATCCTGCAGCGGTTCGGGGACACCATCCGCAAGGCCATGAGCGACCTGTTCAGCTGCGAGTTCGATCTGCTGGTGCTCACCGCCGACGAACTGGAGGACTACCACCAGGACGAGCCGGACGACACCCTGCCCGAGGCCGCCGCCTACACCTTCGACCGGTTCATCGTGGGCCAGTCCAACAAGTTCGCCCACGCCGCCGCCATCGCCGTGGCGGACAACCCCGGAAAGGTATATAACCCCCTGTTCCTGTATGGCAACTCCGGCCTGGGCAAGACCCATCTGCTGCTGGCCATCGGCCACTCCATCCGGGAGCGGGACCCCTCGGCGAAGATCGGCTACGTAAAGGGCGACGAGTTCACCAACCAGATGGTCACCTCCCTGCGGGAGGGCACCCAGGAGGAGTTTCGCCGCAAGTACCGGAACGTGGACCTGTTTTTGGTGGACGACATCCAGTTCATCGCCGGCAAGCTGGGGGTGCAGGAGGAGTTCTTCCACACCTTCAACGACATCTACGAGTCCGGCCACCAGATCGTTATAACCTCCGACCGGCCGCCCCTAGACATGGTCAAGCTGGAGGACCGGCTGCGCACCCGCTTCGAGGGAGGCCTGATGGCGGACATCCAGCCGCCGGACCTGGAGACCCGCATGGCCATCACCCACAACAAGGCCCAGGGCCTGGGGCTCATCCTCACCGACGAGATCGTGGAGTACATAGCCACCAACATCACCTCCAACATCCGCCAGATAGAGGGCGTGGTGCACCGGCTCACCGCCTACCGGGACATGCTGGACGACACCATCTCCATCTCCAGCGTCCGCCGGGCCATCAAGGACGTGATACGCGTTGGCGTATACATCCCCACGCCGGAGGCCATCGTGGCGGAGACCAGCCGCTACTACGGCATCCCGGAGGAGGACATCCGGGGCCAGCGCCGCTCCAAGAACACCGCCATGGCCCGGCAGGTGGCCATGTACCTCATCCGCAGCCTGACCAACCTGTCCCTGGTGGACATCGGCGAGCAGTTTGAAAACCGCAACCACTCCACGGTACTCTCCTCCATCCGCAAGGTGGAGGACCTTATCAAGACCGACCCGGACACTGCGGCGGCCGTGCGGGACATATCCTCCAACGTCAACGCCAGAAATCAGTGATTTTTCCACAATCGGCTGTGGATTGTTATATCAACAACTGTTGAAAAATTTTTCATTCTAGTTTTTGTGGATAACCTTTTTTGCTTTCCACATTTTCTTCCACATAAAATTTCCCACGATACCGGGCTTTTTTGCCCCTTTCCACAGTTTCCACAAGTACTACTATAACTACTAAATATTATGCTTGCTTGCTTTCTATAAGGAGGAGAAACATGAAATTTTCCTGTGAGAAGTCCCTGCTGCAGGCGGCGGCAGCCACGGCGGGCCGCTGCGCGGCGGCAAAGAGCCCTCTGCCCACCCTGGAAGGCCTGCTGATACAGGCCGGCACGGATGTGCGCGTGACGGGCTACGATCTGAAAAAGGGCATATACACCACCATCCCGGCGGATGTGGCCGAGCCCGGCTCCATCGTGCTGGGAGCCCGGTTTCTGAACGACATCGTCCGCAGCCTGCCCGGCGGCATCGTCACCGTCAGTGTGGAGGATGGGCTCAGTACCCGCATCGAGTGCGGGGACTCCCACTTCACCACCGTGGGCACCGACAGCGGCGATTACCCCGAGCTTCCCACCGTGGACAAGGAGAACGCCATCGCCCTGCCCCAGAACATCCTCAGCAGGATGATCCGCCAGACCGTGTTCGCCGTCAGTGACAACGAGAGCCGCCCTGTATACACCGGCGAGCTGTTCGAGGTCAAGGGCGATACCCTCACCGTGGTGGCTGTGGACGGATACCGGCTGGCCCTGCGGCGGGAGAAGGTGGACGCCGGCGACGTGGAGGACTGCTCCTTCATCGTGCCGGGAGCCACGCTGAACGATCTGGAAAAGCTCTGCGGCGACACGGACGAAAAGGTCTCCATCACCGTTGGCGCCAAGCACATCTCCTTTGTGGTGGGAGATACGGTGCTGGTGTCCCGGCGGCTGGAGGGAGAATTTCTCAACTACAGCCGCTCCATCCCCTCCCAGTTCGCCCTCACGGCGGATGCGGATAAGGAGGAGCTGGTGCAGGCGGTCAGCCGCGTGGCTATCATCGTGGACGAGCGGACCAAGGACGCGCTGCGCCTAAAGCTGGAAGCGGACCGCATCACCATCACCTGCCGCACCGGCATCAGCCAGGCCAAGGACCAGTGCCCGGTAAAGACGGACGGAGAGGCCTCGCTGGAGATAGGCTTCAACAACCGCTATCTGCTGGACGCGCTCAAGGCCGCGCCGGCGGACGATCTGAAGCTGTGCTTCAACAACGCCTCCTCCCCCTGCGTCATCGTGCCGGCGGACGGCTCCGACAGCTTCTCCTACATGGTGCTGCCCGTCCGGCTGAAGGCCGGCGCATGAGGATAGAGCGCATCGCCCTGTCCGGCTTCCGCAACTATGACGAGGAGACGGTCGCCTTCGGGCCGGCGGTGAACGTGATATGCGGGCCCAACGCCCAGGGCAAGACCAATCTGCTGGAGGCGGTGTTTCTGCTCACCGGGGCCCACAGCTTCCGCACCCGGTTCGACAAGGAGCTGATCGGCTTCGGCTGCGACTGGGCCAGCGTGCTGGCGGACGTGGAGTCCGGCGGCCGGACCCAGACCGTGCGGCTGCTGTTCCGAAAGGGCCAGCGGCGGCAGGTGACCGTCAACGGGGCAAAGAAGACCTCCGCCTCCCTGGCGGGGACGATGACGGCGGTGCTCTTCTCCCCGGACGAGCTGGAGCTGGTCAAACAGGGCGCGGCGGTGCGCCGCCGGCTCATGGACAACGCCATCGGCCAGCTGCGCCCCGGCTATGCCTCCCTGCTGGCGGACTACAACAAGCTATACGAGAACAA
>CANPXW010000115.1 GCA_947587025.1 uncultured Oscillospiraceae bacterium
CGGCACATCAGCGCCCGGTGGCACAGCTCCAGCCGCTCGTCGAATATCTTCCAGAACTTCTCCAGGTTGCCGCCGGAGCTGAGGGCCACGTCGGGCAGATTGATGGTGACCACGCCCTGGTTGAACCGGCCGTAATACTTGTGCTTGCCCGGCTCGTAGTTGCCGGCGTTGGCGATGTTGCCGATGCCCGCGTCGGTGAACCGGTCCGGGGTCAAGAAGCTACGGCAGCCCATGCAGGTGTACACGTCGCCCTTCAGCTCCAGCATCTTCTTCTCGGAGATGTAGTCGGGCACCATCCGCTTGGCGGTGCACTTGGCCGCCAGCTCGGTCAGGTAGTAGTAGGGCGTGCCCTCGTCCACGTTGTCCTCCTCCAGCACGTAGATGAGCTTGGGGAACGCGGGGGTCACCCAGATGCCCTGCTCGTTCTTCACGCCCTCATAGCGCTGCAGGAGCGTCTCCTCGATGATGATGGCCAAATCGCGCTTTTCCTGCTCGTTCTTGGCCTCGTTCAGGTACATGAACACGGTGACGAAGGGGGCCTGTCCATTGGTGGTCAGCAGCGTGACCACTTGGTACTGGATGGTCTGCACGCCACGGCGTATCTCCTCCCGCAGGCGCTTTTCCACGATCTGGTCCACCTGATCGGAGGTGGGGACCACGCCCAGGGTGCTGATCTCGTCCCGGACGATGGCGCGTATCTTCTCCCGGCTGACCTGGACGAAGGGAGCCAGATGGGCCAGAGAGATGGACTGGCCGCCGTACTGGTTGGAGGCCACCTGGGCCACGATCTGGGTGGCGATGTTGCAGGCGGTGGCGAAGCTGTGGGGCCGCTCGATCAGGGTGTCGGTGATGACAGTGCCGTTTTGCAGCATATCCTCCAGGTTCACCAGGTCGCAGTTGTGCATGTGCTGGGCGTAATAGTCGGTGTCGTGGAAGTGGATGATGCCCTCCTCGTGGGCCTCCACGATGTCGTGGGGCAGCAGGATGCGGCTGGTGATGTCCCGGCTGACCTCGCCGGCCATATAGTCGCGCTGGGTGGAGTTGACCACCGGGTTCTTGTTGGAGTTCTCCTGCTTGGCCTCCTCGTTGTTGCACTCGATGAGCGTCAGGATCTTGTTGTCGGTGGTGTTCGCCTGGCGGTTCAGGGACCGGGTGTAGCGGTAGGTGATGTACCGCTTGGCCACCTCGTAGGCGCCGTGGGCCATGATCTGCAGCTCCACCATGTCCTGGATCTCCTCCACGGAGGGCGAGCGGCCCAGCTCCACGCAGCTCATCTCCACCGCGTCGGCGATGCGGCGGATCTGGGTGGCGGTCATGCGCAGCTCCTCGTCCACCACGTCGTTGGCCTTGGTGATGGCGTTGATGATCTTTGTGATGTCGAAGGCAACCTCCGAACCGTTTCTCTTGATGATCTTCATTTCCCTTATCCCCTTCCCCTCGGCTCCTGGAGCCGCATGCGGTTACATAACGTCGGTGAAAGCTATACTAGCACAACATCTTGTGTCTGTCAACACCCATGGTTCCAATATTTTGTAAATGACCGCAAAACCCGCAAACCCTTGAAAACACTGGAAAAATCGTAATTTTTTGTAATATTTAAAACGTATCCGCCGGAAGCTCTGACAAAAAATTTTTTCAAAAAAATTTTCAACAGGCCCAAAATGCTGTGTCCGGACGGCGTCCGCGCGCCGCCATTTCCCCGATATGCAAGGCCCCCGGCATATTTCGCTTGAAATATTGCAAATGATGCTGTAAGATGGTCCTATTCCTATCAGGGAGGCGCCTATGCGAAACGAGGGCAGCTACAGCCGGGAGGGCTATCTGCGGGAAAACTACCACTTCTTCCATCTGCGGGACACCGCCGGCCAGGAGCGGGACTTCCACTTCCACGACTTCGACAAGGTGGTCATCCTGCTGTCCGGGCGGGTGGACTATATGGTGGAGCGGATGACCTACGCTCTGCGGCCCTGGGACGTGCTGCTCATCGGCCACCACGTGATACACAAGGCCCTCATCGACCAGAGCCAGCCCTACGAGCGGGTGATCCTGTATCTGGACCGGCAGTTCATGGAGCGGGCCATGCCTGCGGCGGGGCTGATGGACTGCTTCGACGCGGCCGACAAGCAGGGGCGGTATCTGCTCGCCCCCGATGAGGACCAGCGGCAGGTCCTGGACGGCATCATCGGCGCGCTGGACCGGGCCGACGGAGACGAGGGCTTCGGCGCGCAGGCCCTGCGGGACACGCTGGTGGTGCAGCTGCTCATCCACATCAACCGTCTGGGCCGTGGCGCGGGGGACGTCTCCGAGGGCTCCGGGGCCCAATACGACCCCAAGATCGCCGACACCCTCTCCTATATCAATGAGAACCTGGGCCGGGAGCTGACGGTGGAGGCGCTGGCGGAGCGGGTGTATCTGAGCAAATACCACTTCATGCGCCTGTTCAAGGCCCAGACCGGCTCCACCGTGCACGCCTATGTGCGCCAGCGGCGTCTGCTGTACGCGGCCCAGCTCATCCGCCGGGGCGTGAGCGTGAACAAGGCGGCTGCCGAGAGCGGCTTCGAGGAATACTCCACTTTTTTCCGCGCCTTCCGGGAATGCTTCGGCGTCAGCCCAGCCCAGCTGAAATGAATACGTGTATAGCTTTCATTTTGATTTTGGAAGTTTGCGTAAAATATTCACTCCGATTTGGGGCAAAACTGGCTAAAACGGATAAATATCCAACATTTTCCGCATATAGTCAGGTAACAACCCGGCCGCGCCGTGGAAATATCGAGCCATATACGGCCAGGATACAAGCCGGTCCTGTGGCCGCGCGTCCGATACATATTATAATTATAGCGCACACCGCCGGTCCTCCACAAGCGTATCGTTCGGATTTTTGGGAAAACCGGAGAAAAAAGCCTTGATTTCACGGGCCAGGTATGGTATAGTAATCAAGCGATTTTTGAAGCACATTTATTGAATTCATATGAAGGGTGTATTGCCATGACTATCGCGCTTTCTATACTGGACCTGATCGCCTGCCTCTTCCTGATCATCGTCATCCTCTTCCAGAGCGGTAAGCGCTCCGGCCTGTCCGGCGCCATCGCCGGCGGCGCGGATACCTTTATGACCAAGAGCAAGGCCAAGACCTGGGACGCCAAGCTGGCGAAGATGACCAAGTGGGTGGCCATCGTGTTCGTTCTGCTGACCCTGGCCCTGAACTTCGTGTAAAAAACATCGCGGCGCTGCCAACCGGCAGCGCCGCTTTCCTTTGCCGTATATCGGTTCCCCGGCAGCTCTCAGGCCGCCGGGGACGTTTTATTTCCCGTCCCAGCGGTAGTCGAACTCGCTGCGCCGGTCCCGGCCCATCAGCGAACGCGCCACCTTGGCCGGGTCCAGCTCCTGGTACAGGATGCCGTAGACGCTCCGGCAGATGGGCAGCTCCACGCCCAGCCGGTCGGCCAGCTGGCACACGCTCTCGGCGGCGTAATAGCCCTCCACCACGGCGCCCACCTCCCGCAGGGCCAGCGCCACCGGCGCGCCCCGGCCGATGAGCAGCCCGGCGCGGCGGTTCCGGGAGTGGTCGGAAAGACAGGTGACGATCATGTCCCCCATGCCCGCCAGGCCGGAACATGTGCTCCTCTCTCCCCCGGCCTTCTGGCACAGCACCGCCAGCTCCGCCATGGCCCGGGTCATGTAAAGGGCCTTGGCGTTGTCCCCCAGGGCCAGCCCGTCCACCACGCCGCAGCCGATGGCCACCACGTTCTTCGCCGCCCCGCACAGCTCCACGCCCACCACGTCCTGGTTGACGTAGACCCGGAACATATCGCTCATGAACGCGCCCTGCACCAGCTCCGCCGTGGCCTTGTCCTCGCAGGCGGCCACGCAGCCCGTGGCCATGTGCCGGGACACCTCCTCGGCATGGGAAGGCCCGGACAGCACCGCCACCGGGCACTCCTTCGCCACCTCACCGGTGAGGATCTGGCTCATGCGCAGACCGGTTCCCGCCTCGATGCCCTTGGTGGCGGATACCAGCACGGTACCGGGCCGGATATGGGGCGCGGCGGTCTTTGCCGTGCGGCGCAGGATGTTGGAGGGCGAGGCGAACAGCACCAGCTGCGCCCTCTCTGCCCCGGCCGGGTCGCTGGTCACGGCGATCCCCTTGGGCAGAGCCACCCCTGCCAGCGCCAGGTTTTTGCGGGTGCGGGCCATGGCGGACGCCTTCTCCGGATCGTGGGTCCATAGGGTCACATCGTGGCCGTTGCCGGCCAGCAGGATGGCCAGCGCCGTGCCCCAGGCGCCGCTGCCGTAAACGAAAATATCCATCACGCGTCCTCCCAGCTCTTCCACACGTCCGGGCAGTAGCCCACCGTAGCCTGTCTGCCGTTGCGCACGATGGGCGTTTTCAGCAGCTCCGGCTGCTCAAAGAGCTTTTCCAGCTTGTCCTCGTCGTAGGCCAGGTAGCCCACCTCCGGCGCGTCGCTCATGGCGGCCAGCCCCACCGCGTTCTTCACGCTGGTCAGCTCCCCCCGGCTCATGCCGAAGCGCTGCACGTCCACATACTGGAACTTTATCCGCCGCTCCTTGAAGTACCGCTGCGCCTTTTTCGTGTCAAAGCACTTGTTCTTGCCGAATATCTGTATGTTCATAGTCCCTCCGGATAGCCGTGTATGTCCTGCAGCCAGTGGTCAGGGCAAGTATAACATAAAACGCGCCATAAATCCACAGCGCCCCGAACGGGACGCTGTCGTTTTTTGGAAACCGACAACCACGGGCTATGCCCGTGGTACAAAAAAGGCTATGCCTATGAGTAGAAAAGATAAACC
>CANPXW010000116.1 GCA_947587025.1 uncultured Oscillospiraceae bacterium
AAAAAAGAGACAACATAGCCCAAATCGTGTAAAATGTAAGCGACTAAACCAACATTTACAGGAGAAAGAGCTATGTCGTCCTACACACATTTTACACTAGAGGAAAGAAAATATCTACAAAAACTTTTGTCTGAGGGCTACAGCCTCAGAAAAGCCGCCGCGGTACTGGAACGCAGCCCCTCCAGCGTCAGCCGGGAGGTCCGGCGAAACCGGGCCAAATACAAGCCGCACAAGACCGTAGACAACCCGTATTGGTACAACCACTGGCGGGCGCAGAACCTGTACATCCGCCGCCGGCGGGAACAGGTACGGGCAGCCTTGAAACCGGAGACAGAAGCGTGGGCGTTCATCGTGCGAGGGCTTTCCCAATGGTGGTCGCCGGAGCAGATATGCGGCCGGTGGCATATGGAGCACCCGGAGGAAAAGAGACTCAGCGTCACCACGATCTACCGGTACATCCGCCAGGGGAAGTTCCCGCAGATCACGGCGAAGAAGCACCTGCGGCGGCGTGGGAAGAAGTATGTGCGCCGGGACAGCAGCTACAACAGCATCCAGCCGGAGAGGACGATCCCGGAGTGGCCGGAGGAGATACGGCGGCGAACATGGGTCGGAGACTGGGAAGGAGACACGGTATACGGCGGCATAGGGAAAGGGCTGTTGGTGACGCTGGTGGACAGGACGAGCCGGTATGTGCGTATAGGCCTGTTGAGACAGAGGACGGCAGAGGATACCAGGCGGGTAATAGAGCAGTGTCTGGCCAGTCTTCCAGTAAAGAGCGTCAGCCTGGACAACGGGTCCGAGTTTGCACAGTTTCGGGAGCTGGAAGCGGCACTGCAAGCGCCGGTATACTTTGCGGAGCCGCACAAGCCGTGGCAGCGAGGCACGAATGAGAACACGAACGATCTGATACGATTTTTCTTTCCGAAGGGCTATGATTTCAGGACGGTCACAGAAGATGACATTGCGAGAGTGGAGCAGCTGCTCAACACCCGTCCCAGAAAATGTCTCGGCTGGCGTTCCCCTGCCGAAGTTTTTTGTGTTGCACTTGCTTGACAATCTACCGCTTCGGTCTGGCGGTGACTTTGGCTCCCCCCAAGGGGAGCAAGGGCGCGGCGGTCGTCCAAATCTGCCAGAGAACGCAAAACAGCCCCCGGGCGCGTCGCCGCCCGGGGGTATTGCTATGTCTGTCCGTTATTTCATGTAATACGCGGCGACGACGCTGGAGACCAGGATGCCGTCCACCTCGCCGTTCATCAGCGCCTGGAAAAGGCCGTCCGTGTTGGTCTGGTAGATGACGCTGCCCAGGTTTTTCACGAACTTCTCGTCCTGCTGCAGCACGTCCAGGTCCGTCACCGCCACGCCCAGGGTCTTGCCCTTCAGGGCGCTCTTGCGGCGGATGTGCCCGGCGGTGCGGGTCACCAGCACGTACTGGCTGGAGAGGTAGGAGGGGGAGTAGTCCAGCTCGGACACCATGTCGCTCTGAGGTACGCCCATGGCCATGTCGATGTTGCCGCTGTTCAGCTCCACGTCCGCGTTGGCGATGTCGATGGGGTACACCGCCATGCTGAAGCCCAGATAGCCGCAGATGTAGTTGGCCAGGTCCACGTCGAAGCCCTTGTACATCCCGGCCACGTCCATGTAGCTCATGGGCATGTTGGTGGGGTCCACGCCCACGATGACCTGGCGGCGCTCCATGCCCTCCCAGAGCTCGTCCATGGCGCCTTCGTCGTCCTTCACGCTGGTCAGGTCCTCGCCGAACCAGCTGGTGGCGGTGACGCGCAGGGTGTCGTTGGCGGCCAGCTCCCCCAGGGCGGCGGTGACGTAGTCCCGCAGCCGGTCCCCCCGGCGGAAGCCGATGACGAAGCTGCCCTCCTGGGTGTAGGTGTCCACGATCCGGTAGCCGGAGCCGCCGGAGCAGGCGGACACGGGGAAGAGCAGGCAGAGACATATCATGACAGAGGCGAACGCCCGGAGCTTTTTCATGGCTCGTCCTCCAAAGCAAAAGTGACCGCGCCGGATGGCGCAGTCACTATTTTACTTGATACCGGGCGGGAAATCAAGCCTCTATCCAGGCGACGCCCTCGCAGACCCGGCGCACGGCGCCGGTGACGGAGAGGGATGTGAGCCGTTCATCCTCCAAATGCGCCCGGGCGGTCATGGTCCCGCCGGGGAGACACAGGGCTGCCTCGACCCGGCCCTCCGTCAGGGCCAGATACGCCCCCAAGACCGCCGTGCCGCTGGCGCAGCCCCGCTCCCAGACGGCGCTGTCCGTGGCCCGGACGTATACGCAGGGGGTCAGGGCCATGGCGTCCCTGTCGAACATCAGAAGCCCCGCGCAGGGGGCGTCCAGTTCCGCCGCGGCCCGGCGCAGGAAGGCCTCCGCCTGGGCCGTGCCGGAAAAGTCCGCCGCCGGGGCGATGATGTGGACGATGCCCGGCAGGAATACCGCGGGATAGCCGCATACCGCGCTTGTCCGCTCCGGCAGGGGCATGTCCACTGTGCCGGTCATGGCGTTTTCGCTCAGGGTGGCCATGCGGCAGGTCACCGGGGCACCGCAGCCGGACACCTCCAGTGTCACGTCCCCGGCTGTGCGGCCCGCATCCCACAGCAGCACGGCGGCGAGGCTCATGGCGGCGTTGCCGCAGAATTCCCCGCCCATCATCTGCAGCCGGGCGGCGGCACCGGAGCCGGGGGCGGCGGGCTCGATAAAGCCCACCTGTTCCGCGCCCACGCCGTCCGGGGCCATGAGCCGGGCGGCCACCGCCGCCTGGCGCTCCCGGGGCACGGCGTCCCGCACCAGCACGGTCATGTTCTGGGTGGGGTCAGTTTTCACGAACCGGAGGGCGCTCATAGCTGGTTGAAGCCCTCCAAGAACTTCCGCGTCCGCTCCTGGGTGGGGGCGCTGATGACCTGGGCGGCGGGGCCGGACTCCACCACCACGCCCCCGTCCATGAAGGCCACGTGGTCGGAGACCTTGGCGGCGAAGCTCATCTCGTGGGTCACCACCACCATGGTCATGTGTTCCTCCGCCAGGGAGCGGATGACCCGCAGCACCTCCACGGTCAGCTCCGGGTCCAGGGCGCTGGTGGGCTCGTCGAAAAAGAGGATCTCCGGGTCCAGGGCCAATGCCCGGGCGATGGACACCCGCTGCTGCTGTCCGCCGGACAGCTGGCAGGGATAGGCGTCCGCCTTGTCCGCCAGGCCCATCTTCTCCAGAAAGCCCATGGCCCGGTCCCTGGCCTCGGCCTTGGGCAGCTTCAGCACGCTCACCGGCGCGTCCATGACGTTTCGCAGCACAGACCAGTGGGGGAAGAGGTTGAAGTTTTGGAACACCAGCCCGAACCGGCGCCGCACGGACTTCAGCGCCGCCGGGGAGGCGTACACCGCCCGGCCGTTCTCCATGGTGACGGCGTACTCGCCGCTGTAGGCGATGGACCCGGCGTCCACGGTCTCCAGCAGGGTGGCGCACCGCAGCAGGGTGGACTTGCCGCCGCCGGAGGGGCCGATGACCGATACCACGTGGCCCTTCTCTACCGTGAGGTCCACGCCCTTGAGCACCTCCAGGTCCCCAAAGGACTTGTGGATGCCCTTCATTTCCAGCAATGTCACAGCCTCGTCCTCCTCAGATGGTGTAGTAGGACAGGGCCTTCTCGCACCGGTCCATGGCAAAAGCCACCGCGTAGTTCATGATGTAGTAGAAGATGCCAGCGATGAGAAAGGGCATGAAGGAGGTCTGGGAGGCCGATATCTGCTTGGCCAGGGAGAACACGTCCTGATAGGCCAGGGCAAAGGCCAGGGAGGTGTCCTTCACCAGGGTGATGACCTCGTTCGTGACCGCAGGCAGGATGCGCTTGACCACCTGAGGCAGGATGATCTTGATGAAGGCCTGTCCCTTGGAGTAGCCCAGCACCTGGGCCGCCTCGTTCTGGCCCACGGGGACGGAGCCCATGCCGGAGCGGTATATCTCGGCGAAGTAGGCGGCGTAGTTGAACACGAAGCCCAGCAGGATGGCTGTGAAGCGGTAGCCCCGGATGGACCAGCCGAAGAGGTAGAAGGGGCCGAAATACCACACCAGCAGCTGGAGCATCAGCGGCGTGCCCCGCATGACGGATATGTATATCTTGGTGACGGCAGCCACCGGCTTGATGCGCGACTGGCGCAGGAACATCACGAATATGCCCAGGATCAGGCTCAATACCGCTGTCAGGATGAACAGCAGGCACGTGCGCCCGACGCCGGGGAGCATGGTGGTCAGCATGGTGGTAAAGCTCATATAAGTCTCCTGATGAATGGTCTTAGTAAACCCGAATTGGGTCGCTTTTCAGCGGCCCAATCGGATATAGAAGATGTGCGCTTGTTTACTCGGCGGCCTCGTCGGCGGCCTCGTCAGCGGTCTTGTTGAGGGTGAGGAAGTCGTAGATCTCGGGGTACTTCTGGCCGATCTCGTCAAAGGTGCCGTCGGCGGCCAGGGCCTCCAGGGCCTCGTTGACCTGCTCGCAGAGCTCGGTGTCCTCCTGACGGAAGCCGATGGCGTACTGCTCGGAGCCCAGGACATCGTCCAGGAACTTGTAGCCGGGCTCGTTGCCCATGAGGTACTGGCCGGAGGTCACGTCGATGGCGATGGCGTCGATGGCGCCGGCCTTCAGGTCGTTGAAGGCCACGGTGTAGGTCTCATAGACCTCCAGGCTGGCGAAGGTGTCCATCAGGGCCTTCTGGCCCTCCTCGTCGTTGAGCATGTCATAGGCGGAGGTGGCGGTCTGCACGCCCACGATCTTGCCGG
>CANPXW010000117.1 GCA_947587025.1 uncultured Oscillospiraceae bacterium
GAAAAAGAGAGTTCTTTCGCTGGTGCTGGCGATGATCATGCTCATGTCCCTGGGGACGGGCATGATGACGCGGGAGGAGGCAGACGATGCGGTCCAGACCGCGGCCCCGTCGGCGGAGCCTGCCCCGTCGGCAGAGCCGGAGGCCACAGGCGAGCCGGAGCCGTCGGAGGGACCCGAAGCGACAGAGGAACCAGCCTCTACGGAGGAGCCTGCTGCCACGGTCGAACCCGAAGCGACGGGCGAACCTGCCGCCACGGAAGTGCCCGAGGCGACGGAAGAGCCTGCCGCCACAGAGGCACCTGTGGAAGACGGGGGGGTAGACGCTGAAGAGGAGCCCGCCGGTGAGCCGAAGGCGATGACGCTGTCGCTGGGCGAGGGAAGCCCCATCGCGCCCATCGCGGCGGTTTTCCCCTTCACCGCGGACGACTTGAGGGCAGGCTATTATGAGAAGATGGCTTCCTATGCCCCCAACGATAAAGAGAAAGTCATAAGGCTTTATGCGTCCGCGGCCTCTGCTACCACATTCAAGAAGACCTTGGACGGCGCCACCGTCACGCTGACGGGGCCGACAGGGAATGAGATCGACCTGGGGAACGACAAGGGATATAGCAGTACCCTGGCGGTGGCCTGGTGGAGCCTTCAAGACAGGCTGACCGAGGAGGGGGACTATACCCTGAAGATCGAGAAGGACGGGGAGACGATCGAAAAGACCTTTAAACTTTTCGCGGTCAAGTTCTATCCGTACCCGTCCGGAGGAAGTGAAAGCGACGGCAAATTTGACGGCGGCAGTTCGGCACCGTATGTGGGTTACGGCGTGGCATATGCCTCTTTCAGCCAGTTTGCCGTTCCCGACAGCAGGAACAGCCAGGATGGACACAGCCGCCTGGGCTGGACGGACAAGGAGGGAAAGAACGTCACCTCGGCCTCCGAAACGACAACGGAGGTCTACGCCCAATATGGCGTGAAGAGCGTAACGCTCCTCACCGTCAAGAAGGACGGCCAGGCGATCGGACAGGGCGGCAGTGTGGCTTTGGACGAGGTCAAATTTGGAGATCAGTCCCAATTGGAGTTGACGCTGACGAACGAAGGGAACCAGGATATAACGAACATATCGCAGCTGGTGGAGGGGAGCGGTTTCCAGGCCGAACTTAGAGAGGAGGAACTCAAAGTTGGCAGGACGTGTACGCTCACCATTACGTCAGACACGGACCTGCCTGTGGGCAGCTACACCCGGGAGTTGCGGCTCACGTACAGTTCCAAGACCAGTTCCCGTGCGTTCTTGATCATATATTTGAACCTCCGGGTGACCAAAGGGCTCTCCCCGGTCACTGTGACGATAACAGGCGCCGAAAAGGTGTACGGCCAGACGCTGAGCCAGGATATCCTGATCAGTCAGGGGAAGGTGACGGTCGAGCCGGAGATCCCATTTGAAAGCTTGGGCGTGAGCCTGTACAGCGACGGCTTTGCCGCCAGCGCCAGTGTGAATACCGGCTATGAGATCAAGGCCACCGAAAGCCAGAATTACGACGTGACCGTGAAAGGCACCGTGAAAGTGATCAAAGCCACGCCGTCGGGCGCGCCCAGCGCCACAGGCGTGAAAGTGGGCCAGACGCTGGCCGACTCCAGCCTGTCCGGCACGTTCACCAACCCGTATACGGACGCGGCTGTTGAAGGTACGCTGGAGTGGAAGGACTCCAAGGAGACGGTGCTGAATACCGAGGGGACGTTCCAGCATAACTGGAAATTCACCCCGGCGAACGCCGCCAACTATGAGGTCGCGCAGGGCAAGACCGATGTGGTGGTGAGCGAGAAGACGGCGACCACGCTCACGGTGGTGGACACGCAGTTGGACGAGTTTGAGTATGACGGCAAGGAACACCCCATGGTGTTCAAGTCCAACCGGCCCGCCGGCCAGGATGGAGCCATCACGGTCAAATATGCCCCCGAAGGAACGCTTGAGAGCGAGACGGAGAAATGGACGGATAAGCCCCCTGTGGACGCAGGGAAGTACATCGTACACGCCACCATGGAGGGGAACAGCGAGTACGCCCCCGGCAATACCACCAAGTCCCTTACCATCAAGCCGCGTGTCATCAAGGTCAGCTATGCGCTCTACGGAAAGACCTATGACGGTACGACGGATGTTCCCGCTGACCGTTTGAATGTGTATATCAGCAACAGGGCGCTCCGAAACGAGGATGTGAGCATCACCGCCTCGGGCAAATTCGACGATCCCAACGCGGGCAGCCGAAATGTGACCATCACCGTAGACAGCACGATCGGCGGCACGGCGGCGGAAAACTACCAGCTGCCTGCCAATCTGACCTACCACGACACAGCGATGATCAGCCCGAAGACCATCACCATCACGCCGAATTCCATCGAGAAGGCATACGGCGGGGATATGGCGCTGGGCGTGGAGCAGTTCAACGTTAGTGGCCTGGCGAAGGGGGACGGCCCGGAGAAACTGGCGGTCTCTTTCAGCAGCCAGGGAACGGGATCCACGGCCGAAGTGGGCAAATATGATGTCCTGGTATCCCTGGCGCGGGGCAACTACACCCTGGCAAACAATGGTATGCACCAGGCGACGAGTACCACTTTGAAGGACGCCATGTCCGTCGTCAAGGCTGTACCGCAGAAGTTGAGCATCAGCGCCGGAGAGGGCAAGCAAGGCGGTAATCTGGGCGATGTGTCCCTCAACGGCGAGTTCGTCAACCCCTATGCCGGCTGGGCCGTGGAGGGCACGTTCAGCTGGGTGGACAGCGGCGACACGGTGCTGCCGAATGAATATAAGGCCTCCAAGCAGTGGCGATTCACGCTTTCCGACGAGGCACAGAAGCATTATGCCTTTGCCGACGACGCCACCTCCATCACCGGCGAGGTGGAGATAATGCTGGTGGAGAAGCAGCCTATCCCCCTGTCGGTGGAGTCCGCCTCCGTCCCCTATGACGGCAAGGCCCATGGATTGAAGGCGACGGTGGGCCTTAAAGGCGTGGCCATCGATCTGACATATACCTATACGCCAAAAAATGGCACGGCGCTGCCGGGTGAGCCTGTGAACGTGGGCGCCTATGATGTGACCGTTAAGGCGGACTTCGCGGACGGCGCAGCCAGCGAATATACGGATAAATATGCCCCGAATATCGTGACGGCCAGCCTGACCATCACCCGGGCAACGCCCACGACCGATCTGGTGAAAAAGGAACTGGAAGTGCCCCAGGGCACACTGCTCTCGTCGATCGGTGGGAATATGCTGGGCCTGCCCACCGGCGTGGACGGCGAATTGTTGAACGGCACATACAGCTGGACCGAGACGGGAAGCGTGGAGCAGGCCGGAACCTACAACTGGACGTTCACACCGGCGAACGAGAACTATGCCGCCGTGACTGGGACGGTCACGATCAAACTGACGCCGGATGACCGGACGGTGAGCGCCCAGGTCTTCAACCTGCCGGACGACCAGGGCTTTGTGGATTACGCGGTGGTGGATGTAGCGGCCAGCGGCCTGAAGGCCGGGGATGTCATCGTGTTCTATGACAGCAACGGCAGAGCCGTGAGCGACGATGCGGCCGTTACGCAGGCCGATGTGAGCAATGGGACGATGATCGTCGGCCTGGACGAGGACGCGCTGGGCGATGCTGCCGCCGAGCTGACGGTGAAGATCATCACGAGCGAGATGCATGAGGGCAGCACCGTGCAATGCCCCGCCGAACCGGCCCTGACCGTCAACGAGAAGGAGACCATCGACGCCTTCCTGGACCGCCCGGTGGATATGCTGGTGAAGCTGACCGAGGGCTATGAGTTCGAGACCGTCAGCTTCTCCGTGGACGGCGGGCAGTTCATCACCGTGAAACAGGTGGAAGGTGGTCTGCAGGCTGTCGTCACCGGCCTGGAACTGCAGCACTCCCACATCATCGTGAAAGTCGATATCCCGCACCCGGACAAGGTGCGCCAGCCCAACGCTATCGTGAGCATCACCCTGCGGGTCCATGTGAACGTCCACGAGCCAGTGGGCGATCTGGTGGTCACCAAGACCGTCGCGGGCAGCCAGGGCGACAAGAGCAAGGACTTCAAGTTCCGCGTGACGCTGACCGCTCCCGCGGCGGAGGAGGGCGGCGATAACGAGCCGGAGACTGTGAAATACGGCGACGTGGAATTCACCGACGGCGTGGGCGAGTTCACCCTGCGCCATGGCCAGAGCGTGTCCATCACCGGGATCCCGGAGAAGACCAAGTACGTCGTGGAGGAGTTGGACGCCGATGGCTACACCGTCACCAAGTCCGGAGACAAGGGCGAGGTCGGCCTGCTGACCAAGGACACGGCGGCGTTCACCAACACCAAGGGCACCGTGGGCGGCTCCGGCAGCGGCAGCAGCGGCGCGCCCGACACCGGGGACGATCGCCATCCCGGGCTGTGGCTGGGACTGCTGGCCCTGTGCCTGGGCGGTATCGCGGTCAGCGTGCCTGTCCTGTGCCGCAGGAGAGGGACCCGCTGAGATCAACTTAACATAGTGCGCCCCCGGCGGATGTCCGCCGGGGGCGCGTTCATTGTATCTCTTTTCAGTTCCTCCGGCCCCTCACCGGCCGTAGCGGGCGGTGAAGCGGCGGAGTTTCTCCGCCAGGGCGGGGGAGGCGGCGCCGGGGAGCAGGCGCCACTGCCAGTTGCCGGCGGCGACGCCGGGGGTGTTCATCCGGGCCTCCGGCCCCAGGCCCAGGTAGTCCTGCATCTGGGCGATGAACAG
>CANPXW010000118.1 GCA_947587025.1 uncultured Oscillospiraceae bacterium
GCCAGGCGGCCGTGTTCGGCGGCAGCTTCTGGCAGTATGAGTTCAACACCGCCTCCGGCAAGACCGACCCCGGCTGCCGGGTGCGGGTCAACTGCCACGCGGTGCCGGACCTGTGGCAGTACGAGGCTCTGGCCTTCAAGCCCGGTCTCGTCATGCGCTGGTTCCGGGACGGCTTCTGCCAGGAGGAGGCGGCCCGGGCCGCCGAGACGGGACGGGACACCTACGACCTGATGAACGAGAAGGCAAAGGATATCCCTGCCGGCAGCTATGGCATGCAGTGCTGCTTCAGCGATACCATGAACTTCATCAACTGGAAGCACGCCAGCCCCACCTTCACCAACTTCCTCCTGGAGCCGGAGAAGTTCAACAAATATACCTTCTACCGGGCCATCCTGGAGAACACCGCCCTCATCCTGCGCAGCCACATCGAGCTGGTGCGCGAGGCCACGGGCAACGAGCCGGAGGAACTCATCTTCGCCGGCGGCGCCGCCAAGAGCGCCCTGTGGAGCCAGATCGTGGCGGACGTGACGGGAAAGACCGTGAAGGTGCCTGTGGTGAAGGAGGCCACCGCCCTGGGCGCGGCCATCCTGGCCGGCGTGGGCGTGGGGCTTTATAGTTCCATCGGAGACGCGGTGGAAAAGACGGTGAAGTGGGACCACACCTATACGCCCAACGCGGCCAACAAAGCCGTGTACGACGAACTCTACGCCGCCTGGCGGAAGATATATCCCGCGCAGCTGGCTCTGTGCGACCAGGGACTGACCCGCAACATGTGGATCGCCCCCGGCCTGTAACGACAAAGAAGGAGGACATACCTATGTATATCATCAGCGAGAACGAGCGGGAATACCGCTTTGGCGAGAGCGGGCCCAAGTACCTGATGAAGGGGCCCCGGATGAACTTCGCCCTGGTGCGCTTCCTGCCCGGGGAGGACTTTCAGGCCCACTACCATAACGTGATGGAGGAGGACTTTTTCATCCTGGAGGGCAAGGTGGACATCGTGGTGGACGGCGTGAAGCACACCCTCACCCCCGGCCAGCTCATCCACATCGAGCCCGGTGAAGTCCACTATGTGAAGAATTCCTACGACCAGCCCATCAAGATGGTCTCCACCCTGGCCCCCTACCAGGACTCCGACAAGGTGAACGTGGATAATCCCGTCTGCGACTGAGCCATAAACGATAACGAAGCGAGCGGCGCATCCAGCGCCGCTCATTTATTTTTTCAGCAATATTATTTTATGCCGCGCCGACAAAAATTGGTTTTTATGATCCGGCGAAAAGTGCAGAACATATATTGTTCATGATCTCTCTTTTATATCCGATCACCATATGGCAAAGACCTCATATAGCTTTCCATGAATTGGAAGTCCGGTTTTCCGTCCCGCGTCACCGGCAGCATTAATTCTAAGGAAGGCAGCGTTATGTTTGCTTGTCTGCCGTAATTATAGCGGTATTTATTTGCCTTTATGACTGTAATACAAAAAAGTTTGGCAAGCCTGCTCATAGCTTGTAATGGAATGAGCAGATACAAATCCCGGCCGCTATAGAAGGGTTCTTCCTGTAAAAAAGTCGAGAGGACACTTCCTCCGCCTGCACAGGTGATTATCCCTGCCGCCTGCGGGTCCTTTCCCTCTACTGGTTTTACTCTGGCGCTGACACCATTGTTGGATTCAGTGCGAGCCACAAAATTTATAGAGTCCTTATCATGCGGTTCTGCCTCAATGCAGGCATTAAGTTCCATATTGATTCCATATCTGACTTCAAACAGTTCCTTCACCTTAAAGGGCTTCCATTTCTCAATACCAAGCGGGCATGATTCGCATTTCGATATATTTGCTGTAGATAGCGGTTTATAGCTGAGAGACTTGATATATTGCTCCATGAACACCCAGTCCGGCTCACCACACTTGGTCTCCGGCAGCTTTACTATGGTATTTTTGAGATGTGTCTTCCATTTACGGCCAAATGAATATTTTGGGCGCTCCTGACAGAGCACTGTCGCAATAAACAAGCCATTATACACATTCAGTTTCTCATTATAACCCGCCACGATATCAGTTGTGCCAATGAAATCCACATCCATATAATTTGCGAAACCAACAGAGCCTTGTCCGTTGCAGATAAAAATTATACAATTTCCTGCCTGTATCAGATCGGCATCATAAGCACAATGGAGCATCACGCCGTTGTCATCTTTCTTGGCCCCGACATAAAAGCATTCGTTCCCGTCGCTTAGCATCCCTTGGTTAGCTTTCCCATTTTGTAAGACAGGGAATAAGTCTGCTATTCTAAAGTTTCCCCACGCTTCCGTATCAAGATTCATGTACCCGTCCCTCCTTGACAAGATAAGCAAGGTAATCATTTATCGTCTGCTGAAAATCTTGTTCCGTGAGCTTTGAGTAATCAGTTTGCATATACGCTTCGCAAAGCCATTCATCACTGCCGGTTACTTTGTGCGTGGCTGAGGCTCCCGGTTCAGCCGTGCGATTTCTATATAATTCGATCCATCTATTTTCAATTTCAGACCACTTGCTTTTTCCGGTCAAAGGATCGATTTGCTCTACTCTCCCAAGATTCTTTTTCTTCTTAAATCCATCATCCCTGCAATAGCCGAAAAATGTATCGGGATTAGATGCGTCACTATGCTTTGTCCCGATTTTGAATACCATACAACAAGCTGAAGCACTTGCACCGGGGTGAAAAATATCACTCGGCAGTGTAAACACCGCATCCAATGTATTTTCCTTTAGAATTTCTCCTTTCAGCCGAGCGATTTCTCCGCTTGTCCCAATCGCACAAGCTACAGGAAGCAATACAGCAAGTTTTGCCGGTTGATTGATTTCGTTTAATGTGTCGGCAATATATTTAACAAAATACAGTCCTTTGGATGGGTCTTCTTTTTTGTCCTTTGCCCATGTCTTTACGTAATTTGGCGCCAAGTGGATGCGTTGTCCATTATAAGGTGGGTTCATTAGTACTACATTTGGTTTTGCTTCCTTGATCCAGTCTGTTAATGCGAAACAACTACCCTGACGGATATTTGAGTTTCCATCGGTGTGGATCAACATATTGGTTGTGGCAAGGCCGTAAATGTTTTCGTCAAATTCAATGCCAAAGATCTGATGTTTCTTTACTCCTTCCTGTTCAGCTGCGGTTGCACAATCATCCAATGCTTGCGTCATAGCCCTGACCAAAAAGGAACCGCTGCCGCAACAGGGGTCAAGTACGATGGAATGCTTGTTCACACCTGTGATCTTTGCCATGAAGTCGGTAATATGATCTGGCGTAAACGCTTGGTTTTTGTCAGACTTTCCGACATATTTGTTGAAAGTTACAAAAAACAGGTTCAGAAGGTCTTGGCCTGAAGTACTTTTATCATTGATGAAAGGCAAAATATTTTCTTCAATGTATTTTAATATATCTCTAAATGCTTCTATACTTAATCCCCTCACATACTGATTATCAAGGACGTTTCGGTTTAAGAGGACAAGTTTTTCTGCTTTGTTGATATCGTCGGTAAGCAAGGCTTCCAGAACCTCTTTGATGCGAGCGCGGATTTGCGTTGGACGCAAAGTTGGAGTAGTGTAGTCCAAGCCGTTTTTAAGCGCAAGAAGACAGGTCCCGACAAACTGGCTGCGTAATTTCTCCGGGATACTGTAGCGGTGAAGCTTTTCATTAAGTTTGTATGTATTCTGCATCACCTTTTCTTTATCGTTGATTTTGGAAGTATAGAAATCAACATACTCATCCATTGAGCGGAGCGCAGTTTCTTTCGGCAAAAAATCACTGTCAGAAACAACACCACGCCATACTTTGATATCATCATTGCCTGTGTTTGCAAGTATGGCAATGATTTTGTTCCCTGTGAGAGCCTTTTCATACTCAACATAAGCAGATAGCTGTTCTTCATCCGCTTTCACAAAGTTCTGTTTTGTTTCAATAAGAACAGAAATATTATCCTTTACGAATCTGATATCAAGCTTTTCAAATTTCCGACCTGCACTATTCTGTATAGGTTTGAAAGTTAAGGACGCTTCAGCAAAAGCTTTGGGGTAGCTATATTCATCGTTTTCAATATTGCTGGTCAGGTGCTCCCTTCCAACAGTCGAAATAATATCTGTTCTGATCATTTTACCTCATTCCTTTCTTCTCTCTGTATCGCCAGCCCGATCAGCCTGTCCGTCTGATCCGCCATGAACAGCGGGATATTCAGCACGTCGCCGTCCAGCTTCAGGTTGTCCAACGAGAATCGGACGCGCAGCTTGACTTCCTCCGGGAACAGTTCCTTGAACTTCCGCAGGCTTCGGCTGGCGGTGTTGGCCTCGGACTTGACTTCCACCGGGAAGATGTCGTTCTCCCGCTGGATCAGAAAGTCCACCTCATAGGGCGGGTTGACCTGGCTCCAATACCGGGGCATGACCTCGAACTGGGTGATGAGTGTTTGCAGCACAAAGTTTTCCGTCAGTGCGCCCTTAAACTCCGTGAACAGCCGGTTCCCCTCGCCAAAGGCGGTCGGCGCCAGCTGGGCCAGCCGCCGCAGGACGCCCACGTCTGCCATGTATATCTTGAACGCGGACAGGTCGTCGTAGGCCGACATGGGCAGCCGGGGCGCGGCGCTGCGGTAGACCTTATGCACCAGCCGGGCATCCACCAGCCACTGCAGCGCGTCCTCATACTCCCGGGCCCGGGCCCCCTCTTTCACGAC
>CANPXW010000119.1 GCA_947587025.1 uncultured Oscillospiraceae bacterium
GTCTATGATGTCCAGCGTCGTGTCCGTCAGGAGCACGTTGTCGATGTTGATGTCGTTATGGCACATGGTATGCCTGACCCCGTCCATGTCCGCGTACTTCTGGAGCCTCCGGATCATCTCCCATTCCTTCCCGAAGATCCGGAACAGGTCACCCTTCATCCTGGACGCCTCCTTAAACAGCCTCTCGCACTGCCGGACCGGGTCGTAGTCGTACTCCTCCCGGTCCGGCAGGCCATACCCCGCCTCATGGAACGCACGTATCTTCCGGGCCACACGTTTCATCAGTTCCACATCCTGGTAGTAGATGCCGTGCAGGTCGATGCAGTTCTCCCTGTATCTTGAGATCTTGACTCCGGTCTCATCGATATATACGTACGTATCGTCCGCGTGGGCCTGCGCCGCCAGCTTCTGGGCGACGCATTCGTTCTTACGGTAAATGAAGAACGCGCTGCTGTCCCCGGGGTACCGGAAAATGTACCTCTCCCCCCGCACCACGAACGTGAACAGGATATTGGTCAGCCCCTTCTCCAGGATCACGATGTCGCGGATGTCCTCCTCGCTGCACTTAAGCACCTCGCAGATCTTCCGGTTGATCCGGCCGCTCACGTTGCCAAGGAACAGGCCGTCTATGTTCTGGATCTCCTGGATCGAGTCGAACTCATACAGGAAATCCGCCGGGTACTCCCGGACATACATGTCCAGGTCCTCCGCATGGGCGCTGATGAACTCCTCCCAGAACAGCGCCGACACCCGGAAATCATCGATCTCTGCGTCCAGGTAGTCCAGCAGGCGCCGGGACAGCTCCCGGTCGATGTACGCGTGCCCGTAGATGCATTCCCCGCTCCCGGCGCCGCTGTACACCTCAAGGATCCGTCCCGAGGAGTTCTTCCGGACAAGGAGCTCGTTATGGGCGTTCTCCTTGTATACCGTAGCGTGATACGCGTTATATTCATACTTTGAGAATGGATTTTCCTCAAAATAATTGTCGCAGTTGCAGATATAGGTGGAGCCCAGGTGCCGCCTGGCTATATAGAGCGAATAGATGTTGTTCTTCTTCAGGTCCGGGTTGATCTCCAGGTCCACGCCCCACTTGTCGGCAAGGAAGAAATACAGCTCCTGCTTATATCCGATGACGACCGTGATATCCTCTATCCCCGCCTCCTTCAGCTGGCGGATCTGCCGCTCGATCAGGGTCTCACCGTTCTTGACGAACAGCCCCTTCGGCATGGAATAGACGGACTTTGCCGAGATATCGGATCCCCCTGCCGCCAGTATGACCGCGTTGTCCACGCGGAGCGGGCTGATCTCGTCGACGGCCGCGGCGGTCACCTTCCCGCCTTCCATGTATCCCTTCCGCTGCAGCGAGGCGATCAGCCCGGCCACCTCTTCCTCCGACTTGAAGGCATAGTAGCGGACGTTGGCATAGACAGCCTCAGCTGCCGCCGCTGCGTCCGTCGTACCTGCGGCACAGGCTGTTTCCGCCCCTGCCGCCGCGCCTGCACCGCCAGCCGCTCCCGCCTCACACCGGCCCCCCAGCTTCAGAAGTGTACGGATAACCTCGAATTCTTTATAAGTGATCATATTTCTCCTTCCGGGCCTTTCCGCCCCATTCCCTGTTCCTTTTCCTTCTTCTCCTTCAGCAGCAGCAGCCCCTCGAACCGCTCCAGGTCCTCCCTCGTCGTGATCTTGAAATTGTGGCCGCTGCTCTTTGAGAACCAGATCCTCTTCCCGAGGGCGAAATAGACCGATGTCGTGTGCGGCTCCAGGCTGTCCAGGATCCCCCTGCGCTCCGCTTCCTCATACGCCCCGCACAGCTCCCCGTATCGGAAGGTCCAGGGGTTGCTGAATCCTTTGACCGTCTCCCGGACCAGGCTGGTGGTGGAGCTGTACTCGTCGTCCTTGATGCAGGTGCAGAGCACGGAGTCCTCCGCGCTGATCCCGTTCCCGTGCTCCCTGCATACGCGGATGCTGTCGTTGATGATGTCCTCCGTCGTCATGGGCGACACCCCGAAGGAGACCACCGCGATGTCATCCGGCCCCGCGGTCCCCTTCAGGCGGGAGATCCCGTTCATGACCGACTGCTGGAAGGTGCTTCCCCCCGGCGTCAGCCACCTTACTTTTGAATACCCGTACCTGTCCACGATCCGGCGCGTCTCATCCATCCAGTCCCTGTGGCAGACGATCCCGATGGCGCCGATCTCCCCGTCCTTCTCAAAATTGTCAAGCGTGTACGCGAGGATGGGCTTTCCCTGAACTTCCAGGAACTGTTTCGGGATACTGCCCCCCACGCGCGTGCCGGTCCCCCCGGCCAGAATGACCGCGTAATTCATCCGTTCCTCCCCCGCTCCCGGGACCACTTACTGCTTCCCCGTGGTCTCGACCACGTCGTCCTCGACCTCTTTGTTCCGGTTCTCGTCGATCCCCAGCCTGTCATTGATCTTACGGCGCGCCTTCCTCCAGTAGATGCCAGCCACCGCGCCCACGGCGATCGCCACCCCGGCCACCGCCTGGATCAGGTAGGTCGTCACCGACGGGTCTATGTAGGCGTAGCTCACCATCTCCGTCAGCATGCTGAAGCATACCACGTAATAACCGCACTCGATCACTTTTTCGATCCTTTCCTTTGTCTTTCCCTTCATTTCCTTTCTCCTCCTTTTTTGCTGGTTAACTGTGCCAGGATGTATTTACCGCCCAGCTCGGCGCTCTGTCCGAAAAGCGGCATGATGTCCTCCCTTGTCTTAAGGATCTGCTCCCTGTACCCCTCCGCGTTGGCAAGCATCTCCCGGACGGCCTCCCCTGCCCGTGCCGCGTCACCCAATGGGAGCGCACGCCCGATCTTCGACCGCAGGCTGATGTCCAGCGGCTCCATCCCCAGTGCCCCATAATCCGGGTTCACCACCTTCATGGGCGTGTCGATGAACAGCGTGGGGCGGCCTGTCGTGAAGGAGAACTCATAGGCGATGGTGGACCAGTCCGTCACCACGATGTCCGAACGGTACACCGTGTCCGCCGCCGCGAAATCCGTCTGGAACTCGAACTCCCCGGCCGCCAGTTCCTCCCTGTACTTCTGCGCGAACGCCTCTATCTTCTGGGGCGTCCGCCGGATATACTGCGGATGCGGCCGCACGATGACCCGGTACCCCTTCCCCAGCAGCTGCCCGAGCAGCACGTCGATGCAGCTGTCCATGAGGTTGTCCGCCTGGTAGGACGGGGCGACCAGAACCTGCGGCCGGCTGTCCCCCTTCGCCGGCATCTCCTCATAGGCGTCCGCCAGGTCCTCGATCAGCGCGTAGCCTGTTTCCACCAGCCTCTTGGGCGCCAGGTTCCGCAGTTCCTCCGCGCGCCGGATCTCCTCCGCCTGGTACGGCCCCGGGCAGAACACCGTGTCGTAATGGTCCAGCGCCTTCTCACGGATCACCATGTGGGTGCTCGTACACCCGTGGAACATGTAGATATACTCCACGTCCTGCCTCACATAGCTCCGCTTGATATGGTAGTTCTCGATGTCCGGCATCGTCATCACGACGATGTCCGCGTCCATCTTCATCATCAGCGTGATCAGGCGCTTCTCGCCAATATAATAGGGCCGGATACGGCCCTCCTTCCCCGCGATCCCGAAGATCTGGTCCTTCGGGTCGCTGGTGACGTAATGGATGGTCAGGTTCGAATGCTCCAGCAGGTAGCCGATCAGGCGGCTGAAGTACTTGTAGAACCCGCTCCCCTCCGAGTAGAACACCAGGTGCTTGTTCGCCACGGAGAAGAACCTCCTGTAGTCCGCCTTCTCCCTCTGCCTGTCCTCCCGGGAGACGCCGGCCGACAGCCCGTTGATGGCGGCAAGCTCCGCCCTGCTCTTCTTTAGCGCCTCATAGTCCACGTACCGCTCCGGCGGCAGGACCAGGTTCAGCACCATCTGCTGCGGGACCGTGAACAGGTTGCTGAAGATCCAGTAGATCCCCACCCCGATGGGGACGAACGCGCCCAGCGCCAGGGAGATGGCGATGGAGAAGCCGTTGGTGCCCCACTGGCCGGCCGGGGACTGCTCCCTCTGGAGCGGGTTTAAATGGTTCTGGGCCAAGCCCAGCGCCAGGGCCGCCAGTCCGGCCAGGACCGGCACCATAAGGAACGCCCCGCCCTCCGCCGAAGGCAGGTGAGAGAGCACGCTGTCCGTCCCGGCCAGCATACTTCTCACGGCCCCGATGACGCCGACGAGCAGCGCGAGCTGGATGAACAGGGGCACGGTGCTGAGGAGAGGATGGTAGCCCCGCCGCTTGTACAGCGCCTGCGTCTCCTCCGCGATGGTATCCTGGTCACCGAAATGCCGGATCTTGAGCTCATTCAGTTCCGGCGTCAGCTCCACCATCCGGATGCCGTTGCGGTGTGTCCACAGGGCAATGGGGAACAGGATCACCTTGGTCAGTGCCGTAAATAAAATGATGGCAGCTGCGTAGCTGCCAAGGAAGCGATAGCACAGGGCTATCAGGGATGAAAGTATGCTGGTGAAGAGATTCATGGGTGTCTTAATTGTCCTTTCAGGATTTTATTATATTTCCAATGCATCTTAGGGCTCGTGTAATTAGGTTTCCTTATCAATAGAAAAAGACCGCACAATGCAGTCTTTTTCGGTTCTTCTCCAAAACTTGGTGATTCTTCTCCATTTCCTGGTGTTTCACCAACTTTCCTAGAAGATCTTCTCCAT
>CANPXW010000120.1 GCA_947587025.1 uncultured Oscillospiraceae bacterium
AGCCGGTGGTGACGCCCAACGTGGGCATCCTGGCCAGCGTGGACATCCTGGCGGCGGACCAGGCCAGCGTGGATATGGTGGCCGCCATGAAGGAGGAGGACCATCACGCGCTCATGGAGCGCATGACCACCCGCCATGCCTTCCGGCAGCTGTCCTATATGAAAGAGCTGGGCATGGGCAACGACCGCTATATCCTCATCGACGTGGACAACGGTGATGCACGCATCACCGCCGCCGATGCCGTTGCTGACGTGGTGCCCTTCCAGGCATAAAAGCGCCTCCGCAAGAACCCCTGCAGGGCGGTGAGTGCCCTGCAGCCGTGCGGTCCCGGCTTGCGCCGGGATCGCACGACATGCTATAATGGCCCCATGGGATACGTTATCGCTTTTTTCGGCGCGGCGCTGGGCTGCGCCCTCAATACGGTCTGCGGCTTCGGCTTCGGGGTGGTGTGCATGATGTTCATGCCCGCCGTGCTGGGCTCCACCGTCCGGGCAGCCACCATGATCAACGCCATCACCTGCGTACAGGCATGTACGCTGGCGGTGCGCTACCGCCGGCACACCCGCTGGCGGCTGCTTCTCATCCCCCTGGCCGCCTATCTGGTGAGCAGCGCGCTGGCAGTGCACGTGGCGGTTGGGCTGGATAACCATCTGATGAAGCGCATTTTGGGGGCGTTTCTCGCCCTGCTGAGCGTGTACTTCATCTTCATCGCCAAGCACGTGCGCATCCGGGCCGGCACGCGAAACGGCCTGATCGCCGGGGCCATCGGCGGGGTGATGAGCGGCATGTTCGCTACCGGCGGCCCGCCGGCTAGCCTGTACTTCTCCGCCACCACCGACACCAAGGAGGAATACCTGGCCACCATCCAGAGCTACTTTGCCGTCACCAACTTTTACGTGGTGGCGCTGCGTGTGGCCAACGGCGTGGCGGACGGCTCGCTGCTGGCCTACACAGCAGCGGGACTGGGCGGGCTGCTGCTGGGCAACGTGCTGGGCATCTATGTGTTCCGGCGCATCAGCGTGGAGCGCATGCGCCAGGCCATCTACGCCATGATGGCCGTCTCCGGCCTCATCATGCTGCTGGGCTGACCAAAAAGCACGGGACCCGACGAATGGGTCCCGTGCCTTCCTATGCTCTTTTCAGCTCACCGGGTGGGAGGTGTCGGCGGGCTTTTCCAGCAGCTCCGGGTGGGCCAGCATCTCCTTCATCCGGGCGAAGGCCAGGGCGAAGTAGTGGCCCGAGGCGATGCGCTCGTCCATGACCACGCCGATGGGGATGCACCGGACCAGCTCCACCTGGCCGCCCTTGCCCCGCTTGGCCACGTCCCGCATGTTGCCCATGGCGATGGCCACCGAGGTGGTGCCGAAGTCGTACACGTGGTGGTAGATGTGGTTGGTGCGGATGCTGGCAAGGTTGGTCATCAGCGCGCTGGCGTGGAAGGGGCTGACGTCCAGCAGCGCCTGGGGCAGCAGTCCGTGCCGGTCACCGAACCGCAGCAGCCACCCTACGAAGTTCATCAGCGGTCCCAGCTTCACGAAAAAGCCCATGATCTTATCCAGGCTGTTGCCGCCGCCCTCTTTCACGGCGGTGTT
This sequence comes from uncultured Oscillospiraceae bacterium, assembly GCA_947587025.1. Classification (GTDB taxonomy): domain Bacteria; phylum Bacillota; class Clostridia; order Oscillospirales; family Oscillospiraceae; genus CAJOIG01. The sequence goes on from CANPXW010000120.1 coordinate 1,593, forward strand.
CTCCTCCACGTACTGGTCGATCTTGCGCTGCACGTCCAGCACCGTGTCCTCCGCCGTGAGGGTCAGCTTGCTCATGGTGTTCTCGTTGGCGCTGGAGCCCGGCCGGAGCACCACCAGGGATATTTTGAAGTCCTTGTGCTGGTAGATGCGCCGGTTGACCACGAACCGGTTCAGGGACGGGAACTCCGCCGCCAGGTGGGCATAGGCGGTCATCACCATGGCCATATGGCTGATGTGCACGCCCTCCCTGCGCTTGGCGTTCATGTACTGCCGCATGGGCTCCACTGGGATGTCCACGGTCACCATGTTCATGGCGTCGTGGCGCTCCGTCATAAATTGGGGGATGAGGTAATACATCGGGACCTCGTTCTTCACCCGGATGCCGTCAGGTCTTCCCATCGCGCCTCTCCTCTCGATCGTCCTGTATCATAATTTATTAAATATATTTAAGCATAATTCCCGCCGGATTGCAAGAAAAATGCACTCCCTGCCTCTTAAATGGCCACACCGAAGGCGGTCAGCACCCAGCAGATGAAGATGGGCAGAAACAGCGCCGGCAGATAATCCGCCGTTTTGACCTTTTTCAGGCCCATCAGGTTCATGGCGATGGCCAGCAGGATCAGCGAGCCCACACAGTTCATAGGGGCCATGGCCCCCACCCGCTCCAGGAAGGGCTGTATGCTGGCCGCCAGGGCCACCAGCGCCCCTTGGAACACCAGCACGAAGGCCGCCGAGGCCAGCACCGACCCGCCGTAGGTCACGGAAAGGCAGGTGGAGGAGACAAAGTCCAGCATGGATTTTATCAGCAGCGTGGTGTGGCACTCCAGGGCAAGCCCTCCCGGCGGATTGGCCGCGCTCTCAAAGGAGCCCAGCACCGTCATAGACCCGATGCAGAACAGCAGGCAGGCCGTCACGAAGCCCTCCGCCGGCGAGGCGACGCCCTCAGCCCCGCCGCCCAGCTTTGCCAGCACCGCGTCTCCCAGCCGGTTCAGCCTATCGTCCAGCCGCAGGCACCAGCCGATCAGCAGCCCCGCCGCCATGCTGGCCACGCATATGAGCGCCTGCACGCCGCTCTCCACTCCCACGATGCCCGACGCGGCGGCGAATACAGTGCACAGGCCCAGGCACACCATCATGGTCTGGGGCAGGTCCTCCCGGGGCGGGAACTTCCCCTCCCGCCGGGGCGCGGCCCTACGGGACCGGCGCCGCAGCAGCAGCCCCAGGCTCCCGCCCAGCAGCACCGTGGCCACGTTCGCCAGCACGCCAAAATACTTCCACACAGCTTTTGTCCTCGCTTCTCTGTTTCATTGGCGCTTTAGTATAGCACAGATTTCCTCTTTTGCATAGCAAAAATAAAGGGAGAGATACCCGGCAGTGCGTCGTATCTCTCCCTGTTTTTTGTCTTACTGCCGATACCCCTCCAGAAAATCGCCGACGTCCAGGATGGCCCGGTACAGCCGCTTCGGCTCGGGCAGCAGCACCAGCCGGAAGTGATCCGGCGCCGGCCAGTCGAAGCCGCTGCCGGGCACCAGCAGGATGTGCTTTGCCTCCAAAAGGTCCACCGCAAAGTGCCGGTCGTCCTTGATTTTATCCGGGTCCATGATGCGGGGGAACACGTAAAAGGCCGCCTGGGGCTTTAAATAGCGGATGCACCCCAGCTGGTCCATGGCCCGGCAGGCCGCCTCCCGCTGCTCCCAGAACCGTCCGCCCGGCACCAGCATGGCCCGGGTGCTGGCCTCGTCCGCCATGGCAGCGGGGATGACCAGCTGGGTCAGGGCGTTGCCACACAGACGCAGAGAGGCCAGCTTCAAAAGGCAATCCCGCAGCTGGGCCGTCTGCGCCCGGGGACCGGACACCACCGCCCAGCCGCAGCGGAACCCGCAGATGATGTGGCTCTTGGAAAGGCCGTTCAGCGTCACGACGGGGATGTCCGGGGCAACCGCTCCGGCGCTTTGGAAGGGCACGCCGTCCATGATGAGCCGGTCGTATATCTCGTCGGAGATGAGCAGCAGCCCGTGCCGGCGGCACAGCGCCGCCACCCGCTCCACAAGCGCCGGAGCGTACACCTGGCCGGTGGGGTTGTTTGGGTTTATGAGCAGCACGGCCTTTGTTCTGGGCGTGATCTTCCGGGCTATGTCATCCAGGTCCGGGTACCAGCCGGCGGCCTCGTCGCACACGTAGAACACCGGCTTCCCCCCGGCCAGATACGCCGCGTTGGACCACAGGCTGTAGCTGGGGGCGGGCATCAGCAGCTCGTCCCCGGCGCTGAGCACGCTGCTGCACACCATGGGGGCCAGCTCGCTGACGCCGTTGCCGATGAAGATGTCGCCGATGTCGATGTCCTGCAGGCCCTGGCGGCGGTGGTAGTCCACCAGCGCCTGGCGTGCCTCGGGCATGCCCTGGGGGTCGCAGTAGGCCACCGCCCGGTCGGCGTTTGCCAGAAGCGCCCGGCGCACGCTGTCCGGCATGCCGAAGCCGAAGGACGCCGGGTTGCCAGTGTTGAGCTTGAGCACCTCCACGCCGGCCCGCTCCATGGCCAGGGCCCTCTGGTAGGCCTCCCCCCGGATGTCGCTGTGTATACGCCGCAGTTTATCGGAACTTTCCACGCCTGTCATACGAATTACACTCCTATATCTTTGTCGGACGGCCCCTTGCATTAGCGCAGTCCGCATAATGCATCAATATTGATCGCGTTCTCTTATGAAAGAGGGCACAAAAAACTCCCGCCGGTCTGTATGCCAGGCCGGCGGGAGGATACTCTATGCTCTCTGCGTCCGGCCTTCTCATTCGGCCAGACGGTTTGTGTTCTGGCCTTACTTCTTTGCAGCGGCCAGACGGGCTGCGCGCTTGGAGTCCAGACGGGACATGTACAGCGCGCAGGTGGAGTCGCCCACGATGTTCAGCGTGGTACGGCCCATATCGAACAGCTTGTCGACGCCGGCGATCAGCGCGATGCCCTCCACGGGAAGGCCCACGCTCTC
>CANPXW010000121.1 GCA_947587025.1 uncultured Oscillospiraceae bacterium
ATGTCCATGTTCTTCGCCTTCGCCACCCTGTGGCCGGACCAGATGGTGCTGCTGTTCTTCTTCATCCCGGTGAAGATGAAGTGGCTGGCCTGGGCGGACGTGGCGCTGTTCGCGCTGGACTTTATCCGGCTGCTCGCCGCCGGCGCGCGGGGGGCCATGTTCACCATCGCGCTGGGCATGGCGCTCATCCCGGTGGTAGCGGTGGGCAACTACCTGCTGTTCTGCGGCCAGTGGCTGTTCGACTATATCCGTCCGTCCCACGTGCGCCAGCGGTCCTACCAGAAGGTGCGCACCATCCAGTTCAAGCAGGCGGCCAAAAAGGTCCAGCAGGAGCAGCGCGCCCAGGGCTATACCCGCAAGTGCGAGGTCTGCGGCCGCACGGACCGGGACTATCCCGATCTGGAATTCCGCTACTGCAGCCGGTGCGCGGGCTTCCACTGCTTCTGCATCGACCACATCAACAGCCACATCCACTTCACGGAGTGAGACAAAAACGAATGAAAAGGCAGGCACTGCACGTGCCTGCCTTTTGCTGTGTCGTTATCGACTCAGGGATTGACCACGTTGATGGGCTTGCCGGCCAGATAGGCCTTGGCGTTGTCCACGGCGCAGTCCATGATGCGCTGGCGGCTGCCCTTGGCGGCCCAGGAGATGTGGGGGGTGATGATGCAGTTCTTGGCCTTGAGAAGGGGGTTGTCCGGGCGGATGGGCTCGGTGGACACCACGTCCAGACCGGCGGCGGCCACCTTGCCGGAGTTGAGCGCGTCGGCCAGATCCTGCTCCACCACCATCTGCCCGCGGCTGTTGTTGATGATGATGACGCCGTCCTTCATCTTGGCGATGTTCTCCTTGTTGATGATGCCGGTGTTGAAGGGGAACAGGGGCATCTGCAGGCCCAGCACGTCGGACCGGGCGAACAGCTCGTCCAGCTCCACGTACTCCACGCCCAGAGCCTTGGCCTCGTCGGTCTGCCGGCCGTCGTAGGCGATCACATGCATGCCCAGGGCGGTGGCGATCTCGGCGGTGTGGATGCCGATGTTGCCGCAGCCCAGCAGGCCGTAGGTCATGCCGGCCAGCTCGATGAGGGGGTAGTCCCAGTAGCACCAGTCGATGCTGCTGGCCCACTTGCCGGCGTACACGCCGTCGCTGTGGTGGCCGATGTGGTGGCACACCTCCAGCAGCAGCGCGATGGCGAACTGGCTGACGGAGCGGGTGCCGTACACGGGCACGTTGGTCACGGGGATGCCCTTCTCCTTGGCGTAGGCCACGTCCACCACGTTGTAGCCGGTGGCCAGCATGGAGATGAACTTCATGCCGGGGCAGGCGTCGATGACGTTTTTGGAGATGGGGGTCTTGTTGGTGTAGACCATCTCCGCGTCGCCGATGCGGGCGATGATCTCGGCCTCGTCGGTGAGGCTGGTGCGGTCATAGACCGTCAGCTCGCCCAGCGCCGCCAGGCCTTCCCAGCTCAGATCGCCGGGGTTTTCCGTATAGCCGTCCAGAACTACGATCTTCATGCGCTTTCCTCCATCATGCATGCGGAGCGGCGCGGGGCCGCTTCGGTATTTTTCGTGGAACTCACTCCACGCTTATCATGTAGTAATACACCGGCTGACCGCCCCGGATGAGGCTGGTCTCCGCGTCGGGCAGCTTCTCCGCCAGCGCGTCGGAAAAGCTCTGGGCATCGGCCTCGGCCACGTCCTGGCCGTAGTAGACCGTGACGAACTCGGGGGAGAGCTCTTCGATGGCCGGGTCCAGGCCGGACACCAGCGCGCCGGTGTCGGCAAAGGAGCCCACCAGCTGGCCGTCCATGAGGGTCAGGTACTCGCCGGCCTTGATGTGGTGGCCGTCGAACTCCGAATCCCGGGCGGCGTAGGTGATCTGGATGGTGTGCACGGTGCTCAGCGCGTCGGTGAACTCCCCCTGCAGATCCTCCGGGGTCATGTCCGGGCTTAAGCGCATCATGGCGCTGATGCCCTGGCACACGGTGCGGGAGGGGATCACCACCACTTTTTTCGTTGTCATGGGGATGCACTGCTCCGCCGCCATGATGATGTTCTTGTTGTTGGGGAACACGAACACGGTCTCCGCCGGCGTCAGGTTCACCGCCCGCAGGATGTCCTCGGTGGCCGGGTTCATGGTCTGGCCGCCGGAGACGATGCCGTCCGCGCCCAGCTGGCGGAACAGCTCCTCCAGCCCGTCGCCGGCGCACACGCACACCGTGCCCACGGCCTTTTCCGCCGGCACCGGGTCGGGGATGGCGTGGGGGTCGGCCGGCTCCTCCTCGGGGGCGGCGGGGGCCGCCTGCTTCTCCTCCAGGGAGGTGTGCTGCTCGCGCATGTTCTCCACCTTCACGGTGATGAGCGCGCCGTAGGTCAGCGCCTGGGTGAGCACTTTGCCGGGCACGTTGGTGTGCACGTGGACCTTGATGATGCCGTCGTCGTCCACCAGCACGATGCTGTCGCCGATGTTGCCCAGGTAGGCCCGCAGCAGATCGGCGCTCTTCTTGTTGCCCCGGCGGACGATGAACTCGGTGCAGTAGGTGAACTTGATGTCCTCGTCGGCGATGGCGGCAAAGTCCGCCTTGGCCTTGGCCGCGCCGTGGCCGTCGCTGACCTTCACCCGGCCCTCCAGCCAGCCCAGCATGGCCTGGAGCATCAGCACGTAGCCGTAGCCGCCGGAGTCCACCACGCCCGCCTTCTTCAGCACCGGGTTCTGGTTGACCGTGTCCTCCAGGGTGACCTTGGCGCTGTCCAGGGCGGCGGCCAGCACCTCTTCAAAATAGGAGGACTCCTCCGCCTTCTTCACGGCGGCCTCCGCCGCCAGGCGGCTGACGGTCAGGATGGTGCCCTCGGCGGGCTTCATAACGGCCTTGTAGGCCGCCTCCACGCCGCTGGTCATGGCACGGGCGTACTCCTCCGCCGTGGCGGTCTCCAGACCCTTCAGGCCCTTGGACAGACCGCGGAACAGCAGCGAGAGGATGACGCCGGAGTTGCCTCTGGCGCCCCGCAGCAGGGCGGAGGCCACCCGGGCGGCGGTATCCGCCACGGTGGTGACGCGGGTGGTGGTCTGGCGCAGGTCCGCAGCGGCGGAGCCCAGCGTCAGGCGCATATTGGAGCCGGTATCGCCGTCGGGGACGGGGAACACGTTCAGCTCGTTGATGGCCTGCTCATTCTCTTCCAGGGCGTCGTAGGCGCACAGGACCATGTCCCGCAGCGCGGCGCCGTCTATATACTCTCTCAAGTCAGTTACCTCTTACCCGCTGGGGCCTTTCAGTCCATATTCATGGAGTCGATGAACACGTTCACCTGGTTGACAGGCACGCCGGTGGCGGCGGTGACCTTGTAGCCCACCTCGGCGATGATGCTCTCGCACAGGGCGGACAGATTCACCCCGTGGTCCACCACGATGTGCAGCTCGACGATGAGGGAGTTGTCCTCCTCGAAGCGGACGGACACGCCCTTGGACATGGATTCCCGGCGCAGCAGCTGCCACACGCCGCTTTCCTTGGAGCGGCTGGCCATGCCCTTTACGCCGAAGCAGCTGGAGGCGGCCTCGCCCGCGATGTTGGTGAACACGTCGGCGGAGATGTCGATGACGCCCTTGTCGCTCGCCTTTCTGACCAATTCAATGACCTCCTTCGTCGCATGCGCGTTTGGAAATAGTTTGGTGCAATCTCCACTATTATACAGTATAACAGCGCCGGAGACAAGTATAAAATTTCCGATGCATCCTGTTGGAAAATGAGAGAAAAAACCTTTGCTTTTACACCTGTTTGTGCTATAATGCCCAATGGCAAGGTTCGGCGCCTTGTCTGGTCGTGTATCTGAAAAAATTTACATAAGGAGATGCGCTATGTCCAAAGTTGTAAGAAGCAAAAAGACGATGGACGGCAACAACGCCGCCGCGCACGTGTCCTACGCGTACACGGAAGTGGCTGCGATCTATCCCATCACGCCGTCCAGCCCCATGGCCGACTTCGTCGACCAGTGGTCCGCTGCCGGGCAGAAGAACGTGTTCGGCACCACGGTGAAGGTCCAGGAGATGCAGGCGGAGTCCGGCGCGGCCGGCGCCGTGCACGGCAGCCTGAACGCCGGCGCCCTGACCACCACCTACACCGCCTCCCAGGGCCTGCTGCTGATGATCCCCAACATGTACAAGATCGCCGGCGAGCTGCTGCCCTGCGTGTTCCA
>CANPXW010000122.1 GCA_947587025.1 uncultured Oscillospiraceae bacterium
CAGCAGCGGAACGCAAGTTTCCAAAAGAGGTACAAGATAAGATCAAGGCAAGGATAAGCTGTTTTGTCCCATGTAATTAGTATCAGTATCATCTTAGGCTTCCTGTCCGTTGGAATTTAAACTGTACTTTTTAGGCCAAACGGTTAAATTGATGTCCATTTTAGGAACGTACTGTGCGACACTCCCAGTAGCCGTCCTGCCTTTCTAGCTGAGAGCTCGCCAGCTCGCCACCGCTCACAAATCTCTGTGAACCCCTTCGGCAGAGGGGCTGCCGTCCGTCCGAAGTGGACACCTCGTGCCTTGGCCGCCGCGATACCCTCCGCTTGGCGCTGCCGGATGAACTCTCGCTCCGTCTGAGCCACATATGATAGAAGCTGCAGCACGATGTCTGCTATCAGGGTCCCGGTTAAATCCTTTCCCCGCCTTGTGTCAAGAAGTGGCATGTCCAGGACGACGATTGCCACCCTTTTCTCTTTCGTTAACAGCCTCCACTGTTCCAAAATCTCATCATAGTTTCGTCCCAGCCGGTCGATGCTCTTTATCACGAGGGTATCGCCCGGTTTAAGTTTTCTCAGGAGTCGCCTATATCCGGGCCGGTCAAAGTCTTTTCCAGACTGTCGATCTACGACCACGCCGGCTGGCGGAACACCGAACTCCTCCATGGCAATCAGTTGGCGGTCCGTGTTTTGATCCTTGCTGGAAACGCGAACGTACCCATACATTTTCTCATTCATACTGTTTCCTCCTATCTTTCTTTAGCATCCCTAATTTAGAGGAAACCTATAATACACTGATTGAGTATCATTAATTGGCAATTCCCAGTTGTAATACCTCCTTCTCTCATATAGGCAATATTGCCTATAACACTATGTGTTCATTATAGGCAATAATGAAGATATTACAAGAGGGAAAGGTTGTGTTGCTATGATTTCCTATGCCCCGTTGTGGGCGACGATGGAGAAGCGCGGCGCAACGACATACACATTGCAGGCCAAGGGAGGGATCAGCAGTTCCACCATACGCCGATTGAAGGCAGGAGAATCTGTCTCTACCAACACACTCGAAGCCCTCTGTCGGATCCTATGCTGTTCGTTATCAGATATTGTGGTTTATTTACCAGATAATCATGAAAAGAAATAACAAAGCCCATCTGTGTCTCATAGATATCACAGATGGGCCTTATCATAGATCCTAGCAGATAGTGAGAGGCGGCTGCTGCATCACATGCCCCGCCACCCGAAAACGGGTTACGGCTTTTATCTAGAATAAATGCTAACCTTAGTGCCTTTCTCTCAGGATTTACTACCCCTCGGGAAGCCTCATGCTAAATCACATCAGTATCTTTCTAGCTCCAGTGAGCCTCAGTCAATCATTCGGGCTCGGGCTCATAGAGCCCTGGAGAGAAAGCCTGGAGGGGCCCCAGGCTACTCAGCTAGGCAACGGACAGAGAGGCCGAGATAGCGATAGTTGTTGCCCGAGGGGTAGACACTGGCACTGTAGAAGTACATGAGGTAAGCATTACTACTATCATACGACGTAGAGGACCAGTAGTAGCCATAGTTGCCTTGATTGCGCGCCGAGCCACTATAGTAGTTGCCGCTCAGTAAGAAAGCAGGGCCATCCGGGTTTATCCAGTTGGCAACCTTATTGCTGCCAGAGACACTACCCAATGCATCGTTAAGGTCTGCGAACTCACTATTACGCGAACTGGCTGTTGGCAATCTCCATCCCTTTGGGCAGATTGAACTTGACGCATTGTTACCGTTTGCAGTTTTTGCGCCTGTACCAGCCGTGGCAACGTTCCAGGTATAATAGCCGCCATAGGCTTTCAATTCATTGCCAGAATCAGCCTCTACTACATAAATATTCTCTGCCGTATTACCACTGAAGCCTTCTTTGCTGCTCTCTGGGAGATCGTAAGTTTCCAGGCCGTCGTTTAGATCAGTATTAGCTGAAGTGAGTGCGCGATCTTTTAGTTCGCCGTCACCCAGGCGGAGATTGTCAACCATCCAGAGCTTCCCATCTGCCAGCCGACGCACTCTGTAGATATTGCCATCGCGCTCATCCACCGCAGTGGCCGTTTGCCCCTCCTCTACACTATCTTTCCACTCATTAACTGTCTGCATGGTTTTAGACTTTTCCCGCAGAACGCACCGAACAGAGCGTCTACTACTACTGCCGCTACTACCTGTTGCATTAATGCCCTCATTATTGAAATCCAGGTCATAGGCGTTGATGAAATTGTACGCCGTGGAAGACCAGTATGATCCGTAGCTACCTTGTCCGTAGCTGACATTTTTGCTTCCGTAGTAGTAACCAGAGTAAACAAAGTTAGGACCACTATTATTATGCAAAGCTTCACTTGCAGCAGAATCAGTTCCTCCATATGCAGCAGCAAGAGTGTGGAACTCGCCATCAGTGCCGCCAGTCGGTAATCGCCACCCCTTTGGACAAATAGAGCTAGAAGCATTTGTGCCATCCACTGCTATTGCTGTTGTCCCTGTTCCGGCTGTGGCAGTGTACCAGTTATAGTAGCCTCCCCATTGAGAATCAACATCGACTCTCGCTTCATCGTAGCTATCAGGCTCACCAGTGCCGATGGCTGGGAGTATGAATTCGTTGGCAACATCGGAATCCGCCGGTGAAAGTGAAATCGGTTGGTCTCCTCCAAGACGCAAGTTCTCTACCATCCATAGATTCCCGTCTGCCAACTTCCGCACCATGTATGAATTACCGTCCCGCTCATCGATCGCTGTGATCGTCTGGCCCATTTCAACGCTGTCGGCCCACCCACTTGCCGATTGCAGGGTGTACGGATTATGAGAGTGTGGCTGGAACAAGATGTATTTTACCTTGCCAGTATATGTTCCAGCCACCTGCGCGTCGCTCACATAGACGGCATAGTTTACATTGAATTTATCCCCTCCAGACGAGCTGATCCCAGTCTCACGTTGCATTACCGCAGTTCTGGTATCTGGTATGGCCATGAATGCGCCGTTAGATGCAGGAAGCACAATTCCCTCGGTATCACTGGAAGCAGTTTGCACCTTAAAAGACCAGTTTGAGTTGCTGCCTCCGGTGGCGGTGCCGGCTGCAATGTTGTACCCCTCCGCAGTACCGCTGCCTACCATAGCGGTAGTGCCTTCTTTGTCATTACTGTAGCCCACCGCGTAGACCACATAACCGTCCATATCATTGCAGTTTATGGTGAAGATCGTATCGCCGCCTATGCCTTCTGTGTGGCTTCCAGGGGTAATGGTGGCAGTGTGCTCGGTGTTCTCTACGCCAAGAGTACAGGCCGCCTCCACGGCAACGCTGGCGGAAACGACAGTGGTTTCTTCGGCATTCACCTGGTTGCTTGCCGCATCGGTTAGCAAAATGATGCCACCGCTCAAAGCGGCAAATAGGGCTAGGGTCTTTAATATTGTCTTGCCATGCGTTTTTACCATCTTAACCTCAAATGTATTTCCTTATTATCTGCTGGCGTTCTTTGATCTCCTCTAAGGGACGCCGTCTGTATTTTTCTGCGGTCTGTAGCTCTCCAATATAAGATACTGGCAGCAGGGGATCATATCCCCTCTGCCAGCATGATAATGGACTTTTTATAGAGCGATCTTTGCTAGATGACTTTTAGATAAATACATTACTAGTATACCACGTTTGCTTAATTTTTGTTATGGTTTATTTCTCGCTGTGGAAAACTCCAGTCCGACTCATACAGGCACTTTAGCTATGGACCCACAGCAGATGCGGGATGTTTCTCCTCTGTTGGGAACGGATAATATATAAATTGGTGCATTGGGAGTATTCGCAGTGCCTTTGGAACGGATAATGATGCTTATGTTTTTATCCGTACCAAATTGGTGCATTGGCTTCAAAGTTTGGCCTTTTGGACGTTTTGGGAGCGACGGCACTGGCAGCAAAAATGGTGCAGGCTGAGTGTGTGCCGCCCGAGCGTTTTGGTCAGAATTGGTGCAAAAATAGCAAAACACCCCTAAAAATCGGGGTGTTTTGCTACGGATGCTCGGTCAGTCCTGCTCTGGCCTGACCATGGAACGTGGTGCGGGTAACAGGACTCGAACCTGCACGGCTTTCGCCACAGGAACCTAAATCCTGCGTGTCTGCCAATTCCACCATACCCGCCTGGTACGGCCCATTATAGCGGAAATGGGGCCGTCTTGCAAGACGGCGGC
>CANPXW010000123.1 GCA_947587025.1 uncultured Oscillospiraceae bacterium
GTGGTCTGATACCTATCCCCGGTGGCGATGGCCATGTTCTGTACCGCAGTGAGGATGCGGGCAAATTCCGGGCTGTCGAAATGGCACTGGGCGGTGTCGGTGTCCGCGAAGCGGGCCAGGTCTGCGGCCACCAGCGCCTCCACTATCCAGGCGCGGTACTCCGGCCCGTCCCCGTTGGCGTACTCCAGCTCCTCGCCGCTCTCGGCCAGGGTCAGATACTTGTCCAGGGTGAAGTTTTCCCGTGTCAGCTCGTCCCCCTCCCGGCCCCAGCAGCCGCCGAAGGCGAACCGGGTCACCAGGGAATATATCCCTCCGTCGGCGGCGGTGTCCGCCTGCCAGGACCAGTCCAGATAGTCCTCCCGGCGGATGTCCGCATCATTGTCGATGCAGCTGGTCAGGTCCGCCAGCATCCCCTGATGGCGCAGGGTGTCGTAGGGCATCCGGTACAGGGACAGGATGTCCGGCACGTCCCCGGCGATCACGTCGTAGTTGAACTGGGCCAGACCGTCGAAGAACTCGGAGTAATACTTCACGGCGATGCGGTACTGGCTGTTGGTGCGGTTGAAGTCCGCCACCGCGCTGGCCAGAGCGGCGTCGCTGCTCTCAAAGCTGGCCAGGGTCAGCGTCTCGCGGCCGCCGCCGGCGGCGTCCACGGGGAAGATGTCGACGGTCGTCTGGTCCTCGCTGACGGCCGCCGCCCACAGCGCCCCGTCCCGGTAGAAGAGCTTTGCCGGCAGGCCGTACCCGCCGCCGGTGACGCCCAGGTCCAGCCAGTTGAAGGCCGGCGTCAGGGAGCGGTCGGCGGCGTCGTACACGCTCACGTCGGCGTCGAAGTCCTCCAGATAGAGCCGGGCTCCGTCACCGCACTGGACGGGGTTTTTGTCGCCGGGGTGCAGTTCGGCCCCGTCGGGCAGGGACATCTGCGTGATCTTCCGGGCTGCCGGGTCCAGCCGGGCGATGGAGTACGATGATGAATCGGCCGCCTCGTCCAAGGTCCACCAGATGCCCATGAGACTGCCGTCCTCCATCCGGGCCAGGTCGGTGAAGCCGCCGCCGTCGGCGTCGGCCAGGCCGGAGACGTTCCCGCCGCTGTCCAGGGCCTTCACCGTGCAGCCGCTCCCGTCGCCCCAGGTCACCGCCAGGGTACTGTCATCCAGCGGGGCCATCTGCAGGGAGAAGCCGGTCTCCCCGCCGCCGGTGAGTTCCGCCACGTCCACCGCCGCCAGGGCGGTGTTGGCGCTGTCCAGGTGGAAAAGGGTGCTGGTGGTCTGCATGTCCCCGTCCTCGCCGGGGGCCGGGATGGCCGCCGCGTACACCCAGGCCCACACCGTGCCGTCGGGCATGGGTACGAAGTCCCATATGCCGCCCCCGTCCCGGCCGCACAGCTGGGTCAGCGCGCCGGTGTCCGGGTCCACGGCAAAGACGGCGTTGGCCCCGTCCAGGCCGGCCGCTGTCATACCGCCGTCGAAGAGGGCCTGCTCCCCGGCGTCATAGCGCACCGAGGCGTACACCTGCCCGCCGCAGCTGGCCAGGTCCACGAACACGCCCCCGTCCGGCGCCTGTACGGTCAGCTGCCGGGCAGGCTGTTGGACCTGCTCGGCGCCGGCGGCCATGGTCTGGCTCACCGCCGGAGGCGGCTCGATGGCGTCGTCGTCCCTGTGACAGGCGCACAGCGTCAGCAGCGTCATAGCCGCCAGACACAGACAAAGCAGTTTTTTCATCGCGCTCGTCCTTTCTCCCAAAAGAATCTTCGCCCCCTATGGTAGGGGACGAATGTGAACGAACTGTGAACGCCGTCTTAGGACTTTCTTAAGATTGCAGGGCGATGGGGCGCGGGCAGCGCCGCGCCCCGATATGTGGGTCTATCCCAGCTGCGCCAGCACCGGCTGCAGCTGTCGGCCCTGGAAGGCGGCGGTGACCGCCGGGGCGATCTGTTTGTAGTCGCAGCTGAGGCTGGTGGGCTTGGCGGCCGGGTCGTCCTGGCCGAAGGGGACGAAGTATATGTTCTTGCGCACCAGCAGCCGGCCGATGTTCTCCGCCGACGCGCCCAGGCCGTCGTTGGTGGAAACGCCGATGACAAGGGGCTTTCCGTTGCGCAGATGGCCCTTGGCGGCCATGGTGACGGCGGTGTCCGTCACGCCCCGGCTCAGCTTGGCCAGGGTGTTGCCCGTGCAGGGCACGATGGCCAGCACGTCCATAAGGCCCTTGGGCCCCAGCGGCTCCGCCCCGGCGATGGTCGTGACCGGCGCATGGCCGGTCTGCTCTTCCAGCAGGGCCATCCAGGCCGCCCCCTGGCCGAAGCGGCTGTCCTTCTGGGCGTTCTCGCTGAATATGGGCAGTATGTCGAATTGGCGGCACAGCTCCGGCAGCACCGCCGAGAGCTTTCCAAAGGAACAGTAGGAGCCGGTCAGGGCCAGCCCCAGACGCAGTTTAGCCATGGTGTTTTTCCTCCTCCATCACACGATAGATCGCCTCCGCCATCACGTCGGCGGCGGCCTTGGGGGCGTACAGCCCCGGCAGTCCCGGCGCCTTGAGCACCGGCGCGTCGGTGGCCCAGCCGCCGGGCGCGCTGGCCAGGTCGATGCACAGCGCTCCGCCGTAGTCCCCTGCCAGCACCGGCGCGGGCACGGTGTTCACCACCGCGTCCAGCACGGGCGGGATGTGGGAAAAGTCTACCGCGCCGTATCCCCTGGACCGGGCGGCGGCACGGGCCTTTTCGCTCCGGGCGGCCACAGTCACATGGGCGCCCAGGCTGGAGAGCATCCCCGCCAGAAAGCCGCCGATGCGCCCGAAGCCGGACACCAGCACCTGCATGTTCGCCAGGCCCCGGTTGGACCGGCGCATCAGCAGCTCCAGCGCCCCCTCGGCGGTGAGGGCGGCGTTCTCTATCACGTATATCTCGTCTTTATAGTAGGGCACCCCCTGCCGCCAGGAGGGGGGCGCGATCTGGTCGGGGCTGTCGGGCGTGAGCCGGTGGCCGTCCAGCTCCAGCCGCCTTTTCAGGTACAGGAACCGGGGGTCGGTCCCCAGCAATGTGAAGTCCAAATCTCATCACCTCTTGCCATAATTGCGCCGTGTTTTTCCCGCCGGCCGGCCGCCGGAAAAAACGTCGCTTTGCTCCCCGGGCGTAAACGCCCGGCGGCTTATGATCTGATTCGAGGCGGGACTTGCGTCCCCCTCGAGCTCCCCCTTGCGTAACATCTGACATGTGACCGTTCACATCACCTCTTGCCATGCTATGCCGGATGTTGTAAAATTGATAAAAACAGAGGGCAAGGAGCAAAAAGCGATGAAAAATATCTTCACGCCGGCGGATATACTGCTGCCCAAGGCCGGTACGGACATGACGAAATGGGCGGCGGTGGCCTGCGACCAGTTCTCCGCCCGGCCGGGATACTGGCAGGACATGGACGAGTATGTGGGCGAGGCCCCCTCGACCCTGCGGCTGATGCTGCCGGAGGCCTATCTGAACGCGCCGGACGTGTCGGCGCGCAAGGCGGCCATGCTCCGGACCATGGAAGAGTATCTGGTGGGGGATGTGTTCCGTGAAATACCGGATTCTTATATATATGTGGAGCGGATGCTTCCGAATGGGAAGACAAGACGTGGTCTGGTGGGGAAACTGGACCTGGAGGCATACGACTGGACGGAGGGCTCCGCCTCTCCGGTACGCTCCACGGAGGCCACAGTGCCCGCCCGGCTGCCCACCCGTGTGGAGCTGCGCCGGCAGGCGGCGCTGGAGATGCCCCACATCGTGCTGTTCATGAACGATCCCACCGACACGGTGCTGGGGTGGATGGAGCCGGGAGAGACCCTTTATAACTTCGAGCTCTACGGCGGAGGCGGGCGCATAAGGGGATACCGGCTGACCGGCCCGGCGGCGGAGACGGTGCAGGCGGCCATAGAGGCCCTGCCGGGCCCCATGGTGTTCGCCATGGGGGACGGCAACCACTCCCTGGCGGCGGCCAAGAACCTGTGGGAGGAGCTGAAAGCCGCCGGGGCTCCCATGGACCACCCGGCCCGGTA
>CANPXW010000124.1 GCA_947587025.1 uncultured Oscillospiraceae bacterium
CCGCGTTTTGGGTCTGAAACGCGGTAAAATGTTACGTAAATCGGCGTGGATAGTCATAGAATAGATCCTGCATTTGCGCCGGTTTGCGGCGAATATTCGGTGAAAATCGGATGGATGCCCCGGAAGGGGCGGGTCCGGGAAAAATTTTTTAAAATTTTTTCAAAAAAGGCCAAAAAATGTGAGCCGTTTTGCTTCGGCGGGCCGTCTTACTAGTGTGAAAGGCAAAACAAGGCCGCTGTTGAGCGCGGCGGCCCCACCGCAAACGCGAAATAAAAAATATGTATATATTCCTCACCAAGAAAGGAGTACACCATGAAAAACGTTATGAAACGCTTCCTGGCAGTCCTGCTCGTGATCGTTCTGATCGGCGGGAACCTGTCCACCGTGGCCCTGGCCGACGACTGGGATTGGTCCTATGAGGGCTTTTCCGAGGACGATTGGTACGACGACGGCTGGTCTGAGTCCTATGACTACTACACCTCCTCTGCGCAGGACCAGGCCAACACTACTTATGATTATCCCGAGTACAGCTACGAGACCGCCCCTGAGACTTCTTTCGATTGGGACGGCTTCGACAAGGACGAGTTTGACTGGAGCAAGATCTTCCTTGGTGAAGACGGCTACTGGTACACCGAGGCCGGCGAGAAGCTCTTTTCCGACGACGAGCTGAATGACTGGCTGGACGGCATGGAGCCCTCCGAGGACACCGGGCTCAAGGACGCGGACGACATCCGGGCCATCCTGAAAGCTGAGCACGAGGCTGAGGACGAGATCGCGACCGCCAACCTCGAGAATCCCGTCTCTGTGCAGGTGACCGTGGACATCGTCGGCGACGAGTTGAGGACCGTAGCAGGTGACGCGAAGCAGGTAGAAGCCAACGTTCCCATCTCCGTCGCCGATCTCCTCCCCGCGTATCAGAACGCTGGTTTTCGGTATGAGTTCATAGGTTATACGCTGATGGCGGGCAACGGCGAATTCACCAACCACTCTGCCAGCCATAACGCTGAGAACGCCATGTTCATCCCCCAGGCCGGCCTCACCGTTAAGATCACCGCTCAATACAAGGCCACAAAGGCTGATGCGAATGTCTTCCGGATCATTTACCACTACGATCCGAACGCCTCCGGCAGGCCGGACGACTTCGAGACCATGGTGTACACTGACAGCTGCGCCGCATTCATCAAGATCCCCGAAAATCCCCTGCTCGTGGACTTCACCTTCACCGTGGGCGACACCACCCAGAATTACTACAAGACCTTCTTGGGCTGGGCGACCGATGAGAGCAGAACAACGATCGCCTACAAGGAGAACGCGGACATTACGCTGAGGGTCAAGGAGCTGAACCTGTACGACGTGTGGCAGGATTACCCCGAGCGCCCCTACTACCTGGAGATGAACGTTGAGGGCCAGCAGACCGTGAGGGAAGGCATCGTGGCTGCGCCCGGCGGACATAACTTCTCTCTGAGTGAGTATCAGCCCACCAAGGATGGCTACGTGTTTGAAGGCTGGTATCAGAACGACGAGAAGGTCGAAAGTGCGTACGCGACCGAGGGCGAAGATGGCAAGGCTGTCGTCACTGCGAAGTTCAGAGAACTGGGCGTCACGAGCGTCAGCATCACCCGCGATATGACTGTGGGCGATACCAGCGAAGCCCCTGTGTTCGGTGTCGGCAACTCCGTGACCCTGGGCTACAACATCACCGTGACTGGCGATGCCAACTCCTCCTTCACCGTGACCCTCATGGACGGCAGCGTCTACAGCGGCAGCATCCCCGCTGACGGCTCCGCCGTCGTCATCCCCGCCACCTACACCTTTGGGCCCGGTACTGAACTGGTGAATGGCTGCCTGCAGTACAGCGTCCAAGTGACCTCCGGCGTCAACAAGACCCCGTTTGAGGGTTTCGATCCCTGCAACACCCCTGTGACCCAGCCCCCCGCCGCTCCCGGCAATATCAGCAGCTTTGTCCCCGTCACCGTGCGCTGCACCAATGCTGAGAACGAGCACGATAACGACTCTGTGACCTACAACGACTACAGCGATGAGTTCTATACCGTTTCCAGCGTCGGCTATGACGGAAGCTTTTTCGTGAACGTGACCTTCAACGCCCAGAGGTTCGTCAACCGCTACATCGAGTCTGTGGGCGGTAAG
This sequence comes from uncultured Oscillospiraceae bacterium, assembly GCA_947587025.1. Taxonomy (GTDB): domain Bacteria; phylum Bacillota; class Clostridia; order Oscillospirales; family Oscillospiraceae; genus CAJOIG01. Next base: position 2,149 of record CANPXW010000124.1, read on the forward strand.
AACCACATCCTGTCGGCCGGCTCCGGTGACGTGACCGTCAAGCTGATCAACAACGGTGACTGGCAGGCCGTGAGCGGCATCGAGTTCAACACCTTCTGTGTGAACGCCCCTGTGGTCCACTACAAAGAGACCCTCGACGGCTACGACAAGGCCTCCGACGTGATCGGTGAGGATACAGTGGCCCGCTCCGCTGAGGCCGCCGGTGTGGAACTCCACGAGTTCTGGAACTTCCTCGGCTGGGACTCCAATGCTGACGATGTGGCTGATGTGCGCCCCGGCGATCGGATCTACTCCGAGACTGACGACGTTTTCCTGACCCCCGTGTGGAGCATCTATGCCGTCAGCGACTACATCTACAGTGTCAACATGGACGACTGGCGCTACGGCGATACGGCCAGCGACCCCGAACCCTCCTTCGAGGGCCCCCACGCCGATGCGTATGGCGAGCCCCAGATCCAGTACTACGACGAGGACGACAACGTACTGCCCGGCCGTCCGGTCAATGCCGGCAGCTACCGTGTGAACGCCACCTGGACCACCAGTGTCGGCGACCTGCCCAGCAGCTTCACCGCAGCGGACGAGTTCACCATCTCCCCGCGCTCCGTTATCTTCGTGAGCCGCTACGTCACCAAGATCTGGGACGACAAGCCCCTGAACAACGCCTACCAGGATCAGTTCGACCGCACCTACAGCATGGACGGCACCAGTGAGGAGACCGGCGTTGAGATCCGCGGCGACGGCATGGCTGCCGGCGACACCGTGACCTTCAGCTTCCCGGAGACCAGCGCACGTACGACCCCCGGCGGCACCGGACGCAACGAGAACAAGTTCACCTACGTCTTCGGTGCGGGCGTTCTTTCCTCCAACTACAGCGTGACCACCGTGTTCGGCGACCTGGTCGTCACCCGCGACATTCCCACCACCGGTCCCGAGAACCCCGGCGGCGCTGAGCCCGACGTGACCCCCGAGCCTGTTGTGACACCGCGGCCTGTGGTCTCCCCGAACCCCGGCACTGAGAATACCCCCGAGCCGGGCACCGAGAACACCCCGAACCCCGGTACTGAGAACACCCCGAACCCCGGCACGGAGAACTCTCCTGAGCCGAGCACCGAGCCCGATGAGCCTGATGAGCCTGAGGTGCCTGTTGAGCCCACCATCCGGCCCGTGGTCCCCACTCCTCCGCAGAACGGCGGCGACACGGCCCTGCCCAGCGACTCTGATTTCGGCGACTACGATCCCAACAGCCCTGAGCTGGATGAGCCGGCAGCTCCTGCTGAGCCTGTGACTCCTGCTGAGCCGGAGACGCCCGCGGCGCCCGAGACGCCTGTCGTACCGGCAGCCCCGGAGACCCCCGATGACACCACTCCCGCGGCACCTGAGGGCCCGACCGAGATCGCTCCTGACGACACGCCGCTTGACGACGTACCTCAGATCCCCGGCGCGGAGGATAACGCTCCCAGCGCAACGCCGCGGCCGGAAGCCACTCCCGCCCCCACTGCCAGCCCCGCCCCTGCCGCTCCGGTGGACGATGAGTCCGGCGACAACGGCGACGGCGCTGAGCCGGACGGCGATGTGACGATCGACGAGGACGATACCCCGCTGGCCGACCTGCCTGAGGTGGACGACGAGGTGGCGGAGCCCGAGCTGACGATCGATGAGGAAGTGATCATCGACGAGGACGATACCCCGCTGGCCAACTTCACCGACTGCTGCGCACTGCACTTTGTGCTGATGCTTCTGGCGCTGGGCGTGGCTGTGTACTACACCTACGACCGCAAGAAGCGCCAGGCCCGCGAGTTCGAGGTCCGCAGCGAGCTGTAAGACAAAGTAAGAAGGCAACCAACTGATACAAAACCGCCCGGTCTTTCGACCGGGCGG
>CANPXW010000125.1 GCA_947587025.1 uncultured Oscillospiraceae bacterium
TGGGTAGTAAATTCAAGCTGCTGTCTTGCGGAAATGCCCGTAAACTGGGGATTTTTTGAGATAATCATTTGATTTATGGTAAATATAATATTATATTCCTTTTCAGAAGATAATCCCGGTCCAGCCAGTTAAAGAAGACCCGCAGATTGCGGATGTAGTTGTTAATGGTGATGATGCTCACGGGCTTTCTGAAATCCCGCCTGCGGTCCGGGCAGTTGTAGGCTTTTTTGTTGTCGTTGCTGTAAAACGTGTATTTCCCCCTCTCCTGGAGGTCATTGATATAGCGCCGGACAACGCTTTCTGATACCTTATCGACGGTTTCTATCCCCATCGTTTCCCGGCACCAGCGTTCAAACAGCCGCAGGGTCTGTTCATAGCTGTTCAGCGTCTTCTCCCGCAGTTGGCGGCTGCGGCAATACACCATGAATTCGTCGATTTGCCAGTCAAAGCTCATTTCAGACACAATAATACCCCCAGTTCATTGGTAAAATTCAGACCCAATAAACTGGGGATATTCGTTGGATTGAGCAAAAAAGTTAGTCGGAAAATCTGTCCGCTTTCATTCCTGGTTTCATAGCGTTCATTGGTATCGCCTCGTTTTCCCAGGCCGCAAAGCCTTGGGAACAGCGGCTTTTTACGCCATGCGGTCCTTGCGCCGCAGGGTGAGGGAATCCGCTATCATGGCGATGAACTCGGAATTTGTGGGCTTGCCCTTGATGTTCGACACGGTATAGCCGAAGAATTTCTGGAGCGTCTCCAGATCGCCCCGGTCCCAGGCCACCTCGATGGCGTGGCGGATGGCCCGCTCCACCCGGCTGGGCGTGGTGGCGAACTTCTTCGCCACGGCGGGATACAGTACCTTTGTGACGGCGTTGATGGCGTCCATGTCGTTGACGGTGAGGATGATGGCCTCCCGCAGATATTGATAGCCCTTGATGTGGGCCGGCACGCCGATCTCGTGGATGATGTCAGTGACCACGGCCTCCAGGCTGGGCTCTTTGGACACCGGGGCGATGGCCACGCCCTGGCCGGCAGGGGCACCCTGGCGGCGGCGCTCGGCGGCCACCTGGCGGATGCGGGTGAGCAGATTGGCCGTGTCGCAGGGCTTGGGCATGAAGAAATAGGCCCCCAGCTCCGAACAGCTGACCACCACCTTGTCGTTGAAAAAGCCCGACAGGACGATGGACGCCGGCGGCTCCGGCAGCTTGGACACAGCCTCCAGCAGACCGAGGCCGTCCAGCCGGGACAGCACCAGATCGGTCACCAGCACGTCCGGCTTCAGACTTTCCGCCAGAGCCAGCGCCTCCTGTCCGTCGCCGGCGCTGCCCACCAGGGTGAGGTCCTCTTCACCGTCGATGACCTCCGACAGAAGTTTTCGGAAGTCGTCGCCGGAGTCAGCAATAAGAACGCGAGTCGTAGTTTCCATTATTTTTCCTCCCTTGTATCAGATTCGGACCGCTTTTCTCTATCTTGCGAAACTCCGCTGTATCAGCTTTTACAATTTACCATAACACTAGTTCATTTGCAACAGAAATCCAGTAAAATAGCGGGATTTTTTGTTGACATAATATTACGTTCTTCGACATTTTTCGACGCGGCGAGGGCGACGAAGACCGCCCTTCGCGACTTTTTCGCGAAGGGCGGCGCTGTTTTTATCGTTCTTTGAGCTTTCGCCGGACCCGGTTCAGATGCCGCTCGAAGTGGCCCTGGTCGATGAACGCCGCCAGGGCGTACTGCTCCAGCACCGGCACCGAGCAGGAATACATCCCCACCCGCTCCCGGTACGCCGGCAGCAGCGCCTCCGGCACGATCATGTACCCCATGCGCATGGAAGGGGCCAGGCTGCGGGAGAAGGTGTTCAGATAGATCACCGCGCCACGCTCGTCCATGGTATACAGGCTCTCCAGGGGCTTGCCGGGCATGGAGAACTCGCTGTCGAAGTCGTCCTCCACCAGATACCGGCCCGGCCGGGCGGCCCACTGCAGATACTCGTACCGCTTGGCGGCGGGGGCGGTAACGCCGGAGGGCCAGCTGTGGAAGGGGGTCACGTGCAGCACGTCGGCCTTCGTGGCCGCCAGGGCGGCGCTGTCGACGCCGTCCGGGCCCATGGACAGCCGCTCCACACGCGCCCCCATGCCCCGGTACACCGCCTCTATCTGGCCGTAGGAGGGCCACTCCACCGCGTACAGCTTATCGCTGCCCAGCATCCGCACCACCGCGCCGTACAGCTGCTCAGAGCCGGAGCCCACCACGATCTGCTCCGGCTGGGCGTGCATGCCCCGGCAGCGCAGCAGATACCGGGCGATGGCGTTGCGCAGCACCGCGCAGCCCTCGTTGGGGGACCGGGCCACCAGGCGGCTGCCCTGGTCTGCGATGACCCGGCGCAGGGTCCGGAACCAGAGGGAATATGGGAAATCCGCGCCGGTCTCCGCCGTTTCCTCCGGCAGCAGCCGCAGCGGCTCCCGTCCCGCGTTCTGCCCCGGTCCGAGGGCGCCCACCGCCAGCACGTAATAGCCGCTGCGCTCCCGGGAGACGGCGTAGCCCTCGTCTATGAGCAGGCGGTAGGCGCTCTCCACCGTCACCGCGCTCACGCCCAGGTGCTCCGCCAGCGCCCGTTTGGAGGGCAGCTTCTCCCCAGGGACCAGCTCCCCGGCGGCGATGTCGTCCCGGATGGCCCGGTACAGGGCGTAGTAAAGCGGCCCCCCGTCCGCCTTTCTCAGCTCATAGGTCAGCATCCGCTCCGGTCAGCCCCACAGCCGCTCCGGATACTTGCCGGCGGCGCGCATGTCCGCCAGGGCCGCCTGCAGGGCGGGCAGATCGTCCCGGTAGGTCACCCCGTGCCAGACCTCGTCCGTGGGCAGCACCGCCACCCGGTCCGTGCCGGCGGCCAGGCAGGCGTTGACCACGCTGGGCAGGAAGAACTCCGCCTTGGCGGGGTTTTTCGGCATGTCCTCCGCCAGGAACCGCTCCAGCCGCGCCGCGATGGCGTCCATGAAGCTCTGGTGGAAGCCCCAGGTGTTCAGGCTCACCGGCGTATCCGGGGCCAGGGCCGTCCAGCTGGCGCCCCCGTCCAGCGTATAGCTGGGCGCGTCCGCTGGGCCCTGGATGGCCGTCAGCTCCGTGACGGTCTGCAGGTAGCCTGCGCTGTCGGCGGTGCATACGCCCCGGGCCACGGTGCCGTTCTCCGTCAGGGTGTTTTTCAGCTCGTAGGCCACTAAGGCGTGGGTGTGCTCGTCCTCGTTCTCCGCCAGAAACTTCGCCAGGGCCTGGAACGCCCCCCGGCCGTAAAAGTCGTCGGCGTTGATGACGGCGAAGGGCCGGTCGATGAGCTTCCGGGCGGAATACACCGCGTGGGCCGTGCCCCAGGGCTTGGTCCGCTCCGCCGGCACCGTAAAGTGCGCGGGGATGTCGTGCAGGTCCTGGAAGGCGTAGCGCAGCTCGCAGCCCTTCCCGATGCGGTCGCCCACCGCAGCCCGGAAGTCCGCCTCGATCTCCTTTTTTATCACGCAGACGATCTTCTCAAAGCCCGCCTGCACCGCGTCGTAGGCGGAGTAGTCCAAAATGACCTGCCCGGCCCCGTCCACGGCGGTCATCTGCTTCAGCCCGCCGAACCGGCTGCCCATCCCGGCGGCCATGATAACCAGCATAGGTCTCATCGTATGTTCTCCTTTGCGGTATTTTCTACATTTTAACATGCGCGCCGGGTTTTTACAATCACCGCCGCGCAAGTGCGCCCGCCGGGCGGATATACTGAACAGGGCGGCAAAACAGGATTTAGCACTCTTTTTATTCGAGTGCTAAAAATTCACAATTTGTTCATGTCATCATATAAATTTATTCACAATTTATGTGTATAATACAGACAAATCAAAGAAACAGGAGGTTTCCACCAATGTTTGATATGATACCCTTCACCAGCCCGAGGACCTATACCCCCAGCAAGATCTGGGACCCGTTCCAGGAGTTCTTCGGCACCGTGGCCCACGCCGCCGCCACCGACATC
>CANPXW010000126.1 GCA_947587025.1 uncultured Oscillospiraceae bacterium
ACTTACCCGCCCCCGTCTTGGTGATGGTGGTGTTCGTGCCGGTGATGACGGATCCATCGCTGAATTCGATGATGGAGGAACTTGCCCAAGTACCGACTTGCGGGGTTTTGTGACTGGAAGAACCCTCGGTGTCAAAGCTCGCCGTCTCTCCCAGTCCCACCGTGCCGGTGAAGATGATGTCGGAGTAGGTCCGAGCTCCCGCGTGCTTAGCCACAAACCCGGTGTAGCCGCTCACGGTGCCGGTTACCGTCAAGCTCCCGGAGTAGCCGGCCCAGACTCCACTTCCGTTCCTCGAATTATCGAAGGTGAACGTAGCGCCTCCCACCCCGGCGGTCAAGTCCTCCACCGTGGCGTTAGCGCCGTCTCCTCCGACATTGATCCCGCTCAGCCCGGTCGCATTGCCGATCTGCTGGGCAGAGAAGAAGCTCAGCACATGTTCTCCCTGTCCCTCAGCCTCCACGTTCAAATTCCCATTCTTAGCGATGAGGTAAGCTAACTGTCCCGTGAGTTTGAGCGTGCCCACGTACTTGGTATCACTCAGTGTCAACCGGCTTTCATTGGCCAGGTTGATGGAGCCCGTGAATCCGCTGTCCACTTCGGTGATGGTAACCACATTCGTCCCGGTGGTGCCGATGGTCAGATCCCCCATCCCGCTCAACACAGCAATCGTGCTCGAAAGCCCAATCGTGGCGTTCCCTCCCAGACTCAGGGCGCCACCCACTTTGAGCTGAGAATTGGAGCCGTTTCCACTGAAGGTGTAAGCGCCGTTCACATTCATGTTGTTGACGGACACCGGACCGTCAATTGTCACTGTTGTGGCTGCTGAAGTGGCGCCGAAAGTGACGGTACACCCTGATTGAAAGACATCTGTCCCTCCCTCTCCCCAGCCGGTTTTCCCCTCCTTCCACACGGTGTCAGATGGGCTACTCCATACCAGATTGGCCTTACGCAGGGAAATGAACCCGCTCTCATCCACAAACAGGCTACAACCCTCATACGGCACATCCATTTGATTCAACCATTCCTGCGCCAGGGCTTTCTGAGCATCATTTTGTCCATCTTCGCCAACGGTCGGCAGGGAGAAGAGCTGATACTTCCACTCGAGTATACCTCCTGCGGCTTCGACCGCCTGCTGCAAACCAACAAGATTCAGTTTGAGACCCTTGAGATTAGCTCCCTCTTCCAAACCGATGAGTCCGGCGGGAAGATCGCTGCCGGTCAGCGTAATGTTCAGCTGCCCGCTGAAAGCCACCCCCGCACCCAACACCAGCGTGCCGCCCGTCAGGTTCATGCCTTCGCTCCCGCCCAGTGTGATGCTGCTCCCCGCCGCACCGCCGATCGTGAGGGTCTCCCCGGTGGTGAGAGCAATCTCCCGCAGCGTCCAGTTTGCCCCGGCAGTCAGTGCAATCGAGCCTTGTTTGACGCCATTCCCGAGCGAAGCTTTTTTCAGGATAGCGCCGGTTCCGTTCAGGGAAGCAGATGTGCCATTCTCCAGTTGCAGCTCAATCTGCATCTTATCATTCCCATTGAGGGTGAGAGAGCCCTCTTGGAAACGCACCTTCCCCGTGTAAGCGCTCGTATCGCCACCGATGCGCAGCTCTCCCGCGCCTCCCTTAACAATGTCTCCACTGCCCGTAAGTTTGGAATCTGCCCCCATCTCGACCCAGCCCGCCTGGTCCCCGCTGTTCTGCGCAACGGTAAACCTGGTTTCCTCAGCAATATCCAACCCGGCGTTGAACAAGAAGGCAGCGTTGGCTCCGTGCGCTTTGTTGTACTGGTTACCCGAAGTCGTAAAACCGGTGAAGCCGGAGACATTCCCGTTAAAGACAAAACAATCGGTATACGTGCCGTTGTTGTGTTTACTGACCTCCAAGACGCCGCTTCCCTCCACGCTACCGTTGATGGTGACCACCATACCTCCCTTGGCTTTGAGTTTCGTGAGTCCCTTCAAATTCGCCGAAAGCGTGACATCTCCCACATAGCACGGTATAGACTTACCATTCGCAGTCGTATCCCCTCCGTTATCAAACACGAGAATCCCGGCGCCGTTGCTCAGGTCGATCTCCCCCGCTGAAAATTCGCTGGCAGAAATCTCAAGCGTCCACCCATCGGCAATGGTGAGTTTCCCCTCGTATGGTGCTTCTCCATACTCTCCGCTGTTGTATTTATTGCCAAAGACGTAGAAACGGACGACCTTGCCTGGGCCGGAGGTCGTAAGATCTCCTGCTCCGGTTAAACGCCCAATTTCGGCATTCACCGTCAGAGTAGTCGCGGTGTTTTCCGCCAGCGAAAGGGTCTCATGCACCACCAATTTAGCATCGCCGTTCCCACCGGTGAAGTTGTATCCATCCGCGTTCACAGTCATATGCGTGGCATGCACTGCGCCGGAAATCTGCACACCCTTTGCCGCCGACTCAGCAACCTCGCCAAAAACCACCGAATCTGCCGCTATGAAGGCTCTGCCCTCGTCCCACATATTCTCTCCATCCTCCATCCACGCCCCCGTCCCGTCCTGCCAGGTCAGCGTGCACTTCCCCAACCGATCGTACTTGTCATAGGAATACACCTTCACATAGTCAACATCCAGGGAGAGACCGCCATTCTCGCCTGACAGAAGTGCTTTGGTCGCCTCATTTGCCCTACCTGGCCAATCGCCACCATCAATTTGCTGGTCGATGAGCAGGTAGAATTCATTCCCTTCAAAGCCAAAAGGCCACAATTGCTTTTCCTGTTGAGTAAAATTATGTTTCTGTTGATTGTTGAGCGTATAACCTTCTTCATCCCAGGTAATCTTGCCAGTTGCGTTCCCATCCAGGTAGAAGGTGATGCTGGAACTCGTCCACTCCACGCCATAAGTATGCCAGCCTGCGCCTTTGTCACTCAATGCGGGCTGCGCAACACTGATTTGGGAGTCTGCAAGACCTCCCCACGAGTTTTTGCTCCCATCAGCCCTGTGGAGTGTAGAATAGTACTTTGCTTCGCTCCTGATATGCTCCATGATATCAATCTCGCCACTGGCAGGCCAACCGCCTAACGGGGTTCCTACCGGCATCATCCAGATAGCCGGCCATACTCCCAAAGCAGAACCGTATTTCGCGCGCACCTCGACGTAGCCGTACTGGAAGCCAAACGTGAATTTCGAATAAATACCGCCACAGGCGCAAACATCTTCCGTGGTGTTTTCCTGATTATTTTGGTTCGTGTACTTGCCGTACTTGCCCCACAAACGCAGGGCGGAAACACCACCCAGATCCTCGAAAGTCACGAGGCTTTCTTCCTCAGACTGCGTCCCCCTCCAGTTGGAAGCCGAAGCCTTGCTCTCGTACTTGATGCGCGTCCAGAGATCTTCGTTCAACGAATCCCTGTCGAAGTGATCCTCAAGCACAAGACTCCACTCATTGCCGCTCAAAGTACTCGGCACTCCCTGCAGGTTGGCGCGATTTTCACTGATCTGAACGCCGTCGGAAGCGGTAAGGGCGCTGTTGGAGATGATGCGATCCTGCTTCAACCGGAGAAAGGACTGCCGGGAGAGTTCAGCGGATTGATTGTCCGTGCTGCTGAGCACGAGGGTGCCTTTATCCGAAGAATTTTGAAGCAAATCGCTGATTTTCGGAAGGTAATCACTGTTTCCCGAAACGGATTGAGCAAGGGACTCTGAGAGAGGACTGAGGACAGACTCGGAGACGAGAAGCGTTTTCTCCTGTTCCTCCGCTGCTCGGAGCACAGCATGAACCGATGCGTCCAGCTCTTCATCCGGAGCAATTGAATTCTCGCCGCCCAAGGTGATGTC
>CANPXW010000127.1 GCA_947587025.1 uncultured Oscillospiraceae bacterium
ATGGCCGCCGCGCCGATCATGGGGCTGAGGGTGATGCCCAGGGGGATGAACACCCCCGCCGCCAGGGGGATGCCCAGAACGTTATAGATGAACGCCCAGAACAGGTTCTCGTGGATGTTGCGGATGACCTGGCGGGACAGCCGCACCGCCCCCACCACGTCGGAAAGGCTGGAGCGCATGAGCACCACGTCCGCCGCGTCCAGCGCCACGTCGGAGCCCGCGCCGATGGCCACGCCCACGTCCGCCTGGGTCAGGGCTGGGGCGTCGTTGATGCCGTCGCCCACCATGGCCACGCTGCCGGCGGCGGACAGGCACTTGACCTCGTTCTGCTTGCCCTCGGGCAGCACGTCAGCGATGACGGTGCTGGCCCCCACCTGGGCGGCGATGGCGTCGGCGGTGCGCTTGTTGTCGCCGGTGAGCAGCACCACGGAGAGGCCCAGGCCCTTCATGTCCGCGATGGCGTCGGCGCTGTCAGGCTTGACCACATCCGCCACGGCCACGCAGCCCAGAAGCGCTCCGTCCGCCGCAAAGTACAGCGGCGTCTTGCCCTGGCCGGCCAGGGCCTGGCCGGCTTCAAAGAGAGCGGCGTCCTCAATCCCCCGGTCCGCCATGAGCTGGGCGTTGCCGCCCAGGGCGGAGGCGCCCTCCACCACGGCCCGGACCCCGTGGCCCGGCAGGGCGGAGAACTCCGCCGCCTCCGGGGCGGACAGGCCCATTTCGGCGGCGTGGTCCATGACGGCCCGGGCCAGGGGATGCTCGCTCTTTTGCTCCAGGGCCGCCGCCAGAGCCAGCAGCCGCGCCTGGTCCACGCCGGCGGCGGGGATCACATCCGTGACCCGGGGCTTGCCCTGGGTGACGGTGCCGGTCTTGTCCAGCACCACGGTCTTTATGCGGCCGGTGGCCTCCAGGGCGGCGGCGGTCTTGAAGAGGATGCCGTTTTTCGCGCCCACGCCGGAGCCCACCATGATGGCCACGGGGGTGGCCAGGCCCAGAGCGCAGGGGCAGCTTATCACCAGCACGCTCACCGCCCTTGTCAGGGCAAAGCCGATGGGCCGGCCCAGGGCCAGCCAGACGATCAGCGTCACGATGGCGATGCCGATCACCGCCGGCACGAACACGCCGGAGACCTTGTCAGCGATCTTGGCGATGGGGGCCTTGGTGGCGGCCGCGTCCTCCACCATGCGGATGATCTGCTGGATGGTGGTGTCCTGGCCCACACGGGTGGCCCGGCAGGTCAGCGCCCCGCTCTGGTTCAGGGTCCCGGCGGACACCGTGCTGCCCACGGCCTTGTCCACCGGCAGGCTCTCACCGGTGAGGGCCGACTCATCCACCGCGCCGGCGCCCTCGGTGACCACCCCGTCCACGGGGATGCTCTCCCCCGGCCGGACGAGAAAGATGTCGCCCAGGGCCACCTGCTCCACGCCCACCACCGTCTCCGTGCCGTCCCGCAGCACCGTGGCCGTCTTGGGGGCCAGGTCCATGAGGGAGCGGATGGCGTCGGTGGTGCGGCCCTTGCTGCGGGCCTCCAGGGTCTTGCCCACGGTGATCAGGGTCAGGATGGTGGCGGCGCTCTCAAAGTAGAACTCGTCCATGTACCCCATGGCCGCCTCTGCCCCGCCGGACATCATGGCGGAGCTGGCCGCGAACAGGGCCCACAGGCTGTAGCCGAAGCTGGCCGTGGCCCCCAGGGCCACCAGAGAGTCCATGTTGGGCGCCCGCCGCCACAGGGCCTGATAGCCGGAGACGAAGAATTTCTGGTTTATCACCATCACCAGGGCCGTGAGCACCAGCTCATAGATGCCCATGGACACGTGGTTGCCCGCCAGAAAGCCGGGGAGCGGCCAGTTCCAGAGCATGTGGCCCATGGACACGTACATCAGCGGCAGCAGGATGATGACGCTCACCACCAGCCGCCGTATCATTTTGGGCGTCTCTTTATCCTCCAGCGCGGCGGCGGATGGCGCGGCGCTCTGCCCGCCGGAGGCCGCCGCCCAGGGGCTGGCCCCGTAGCCGGCCTTGGACACCGCCTGGCAGATGGCGTCCGCCGTGGCGGGGGCGGCATAGTCCACGTTCATGCTGTTGGTGAGCAGGCTCACCTCCACCTTAGAAACGCCCTCCACGGCGGCCACGGCCTTCTCCACGTGGGCGCTGCAGGCCGCGCAGCTCATGCCTGTAACGGAAAATTTCTCCATGCTATCGCCGCCTCACTTCATCAGCTTCTGCAGGGTGGCCACCAGCTCGTCGATGACCTCCTCCCTGCCCTCATGCATGTCCCGGACCACACAGCGGCGGATATGGCTGGCGATCAGGTCCCGGTTGAAGGCGTTCACCGCCGCGTTCACCGCCGCGCACTGGGTCAGGATGTCGGGGCAGTAGGCGTCTCGCTCCAGCATGCCCCGTATGCCCCGTATCTGCCCCTCGATGCGGTTGAGCCGGTGGATGAGCTTTTTCTTCTCCTCCTCCGGCCGCTCCGTTGTCCGGCAGCAGGCGCAGGTCTTGCTCTCCTCCATAAAAACACCTCTTTGTGTCGAATACGCCTCCCTCTGACGAGGGAGGCAATTCTTACTTCTTCCTGAATCCGAAAAGGCCCTTCTTTTCCGGTTCGGCCTGCTCCCGGACGTCGGACGCCTCGTAGCCCGTGTCGGCGACGGCCTTCAGCAGCGCCTCGTCGGATACCTCCGCGCCGCAGGTGACTACAGCCTGCTTCTTCGACCGGTCGGCCTTGGCGTTCTCCACGCCGGGCACCTTCCGCAGGGCTTCCGCCACATGGGCCTCGCACATGCCGCACATCATGCCCTCTACCGTGATGACCTTCGTCATTGTCTTATCTCCTTTTCAATCATCCGATTTATACCCCCGTGGGGTATGTTCACTATATACCCCCTACGGGTATTTGTCAAGGGCCTGCAAGAATTTTCTTGACAGGGGCACTATGTCGTGCTACGATATAGTCACGATATGTCGAGTGACGACATATCGGACCACGACACAAGGACGGTGAGAGCATGGAGCCATTGACCGAGAGCTACTTTTACATCCTGCTGTGCCTTTACGACGGGCCCAGCCACGGCTACGGCATTATGCGCCGGACGCTGGAGCTGTCCGACGGGCACGTGCACATCGGCTCGGGCACCATGTACGGGGCCACGGGCAACATGATGAAGAAGGGTTGGATAGAGGAGCTGCCCACCCCCGACGCGGACCGCCGGCGGCTGTACCGGCTGACGGACGCCGGCCGGCGGGTGCTTCTGGACGAGGCGGACCGGCTGCGGCACCTGGCTGCGGCGGCGGATGACATCATAGGAGGAGAGAGATGAAGAATATCAAGCGGCGCTATGTCATGTACCCCGCCTGGGAGTATAAGCAGGAGATCGCGGACATAAACGCCCTCTCGGACAAGGGCTGGCAGCTGAAAAAGGGCGGGTGCTTCCGCAGCGTGTTCTACTGGGACGAGACGGTGCGCTACCGCTACGCCCTGGACTACAACAGCCACATCGACGATCCTGCCCGGTACCGGGACACCTTTGCCGAACAGGGCTGGGAGTTTGTCAGCGACACCTTCAACGGCTGGCACTTTTTCCGCAAGCGGTACGATCCCAGTCTGCCCCCGGAGGAGTACGAGATATACACCGACGAGCAGTCGGTGCAGGATATGGCCGGCCGCTGGAGCCGGCTGGGGTATGCCTTTGGCGCCAT
>CANPXW010000128.1 GCA_947587025.1 uncultured Oscillospiraceae bacterium
GGAAAAATCAATTACAGACCGGGAAGCGAATGTAAATTTTGTGTGACCATAATAAGTGGCGTAGTATCCAAGTCGTATTAAGTGTTCGTTCATGGAATCATCGTAAGTCATAGACGCAACTCTGACATGACCAACATCCAAAACGGCACCATGAATTCTGGTACCATCATTCGTTGGAGATACACGCAAAAGCCATTGCTCCGCAGGGCTTCCATTTGGAGCGCCAACCTGAAAAGAAGCAACTATGTTTTTGCTCAGGTCTTCCCTTGTTAGCTCCAAATATGTATAGCCATCCAAGCTATAAAAAGTGCTACCATAAATATTAGCGCCTCTGAGTGTTGGTGCCTCAACCAAATCGTCCTTAATCAGCGTGTGGGCGATATCTTCGGTGATTCCAGCTACAAGGCGGTCATACACACTGGAATTAAGGTCGAAGAAGGTAATAGCCCCGGTCAGATTGAGCTTGTCCGCGGTGATGCTGCTGGCGGCCAGAGACTCGGTGTCGATGCTGGAGCCCTTGATCCTGGTGGTACCGCTGGGATCGGTAACGGTGAAGCCGTCCACGGTGTTTTTAAACTCCGAAAACGTCCCGTCCAGCCCATTGACCCGGCCCGTGATGGCCGTAAGCTCCGTCACGAACTCTGCCGCCATCTCGCTGGTCAGATCCGCCACCTCAAGGCGGATATCCGCCGCCGACTTGGTGATTCTGGTGTTTGTCCTGGCGATCTTCAGATTGAATTCCCGTGTCAGCGGCCCCTCGGTGGGGTATTCGTCCTCAAGCTCCGCCTCACCGACAGCTGAAATATCCGGGAACATACTGCCGTCATCAGCCCTATGCGAAATAATCGCGTATACGCCATTGATGTCAACGGCGTCACCCAGCTCTGCGGTTGGGTCAAGGCGTGCGGCCTCAGCGGAGAACATCTGAAATCGGTACCCTTTTATCCTGGCAAGAAGAGTTTCAGCCATCTCCTGCGTCGCAAAGGGGCAATCCGTCCTCATTTCGGAGCCGGAATCATCGCCGGCGGTCACCGCCGTGTCGGAGTCGATCATAAAGGTGACCCTTGACACCGGAGCCATGTACCCGCTGTTTGTGAAGTCCGCGTAGTCAGCGCCGACAAAGTGCTTACCCGCCATAGATCAGCAAGCCCCCTATCTCAATGGGATTTCCGTGCTCCGTCACCATGTAGAAGGTCTCCTCCGGCTCGGAGCCAATCGGTTTCAGGTAAAGCTTTCCCTCGCCGGTAATGATCCAGTTGGCACCGTGACAGCCGGCTATCCACCGGAGGTTCTGGCGGATCGTGTAAAACTTCCCGTCTGGGTCATCAGGATCGCTGGTCGGGTAAGGTACAAGCACGTCCTCGCGCAGCTGCGTCCGGGGATCCAGCTCACAGCCCATCAGCCGGCATAATTCGTTCACTGCCTCCGGGGCCGGCAGGGGAAAATCGAGATTCTGTCGCGGCTCCCAAGGTGTTTCCGCCTTGCGCATCACGTCAAAGGCCTCGATTTGCCAATAGTCCCCGTCATGAGGACGCCTGTTTGCAAAGAAGACCCCCGCGGGCAGCCATTCCGAGGTCCTTTCACCGTTTACCAGGCGCATGAACCGCTTGATTTCAGCGCCAGCCGGGACATCAGGAGCAATGATTTCAAGGGACAACTTGGCACAAACGGCATTTCCCCAAGAAAACTTATCAAAGAGATCGCCCGTCACAAGATGGCTGACCTCGGCCTCATCTTCGGGCCCGTATCTCACACCGTCAATTTCAAAAGAGTGTTCCCTGCGTGTGTCTTCCAAATCGAGAAGCTCATAATAAAGTTCGCTTGGTTCAATGGCCACAAGGATCACCCCTTACTTCGCGTGGATATTGAACTTGACTTTAGTCCATTCGATATCTTCCTCGTTATCGTTAAGCACCATGCCCAGGCTTGCCGGCCTGGACGAACAGTAAAACTTTTTCTGCTGGCGGCCCAGAGGCGTGAAAACACGCGCCTCGAAGAATGTCTGGCGCAGATCTGTGAAAAGCTGCGCACAAAGCCGGTGGGGAAAGTCGATGAGGGCGACGCCCACGTTCCACTTCTCCGCTAACTTCTCCCGGCGCATTTCGGCATCCTTTTTAATGCGCACCGTCTGCTCGGAGTCCACGTCGTCGTCCGAAACGGAAAATTCGTCGGCCAATATCCAGGGGGTATAATCGTGCCACTCCCCCAAAGGGCTAAGAATAGACAAAAGCTCAATGGCCATACCCTCACCTCACACCAGAAGTACCGGTTTGCCCCGGCTGCGCGTCATGTCGTTGACCTCATCCACTATGGCCGTGGCCAGCACGCGCTTGTCCAGCATCACCTTCACCACGATGGGCCGCCCGCCGCCTCCGCCGCCGGCGTCCCGCAGGGCCTCCACCACCGCCTGTTTGATGGTGGCCAGCGGCGTCTCTACGTTGGTGCCGCTCTTCTGGTCGCCCAGAACCGCCATAAACTCCCGGTTGGGAGGAATGACCGCGCCCTGGGCCAGCCGCGGGATCGACACCGAGGACACGGAGGGGATATTCACGCCGTAAGACTTCCCGCCGATGCCCGGAACCCAGTCGGGCACTTTGACGCTGATTTTGTTCATCTGCCGAATGAGCCAGTTGATGCCCTGAATGATCAGATTCACAGCGCCCTCCAAGAAGCCGATGATGCCGTTCCAGACGCCCTTGAAAATGTCCTTGACGCCCTGCCAAGCCCTATCCCAATTCCCGGTAAATACGCCGGAAATAAACTCAACGATCCCCTTGAAGACCTGCTCGACGGAATCAAGCAGACCTCCCAGCGTACTTCTAACGAATTCCAGGAGTCCATTAAAGAGCCCGCGCACAAATTCGATGATCCCGTGGAGTTTCCCGCCGGTCTTTTCGTCCAGCCAGGTCAGAAAGCTGTTGAAGCTGTCCTTCACGCCGTCCAAAACGGAGAAGACGATCTTCTTCAACCCCTCGAAGACCTTTCCGACGCCGTCCAGGGCCCTCGTCAGATCGCCTGTAAAGATGCCTACGAAAAAGTCCTTAAAGCCTTCGATCACGTCGCGGATGCCGTCCAGCAGTTCCTCGCCGTGCCCGGTGGCGTTGGTCAGCGCCAGGAGCACCGCCGCGATCCCTGCGATCAGGAGGGGAATCCAGGAGCCCGTCAACAGGGAAATTCCCAGCCCCGCCGCCATGATGCCGGAGATGGCCATCAGCGTGTTCTGCAGGTTCCACCCGCTCGCCATCGCGTCGTGGAAAGCCGTCACCAGCAGGGCGATGCCGCCCACGATCAGGCCGATGCCCGCGCCGATTTTCCCGAAAAGCAGGTAAAGGCCCAGCACCGCCGCGGCTACGCCGCCAATGGATTCGATGAGATTTCCCCAGTTGACGCCGTTTTCCCATGCGTCGGAAAGCCCGTGCCACGCAAGCAAAAGGCCCCCCACCGTCAGGAGAATCCCACCCAGAATCGTGAATATCTGCCCCAGCACGCCGGGGAGCAGCGTGCCCAGTTTCCACAGGGCCAGCCCCGCCGCGATGAGCATCACGAGATC
>CANPXW010000129.1 GCA_947587025.1 uncultured Oscillospiraceae bacterium
TTCTATCAGCGGATCGAGGACGAGGAGCTGGACCCGCTGGCGCGGGTGGCCACGGACGGGGGCCTGGAGGAGACGCTGTACCGGTTCATTGCCCGCCAGCTCCCGCCCCTGGGACTGGCGGAGGACCAGGCGCAGGCGGTGCTGTTCCTGGCCGCCTGTCTGGACCGGAACGGCTACCTGTCCGCGCCGCTGGAGGAGCTGGCGCGGGACGTGGGGACGGACGTGCAGGCGCTGGAGCCGGCGCTGGAGATACTGCGCGGCCTGGAGCCGGCGGGCGTGGGCGCGGCGGACCTCTCCGAGTGCCTTGCGCTGCAGCTGCGGCGGCTGGCCGTGACCGGCCCGGCGGCCGATATCGTCCGGGACCATCTGGAGGCGCTGGCCAGGCACCGTTACCGCTCCATCGCCGCCAAGCTGGATATCCCGCTGGCGCAGGTCATGCAGGCGGCCCACACCATCCGGGAACTGGAGCCCCGGCCGGGCGCGATGTTCCTGCAGCCGGAGCAGGTGCCCTATATCATCCCGGATGTCTATGTGGAGCAGACGGAGCAGGGCCTCGCCGCCCGCGTCGGGCAGAGCCGGACGCCCACCTTCCGCATCAACGCCTATTACCGGAGCCTGCTGTCCGACTCGGAGGACAGGGAGGTGAGGGAGTATCTCTCCGCCAAGCTCCACCAGGCCAACAATGTACTCTGGGCCATCGGCCAGCGGGAGAGGACCATCCTGCGCTGCGCCCAGATCATCGCCGAGCGCCAGAGCGCGTTCTTCCTGGAGGGCCCGCGCGCCCTGGTGCCGCTGCGTATGGTGGACGTGGCGGAGCAGATGGGCGTGCATGAGTCCACCGTCAGCCGGGCCGTGCGGGGCAAATACCTGCAGTGCGTCCAGGGCGTGTTTCCCATGAGCTACTTCTTCTCCCGCCCCGCCTGCGAGGGCGGAAAGACGGACATGGGCGGCGCGGCGGCCCGCTCCCTGCTGGTCAGGCTCATCGGGGAGGAGGACAAGCGCCGGCCCCTGTCCGACCAGAAGCTGGCGGACAGGATGCGGGAGCAGGGGTGCTGCCTTTCGCGCCGCACGGTGGCAAAATACCGGGACGAGCTGCACATCCCCGACGCGGCCGGACGGAGAGCTGGATCATAAAAATGTCCCCGGAGCATCGCTCCGGGGACTTCTTCGTGTGCGGTCTGTCCGGTCACTTCCATTCAAAGACGCCCCGGTTGAGGACGGGCTTGCCGGTGGTCATGTTCATGAACCGGAAATAGGCCACGCCGTCGTCCATCCGCCAGAGCTGCAGCCTTACCGGCGTGTCCGGGAAGAGGACGGAACTCATCTGCGCCGCCATGTGTGTCATCCGCTCAGGCTCACCGGGGATCAGCGCGCCGATGGCCATCCGGCAGGAGAAGCCGAAGGAACACAGCCCCTGCATGAAACTCGTCTCAAAACCCATTTGCCGGGCGTATTCGGGGTCCACGTGGACCTTGTTGGTATCGCCGGTCAGCCGGTACAGCAGGTTTTGCACCGGGCTGATGTAGTCGTCCAGCTCGAAGTCAGGCTCCCGCTCGGGGATGACCACGCTGCTCTTGGGCATGGGCACGCCGCCGAAGCCGCCGGCCTCGTGGAAAAAGGTGGTGGAATAGTTGGTGCATACATCGTTGCCGGCCTCGTCCCGGACCAGGACCTTTGTTTTGACCACGGCGCCCTTGCCCTCGCCCCGGTCATATACGTCGGTGATCTCGTCCTGATACTGGAACGTACCCTTGATGGGATCGATGGGCCGGTGCATGATGATCTCATGGTCCATGTTCAGATAGGAGATCGTGGGCTTGATGATATCGGCGGCCAGCATGGAGGCCGGAAGCGGCATCCACTGGTAGGGCCGGACGTTCACCGTGCCCCAGTAGGGGATGGTGCCGTAAGTGGGGATGGCCTTCAGGTACTTCTCATAGGTGTACATCAGGTCCTCCCGCTTCGCGCCCACGGCCAGGGCGTAGAGAGCCACGTCGCGCCAGTTATATTCCATGTAGCGGGGCTCCATCTTTTGGCCAGCGAGCAGGGCTGCCAGGTCTTGTTTTTCCATGGATGCGTGTCCTTCCTTTCCACGATTTTTACAAGACCCGTTCGCACCGGAAATGCGGACGGGTCTTTTTCTTGGGGCGGAAAGCCCTCAACAGGGTCTTTTCCGCTTCATCTTTACCGCGCCGGGGCAGGCCGCGAACAGCTCTATGAGCTGCTCGGCGGTGGGCGGTCCGCCGGCGGGCAGGCGCTCCAGGACGTATCGCACGCACGATAGCACGTCGCAGATGACGCCGTAGTCCGCCAGCTGGAATATCCTGGCCCGGCGGTCGATATTGATCGCGACGACAGTGCCGGCGCGGTCCATGCCCACGGTGTGGAAGTTGGCGCCGGCCACGCCGCAGCCGATGTACAGCCGCGGCGCGATGCGCTTTCCGCTCAGGCCCAACTCCCGCTCCCGGGGCAGCCAGCCCTCGTCCACGGCGCCCCGGGTGGCGGCCAGCTGCGCGCCGGCCGCCTCGGCGAAACGGACCATGAGGGCAAAGCCCTCCCGGTCCTTTACGCCCCGGCCCACCGCGACGACGGTCTCCGCCGTGAACAGGTCGCCTGTGGCCGCAGGGGAGAGGGCGTTACTTGAAGATGGCTCCACTGATGATCAGTCTCTGGATCTCGTTGGTGCCCTCGTAGATTTGGGTGATCTTGGCGTCGCGGAACATCCGCTCCACATGCTGCTCACGCATATAGCCGGCGCCGCCCATGCTCTGGATGCAGTCGGTGGTCACCCGCATAGCCAGGTTGGTGCAGGTGAGCTTGGCCTTGCAGGCGGACACGGAGAAGTCCATGCCGTTCTGCTGTTCCCACACGCCCTTATACAGCAGCAGGCGGGCCATGTCGATCTCGGTCTGCATATCGGCCATGCGGAAGGCCAGGTACTGGTTCTTGCAGATGGGCTTGCCGAACTGCTGGCGGACCATCATGTAATCCTTGGCGATGTCGAAGGAGGCCTGCGCCAGGGCCAGGCCCTGGGCGGCGACGCCGAGACGCCCAGCGTTCAGCGCGGTCAGCGCGTAGCGGAAGCCCTTGCCCTCCTGGCCGATCATGCGGTCGGCGGGGATGACGGCGTTCTCGAACAGGACCTCGGCGACCTTGGCGGAACGGATGCCGCACTTGTTCTCGATGTGGCCGATGCGAACGCCCGGGGTGGTCTTCAGGTCCACCAGGAAGGCGGTCAGACCCTTGGAGCCCTTGCTCAGGTCTGTGTTGGCGATGAGCATGCAGTAGTCAGCCACGGCGCTGTTGGTGATGAAGTGCTTGGTGCCGTTGATGACGAAGTGGTCGCCCTCCCGGGTGGCCGTGGTCTTGGCGGAACCGGCGTCGGAGCCGGCGTCCGGCTCGGTCAGGGCGAAGCAGCCCAGCGCGTCGCCCGCGAACAGCCGGGGCATGCAGTGCATCTTCTGCTCCTCATTGGCGAAGGTGTCGATGCCGGTGGTGAAGGTGGAGGAGATGGCGTAGGCGATGCCGAAGGCGGAGTCGAC
>CANPXW010000130.1 GCA_947587025.1 uncultured Oscillospiraceae bacterium
GGGGGGGTAAAGTGCGATGAATATTTTGCGGATAATAAAAGCTTTATACTGATAAAAAGGCGCCGCATGAAGCGGTGCTTATTCAATAAAAAGTCTCCTTTTTATTGAATAACAGTGTTAGGCCAACTTTTTAACACATTTGCCGTTTTGCTGAGTGTAAGTGCGTTAAATCAGGAATACTATCAAGCGGAGTCCGTTTTTTTCGCGTTTGCCCGAAAAAACAATCTCCGTATTTTTCTATTCTTTTCGGAGGTCAGCTTGATGACAGCAAGAAAACACCATGTCAGGCCAAAGAGTCTGACAGACTTTGAGAGATCCCTGAGAGACGACGAAAAGAGCGCTCTGACCATTGAAAAGTATCTGCGGGATGTTCAGGCGTTCCTTGCCTTTTGCGGCGGCCGGGGCATTACGAAGGAGCTGGCGCTGGAGTACAAGCGGCAGCTGGTGGACGGCGGACAGTACGCCGTTGGGAGCGTCAACTCCATGCTGTCGTCTATCAACAGCTTTTTTCGGTTTATGGGCTGGGACGAGTGCCGGGTAAAGGCCATCAAGGTCCAGCGGCAGCTTTACTGTCCGAAGGAAAAAGAGCTCACCAAAGCGGAGTATGAGCGGCTTCTCGCGGCTGCGGGCGAGACTCCGCGGCTGATCATCCAGACGCTCTGCGGCACGGGCATCCGGGTATCAGAGCTGGCGTATTTCACGGTGGAAGCCGTCCGGGAGAACAACGTGGTTGTGACATGCAAGAAAAAAACGCGCCCGGTGTATATGCCCAAGAATCTGCGCAAGCTTCTGCTCAGGTATGCGGCCGAACGCGGCATAACGTCGGGCGTGATCTTTCGTACGCGAAGCGGCAGGCCCATCGACAGGAGCAACATCTGGGCGGCCATGAAGAGGCTCTGCGCCAGCGCCCGTGTCAGCCCCGAAAAGGTTTTCCCACACAATCTGCGCAAGCTCTTTGCGAGGACGTTTTACAAATGTAAAAAGGACATCGCCAAGCTGGCGGATGCCCTGGGTCACAGCAGTATCAATACGACGCGAATCTATATCATGACCAGCGGCGCGGAACACCGCCGGTGTGTGGAGCAGCTGGGCCTGGTCACATAACTACAACATAATCAGCATTATGTAGTGAAGAAACTGAAATTTCACAACATAATCAGCATTATGTAGTGAAGAAATCATAATATACATCGAATATCGCACATATTATAGCGACCAAAAACGTCCTTGTCAACCCTACATACCCACCCCAGCAGAAATTGGCAGGAGAAGTTTGTGCATTTCACCTAAATATGGGCACGCCAAAACAGGGGTGCCCAACTCAGCCATGCCCAGAATGATGACCCTTGCGCATATGCCGTTGAGCCGGCCGCTCATTTGCCTTTATGGCGAATGGGCGGCCGGTCCTTTTTGGCGCCCCTTAACGTTGCCTGCAACCACATAATGCTGATTATGTCGTGAGGCGAAGGGAGGCGCGGCGGCGTGGGGATCGAACTGTACGAGCACAATCAAAAGGCATATGATGCCGCGGTTTCCATGTTGGCCAGGACGGGCAAGGCAGCGGTGGTACATCCCACAGGGACCGGCAAGAGCTTCATCGCCTTCAAGCTGTGCGAGGATAACCCGAAAAAGACCGTCTGCTGGCTGTCGCCCAGCGAGTACATATTTCAGACCCAGCTTGAAAACGTGAAAGCTTCCTGCGGCTATGAGCCGAAGAATATCGTGTTTTTCACCTACGCCAAGCTGATGATCCTGAGTGAGCCGGAATTGGCGGCTATCCAGCCGGACATCATCGTGCTCGATGAATTCCACCGTGCTGGGGCCGCACAGTGGTCGCTGGGGGTCAAAAATCTGCGCGAAATGTACCCTGCGGTCCCGATGCTTGGCCTGACCGCTACCGCCGTCCGTTACCTTGACAATAGAAGGGATCTGTCGGAGGAGCTTTTCGACGGCTGCGTGGCCTCGGAAATGACGCTGGGAGAGGCCATTGTCCGGGGCATTCTGCCCGCGCCGAAGTATGTGATCACGGCCTACATGTACCAAAACGAGATGGCGCGGCTGCGGGAACGGATAGAGCGGGCGGACAGTCCGGCGGTCCGGGATACTGCGGAGCGGTATTACGGGGCGCTGCGGCGGGCGATGGAGAAGGCGGACGGCCTGGACGCGATCTTCGACAAGCACATGACCAGCCGCACAGGCAAGTACATCGTGTTCTGCGCCAACATCCATGCTATGCGGGAGTGTATGAGCCATGTCCCCGAATGGTTCGGCGCTCTGGACGCCGAGCCCCATGTGTATTGGTTCTATTCCGTGCAGCCGGATACGCTGCTGTCCTTTGAGGAATTCAAGGCGGATAACGACGCCGGGCACCTGCGGCTGCTTTTCTGTATCGACGCGCTGAACGAGGGCATCCATGTGGCGGATGTAGACGGGGTGATCCTGTTCCGGCCCACCGTCTCGCCCATCATCTATAAGCAGCAGGTGGGACGCGCCCTGTCCGCTGGGAAGAACGGCGCGCCTGTCATTTTCGATATCGTGAACAACTTCGAGGGCCTCAACAGCATCGGTTCCTTGGAGAAGGAGATGCGGACGGCGGCAGCCTTCATCAGAGACATGGGAAACAGCCGAGGGATCGTGACGGAACGGTTCCAGGTGATCGATGAAGTGCGGGACTGCCGGGAACTGTTCAACGCCCTGGAGGATGCGCTGGCAGCCTCCTGGGAGACGATGTATGCCTGCGCGGAGGCGTACCGGCGGGAACACGGGGACCTGGATGTGCCTATAAGATATAAGACGCCGGAGGGATATTCCCTGGGCGCTTGGATCCAGAGCCAGCGGCGGATCCGGGCCGGGAAGAAGGACGGCGTTCTCAGCGAAGAGCGCATAGCGAAGCTGGACGCGCTGGGGATGCGCTGGGGCACGGTCAGCGACGGGTCCTGGGAGAGGCACTACGCGGCCTGCCGGGCATACCGGGAGGAGCATGGCGACCTGAACGTGCCGGGCGGCTATGTCACGGAAGACGGATTGGCCCTTGGAACATGGATCGTCGGGGTCCGGAACTTCCGGCGCTCCGGGGCGAAGGCCCCCAGCTGCACGCCGGAACGGATCCAAATGCTGGATGACCTGGGCATGATCTGGGATGCGGCGGATCATTTGTGGGACCGCAGCTACGCGGCGGCGCGGGCGTACCGTGAGGAGCATGGGGACTTGGAGGTGCCGCACGGGTATATCCAGGACGGTGTGCGGCTGTATAGCTGGCTGGCCGGCCTGCGGCAGCTGTACCGCCAGGCGCCCAGCCGGCGCGGCAGCCTGACGCCGGAGCGGATCGCGCGGCTGGACGCGCTGGGGATGCGCTGGGAAACGAAGAGCGACGCCGCGTGGGAGAAAGGCTGCGCTGCGGCGGAGGCCTATTACAAGGAGCACGGGGCGGCGGACGCGCCGGTGACTTATGTGACGGCGGAGGGCTATAAGCTGGGCAAGTGGCTGTCCAGGTGCCGGATGAAATACGCGAAGGG
>CANPXW010000131.1 GCA_947587025.1 uncultured Oscillospiraceae bacterium
ATGAACACATCCAAGGCGGAGCAGGATCTGGCGGAGCTGAAGGCGAAGATCGAGAAGCTGGAGAGCT
The DNA here is from genome assembly GCA_947587025.1 of uncultured Oscillospiraceae bacterium. GTDB lineage: Bacteria > Bacillota > Clostridia > Oscillospirales > Oscillospiraceae > CAJOIG01. The sequence continues at coordinate 68 of CANPXW010000131.1, forward strand.
CCATCAAATCTGACGAGGAGGGCCTTGGTCCTCTTAGCGACGACCTGAAGGCGGCGAAGGACGCGGCAAAGGTTACCGAGGATCAGATCGCCGACCTGACGGCCCGCATTTCCCAGATGAAGGAGACTGCGGCCATGGCCGGGATCAAAAACCCCGTGGGCCTTAAGGACGCGGAGGCGGAGCTGAAGTCTCTGAAAAAGGAGCTTAAGGAGCAGGACGCCGAAGTGGAGCGGCTTGATTCGATCTATTCTAAGGTTTATGACCGGATCTCCGCATCAAAAACCCAGCTGGAGGGCATGAAGATCCAGGCCGGCCAGATGGAGGCTGAGATCGATAAGGCCAACTCCCCCATGGGGAAACTCCATACCTCTATGGAGGAGGGAAGCAAGAGCGCCAAAAAGCTCCTGGGGCGCATCAAGTCCCTGGCCATGAGCGCCCTGGTGTTCAGCGTGATGACCCAGGGCTTCAACGCCCTGAAGGACTGGGTGGGGAAGACCATCCGCGCCAACGACGAGGCCCGCGCCTCTTTTGCGCGGCTCCAGGGTGCGCTCCTGACGCTGGTACAGCCCCTGGTGCAGGTGATCATTCCGGCCTTTACGGCGTTTGTAAACATCCTGACGGTGATCGTGACGCGAATCGCTGTCTTGCTGTCGGCGCTGTTCGGCTCCACGTTGGAGCAGTCGGCCCAGGCGGCGGAGGGACTTTACGAGGAGACGAACGCCCTCAACGGTCTGGGTGGCGCGGCCAAGAAGGCAAAGGGGTCGCTGGCGGGGTTCGATGAGATCAACACCATCAACACCCAGACAACCGGAGGCGGCGGTGCCGGCGCCGGCGCGGCGGACATCATGCCGGACTTTACGCTGGACAGCAAGATATCCGACAGGCTGAAGGAGATCGCGGATCTCGTGATGCTCATCGCGGCGGGGCTGGCCCTGTGGAAACTGGGCACGCTGCTCCCCGGCGTGCTGGGGCAGATCGCCACAATCCTGGGCGGGATCCTCCTGACGGTGGGCGGCCTTTTGCTTGCGTGGCACGGGCTTTCCGACGCCTGGGAGAACGGCGTCAACTGGGGAAATCTCATCGAATCCATTGCCGGCGTGGCCGCGGCGGCGCTGGGCCTCTACCTGCTTTTCGGGAAGATCGGCGCGGGCATCGGCCTGATCGTGGGCGGCATCGCCCTGCTGGTGACGGCCTTCCACGACGCCATGGAGAACGGTTGGAACCTGCAGAACACGCTGATGGCCATCTCCGGCATCATGGGGGCGGGGCTGGGAATTTCCCTGTTGACGGGCTCATGGATCCCCCTCCTGATCGCCGGGATCGCGTCGTTGCTTTTGGCTTTTACAATTGCCACCGGGCATGGCGAGGAGCTGCTGGACGGCGTCCGCACTGTACTTGATGGGTTTAGAGATTTCTTCAAGGGCATTTTTTCTGGGGATTTGACGTTGACTATCGCCGGTATTACGAAAATATTCACCGGCCTTGGGAAGATAGTACTTTCCGTTATCGCTGGATTAAGAGACACACTTTTGTCGTTCTTGAATTGGCTGGACGAAAAGACCGGCGGAAAATTCCATGGCATTATCGAATTTGTTAAGGGGCTGATCAACGGTGCGTTTAAAACCTTCACGGAAACGGCTATGCGGCTTATACAGTCACTGATGCAGATATTTACAGGGCTAACTAAATTCATTTCCGGCGTATTCACCGGGGATTGGGATATGGCCTGGGAAGGCATCAAGGACATCTTTAAGGGCGTCTGGAACGGCATCATCGGCTTCTTGGAGGGCGCTGTGAATCTGATCATTCAGGGCATCAACTGGCTCATTCGGCAGATGAACAAAATCAGCGTCAAAGTGCCCGACTGGGTTCCGGGCATCGGCGGGAAGTCTTACGGCGTGAATATCCCCTCCGTGTCCTCGGTGTCGATCCCGCGGCTGGCCCAGGGCGCGGTCATTCCTCCCAACCGGGAGTTTATGGCGGTTCTGGGCGACCAGAAGAGCGGCACCAACGTGGAGGCGCCGCTGGCCACCATAAAGCAGGCGCTGGTGGAGGCCCTGCGGGATGCCGGCGGCGGAGGCGGCGGGCGGCCCATCGTGGTGAAGGTGATGCTGGACAAGCGCGTGCTGGCCACGGCCATGGTGGATGAGGTCAACGACATGACGCGCAGTCGGGGCAAACCGGTACTTCTGGTGTGAGGTGAGGGAATGGCCATTAAGTTCAAAACCGCGCTGGCCGTTCTGAGTGCCGCCGGGGAGTGGCACGACTACACCGACATGGTGAAGTTCCGGGGCTTCGGCTGGAAGCGCAACGATGTGGACAGCGACAAGACAACCCGTGTGGTGGCAAATGCCCAAATGCGCCGGTTCCGGCTGGGGCAGAAGCGGACGCTGACCTTTGAGCTGCTGTCCACCGATGACACGGATCGGCTGGCACAGATGGACGACGACCTGAGCCAGGTGGAATTCACGGCAAGGGTGGCCGACCTCCACGGGGAGCGGGAGATGATCTTCTACTGTACCAGCTTCGCCGCCACGCTGGCGGAGATCTTTGACGACGGCACGGCGGAGTGGGAGAGTGGAACCTTCGATCTCGTGGAGTGCTGATCGATGCCCGATTTGGACACAGGAGGTGAGTTTATGGGCCAGGAAACATCGGAGCTGTGGCAGGAGCTTCTCCGGCACCGCACGACTCGTAAGGAATACAGGTTTGAGATCAACGGCATGGAGTACGACGAAACTGCTCTGATATCCCACAGCGTCGACAACGGGCTTTTCGATTCCTTCGGCATCGGGAACGCCGCTTGCGCAAAGCTGACGCTGGACCTGCTTGCTGACGATATTCCCCGCGGCGCCGAAATCAAGCGGTTCGTGCGGCTCGTGAACGGCTCGCAGGAGAGCGAGTGGAGGCCGGCTGGCATCTTTTGGGCCAACCGGCGGCCCCATGACGAGAATTACTGGCAGATCGAAGCTTTCGACACGATGCGCAAGGCAGAGATCCCCTGGGAGCCCCGGCAAGATCTTGAATTTCCCCTGCCGGCGCCGGAGGCAGTGAACGAATTCTGCCAGCTGATGGGCTGTGAGCTGGACGACAGGACCCATCTGCGCGAGGACGTGCTTGTACCTTACCCGACCAGCGATCCTGATGACCCAGACGGGAAGTTTTACACGATCCGCAAGAACCTGCAGTGGATCGCCGCCGCCCACGGCGGCAACTGGATTTTTACCGGGGAAGGCAAGCTTTATCTGATCCCGGTAGGCGGCGAGCCGGAGGAGACCTTCTACATGGTGACGGAGCACGGAAATCCCATTGAGATAGGGGGCTTGCTGATCTATGGCGGGTGACTATTTCGTCGGAAATTTCCTCACATCTGTCGAGGATAACGGGAAAATGCTCCCTGTCTCCCGCGTGACGCTGATGGT
>CANPXW010000132.1 GCA_947587025.1 uncultured Oscillospiraceae bacterium
GCGCCCTGCTGGACCATGGTGGCCGGGAGCGCGGTGCTGCTGTGCGGGGTGTTCGGGCGGCTTTATAACTGGCCCTACGACTGGGCCGCCGTGCTGGCCGGGGGCGTGGTGGTGTGCGCCGCCGCCTTCTGGAACGGCCGGCGTGCCGGCGCCGTCCACCCGCTGCACCATGTCATCCGCATCGGCCTCTGCGCCCTGCTGGTCCTGGGGTTTTACTTTTTCTGACCGGCCCGGACGCGGGAATAAAATAGGGAAAGGGCGCGTTGAAAACGCGCCCTTGATTTTATTTGCCCCGCAAAATGTCGTACAGTTCCCCGGGGGAGGAGACCAGGCGCGACGCGCCGTTTTCCCGCAAAAACGCCCCGTCCCGGAAGCCCCAGGTGACGGCCAGTTCGTCCATGCCCGCGTTTTTCGCCGTGGCGATGTCCACCTCCGAGTCGCCGATGTACACCGCCGCCTCCCGGGGTATGTCCAGCGCCTCCAGCACCGCCTGGACCGCGTCCGGGGCGGGCTTTTTCCGCACGCCGGGCCGCTCCCCCACCGTCACGTCGAACGTGTCCGGAAAGAAATGCTCACACAGCGGCCCCACCGCCCCGTCCAGCTTGTTGGACACCACCGCCAGGCGCACGCCGTCCCCCTTCAGCCGGGCCAGCAGCGCCGGGACGCCGTCGTAGGGCCGGGTGGCATCCATGCTGTGGGCGGTGTAGTGGGCCTTGAAGGCGGCGAAGACCCGCTCCATGTCCGCCTCCCCCGTGCCGTCCGGCACGGCCAGCTGGATCAGCCGCCGCACCCCATTCCCCACGAACCGGCGCACTTCGTCCATGGTCCGGGTGGGATAGCCGCAGGCGGCCAGGGCCGCGTTGGTGCTTCCGGCCAGGTCCGCCAGGGTGTCCAGGATGGTCCCGTCCAGGTCGAATATGGCAAGGTCGTATTTTTTCATCCGTCGATCCTCCCTCTCCAGGGCGGCCCGCGCCGCCGCGGCCAGCGCCTCCAACGGGACCGCAGCGTCCAGCCGTATCACGTCCCGAAAATCCCGCTGCCGCTCCAGGCACAGGCCGATGTTCTCCATGCACCAGCAGCCCTCTTCCTCGCCCCGGGCCAGGATGCGCTCCCGGACCGTCTCATAGTCCGCCTCCAGCAGCAGGTGTTCCACCCGCACGCCCTTTGCCTCCAGCGGCCGGGCGATCCTGGCAAAGGAATCCGGCTCCGTCAGCGTCATGGGGACGTACACCGTCCCGGCAAAGCGGCCCGCGATGTCCGCCAGCAGCGCCGCGCACATCTCGAACCACCGGGGGTAGCCCTCGAAGCTCCAGCCGTTGAACAGCGCCGGGGGCAGGTTGTCCCGCACAGCGTTCCCCACCGCCTCCGCGTCGAAGATGAAGCTGTCCGGCTCCCGGGCGTGCAGCGCCTGGGCCAGGGTGCTTTTTCCCACGCCGTAGGGGCCGTCGATCCACACGATCATCGCTCTCCCCCTATTCCGCCACGTCCGCCAGGTCAAAGGAGATGACCTTGGCCAGTTCCGTGAGGGAAGTCTCCACCTGGCAGCCGATCTTCCCGGCGCTGAAGAGGATGGTGTCGAACCCCGCCGCGGTCTGGTCGATCACGGTGCGGAAGGGCTTTTTCATCCCCACCGGGGAGCAGCCGCCGTGGATGTACCCGGTGAGGGGCAGCAGTTCCTTGGACTTGATCATGGCGACGCTCTTCTCCCCCACGGCGCGGGCCGCCTTTTTCAGTTCCAGCTCCCGCTCCACCGGGACCAGGAACACGTAATGCTCCCCGCTGGCGGCCACGGTGACCAGGGTCTTGAACACCCGGGCCGGGTCCTGGCCCAGCACCGCCGCCACCTCCGCGCCGGAGACGGCGTTCGTGTCCCCGTAATAGTGGGGCGTGTAGGCTGCCTTTTTCTGCTCCAGCAGCCGCATCACGTTGGTCTTTTCTTGTTTTTGCTTTCCCATCACAGGTCCTTTCTGAAACAGATGATCCGGTTGGCCTCCGCAAAGCCCGCCCGCAGATGAAAGCGCAGGCTCTCGGCGTTGTCCAGCTCGCAGTCGCTGGCAAATTCCGCGCAGCCCTGCTCCCTCGCCCACGCCTCGCAGGCGGCCAGCAGCCGCCCCGCGCAGCCCTTTCGGCGCCAGGCCGCTTCCACAAAAATGCCCTCCAGATAGCCAACCGGGCTGGTCTTTGTCCCCTCTACGTAATCATGCCGGAGCTGGCACTGGGCAAAGCCCACGGCGCGGTCATTCTCATAGGTGAGAAAGCACGCGGCGTTTTCGCTGTCTGCCAGGCCGGCGAAGTCCTCTGCCAGCGCCGCTTGCTCATGGCCGGGCCACAGCTTCGCGGCCAGCGCCGCCAGGGTCCCGGCGTCCTTACTTGTCGCTCTGGTGATCCCCATGTCCCGTTCGCTCCCATACATAACTCTGGTAATCCCGGCCTTGGCAAAGCCGGTCTTTTCGTAAAAATGCCGTGCGGCGGCGTTGGTCGCGTCTGATCTCGGTCATCACGGCATATACCACCAGGAATTGAAGCCGTAAAGATACGTTCGGGCGCCCTTTGGCATCTGGGTTGCGGCGTTGAACACGTTGTAGTAGTCCCCCGCGCCCATGCCGATGCACAGCGTCCCCATGGCCAGGCAGAAGAGGAGCCGGGGCCATATCATCCCGACGACGTAGGGTACCAGGCCGAACACCAGATTCGGCAGCAGGGACATGAAGATGAACCGCGCGCGGCTCATGGTCTCCGGCCCCACCACGAACAGCAGCCCCTGGGCCCAGTTGGTGTAGAGATAGGCGTCTTTTTTAAAGCAAATCGCGTGCAGCAGCTCGTGGGGGAACAGCGCCAGCAGCGAGGCGATACAGCCGGCCATCAGCTGCCACTGGTTTCCCCAAAAATAGGGCCGGCACCGCGCCGCCGCCAACGCCCCCAGCAGCACCACCAGCACCACACACAGGCCGTTCGCGATCAGGCTCATCTGCTTGGTGCTTTTCGCCTCTTTGAACGGCACCGCCCCCGGCATATGCTCCCCGTGGGGGAGGCTGGCCGGGTCCAAGTTATATTTTCCCATGTAGTGCAGCTTCATCGTTTTTCCTCACGCCGGCCGCCAATGGCAGTGGTCCATGTCCACCGTGCCGTCATCCCGGAACGCCACGCCCTCCGCCTCCAGCAAAAACCGCTGGCCGCCGGGCATATGCTCGTCAAAGGTCCGTTTGGTGCCGCCGGCCCGGTCCACCACCCGGTGGCAGGGCACGCCGCTGCCCTCCGGACAGGAGGCCATGGCCCAGCCCACCAGCCGGGCGCCCCGCGGCCGGCCCGTCATCCGGGCGATCTGGCCGTAGGTGGCCACCCGCCCCGGCGGTATCTGGCGCACGATGTCCCATATTTCCTCAAATGTACCCATGTTTTTTCTCTCCGGCAAAGGGGAATGAAGCTATCCTCTTAAATATATTTGCTTGCTTCTTTG
>CANPXW010000133.1 GCA_947587025.1 uncultured Oscillospiraceae bacterium
TGATGGCCAAGTGCCAGCAGGGCTATGTGGGCGTGTCCACCTGGTGGTACATCGAGGAGCTGATGGGCGACTACGCCAAGGATTACGTGTTCCTGCCCGTTCTGGACGGTCCCGACGGCACCCATAACGTGACCGTGCGTACCGGCGGCGCCACCAATGCCGGCCAGCTTTCCATCACCTCCGCCTGCAAGGACCCCGCCACCCTGCTGAAGTTCTATGACCAGTGGTACGACGGCGAGATCGTCATGCAGCTGCAGTACGGCCCCATCGGCACCTACTTCCTGGAGCAGGACGAGAACGGCATCTGGCAGTCCATCACCGAGGAGGAGTCCCAGGAGAAGTTCAACAAGGGCGCCGGCGAGCTGAAGATGGCCAACGAGGTGGCCGGTCCCAAGCTGATCCTCTCTGAGTACTACAGCAACACCTTCGCCATGGAGGACCGGGCCATCGAGCGGCTGACCGACCTGTACGACTTCTGGATGCCCTACGTGGACGACACCTCCGTCTACCCCGTGGACTGCGTGTTCACCCCGGAGGAGCTGGAGACCATCGACCAGTACAAGTCCGACTTCGAGTCCATGGTGGCCGAGCAGGAGGGCCTGTGGATCCGCGACGGCGGCATCACCGACGAGGACTGGGACGCCTACAAGCAGATGCTCAGCGACACCTGCGGTATGGACCAGCTGCTGCAGGTATACCAGGACGCCTACGACCGCTACGCTGCGGCCCAGGCCGAGTAAAAACTAATATGGACCTTGCTCCGCCCGCCTCCGGGCGGACGGAGCAAGACCACCATTGGAGGCATTCCCTATGATAAGCGAGAAACTGCAGCAGGCACGGGATTTTGAGGCCCGGTACATGCCCTTCATCCCCGACTCGGAGCGGCCGCTGTTCCATGTGACCGGGGGCATCGGCTGGATCAACGACCCCAACGGCTTTTCGCTGTACAAGGGAGAATACCACCTGTTTTATCAGTACCACCCCTATTCCATCCAGTGGGGGCCCATGCACTGGGGCCATATGAAGAGCCGGGATCTCATCCGCTGGGAGCGGCTGCCCGTGGCCCTGGCCCCGGACATGTCGTACGACCAGAACGGCTGCTTCTCCGGCAGCGCGGTGGAAATGCCCGACGGCCGCCAGCTTATCATGTACACCGGCGTGCACCGCCAGCGGCGGGCCGACGGCGTGCTGGAGGAGCACCAGACCCAGTGCATCGCCGTGGGCGACGGGGTGAACTACGAAAAATACGAGGGCAATCCGGTGCTGGCCGGCGCGGACATCCCGGCGGGCAACAGCACCCTGGATTTCCGGGACCCCAAGCTGTGGCAGGAGCCGGACGGCACCTATCGCGCCGTGGTGGGCAACCGCACCGCCGACGGCAGCGGCGCGGTGCTGATGTTCAAAAGCGCCGACGGCTTCCACTGGGACTTCGTGACTGTGGTGGACGCCTGCCGCAACGAGTACGGCCGGATGTGGGAGTGCCCAGACTTCTTCCCCCTGGACGGAAAGCAGGTTCTCATCGTCAGTCCCCAGGAGATGCTGGCCCTGGGCCTGGAGCTTCACGCGGGCTATGGCAACATCGCCCTGCTGGGCACCTGGGAGAACGAGCGCTTCACAAGAGAGAAGGTCCAGTCCCTGGATTACGGCATCGACTTTTACGCCGCCCAGACATTACAGGCGGCGGACGGCCGGCGGATCATGATCGCCTGGATGCAGAACTGGACCAACTCCAACTGCCAGCCCAGAGGCGTCCGTATATTCGGCCAGATGACCCTGCCCAGAGAGCTCTCCATCCGGGACGGACGGCTTATCCAGAACCCGGTCCGGGAGCTGGAGAACTACCACGGCCACAGGGTGGCCTACAGCGACGTGCTCGTCACCGGCGAGACCAACATGGAGGGCATCAGCGGCCGGGTGCTGGACATGACCGTCACGGTGCGGCCTGCCGGCGGGACGTATCACGCCTTCCGGCTGAACGTGGCCAAGGACGGCGAGCACGTGACCAGCATCCGCTACAAGCCGGAGATGAACACCATCCGGGTGGACCGGAGCCGCTGCGGCATCCGCTACGACGTGGTCCACGTGCGGGAATTTCTCGTCCGGCCCAGAAACGGCAAGATCAAGCTGCGGCTGGTGATGGACCGGAACAGCCTGGAGCTGTTCGTCAACGACGGCGAGCAGGCCGCCTCCTTCATCGTCTACACCCCGGAGGATGCGGACTCCATCAGCTTCCAGGCCGAGAACGGCGCGGTGCTGCTGGACGTAGAAAAGTACGATCTGGAATTTGACAAGGAGGGCTGAGGATGGAGCGGATGTACGACGTAACGGCGCTGGGAGAGATGCTCATCGACTTTACGGAGAACGGCGTCTCCGGCCAGGGCAACCCCCTTTTCGAGGCCAACCCCGGCGGCGCGCCCTGCAACGTGCTGGCCATGCTGCAGAAGCTGGGCCGGAAGACCGCCTTCATCGGCAAGGTGGGCAACGACGGCTTCGGCCGGATGCTGCGGCAGACGGGCGAGAGCGCCGGCATAGACATGGGCGGCCTGGCGGCGGACGAGCGGGTGCACACCACCCTGGCCTTCGTCCAGACGGCCCCGGACGGGGATCGGGACTTCTCCTTCTACCGGGGCCCCGGGGCGGATATGATGCTCTCCCCGGAGGAGGTGCCCGCCGCCCTCATCGAGAACGCGAAGATATTCCACTTCGGCACCCTGTCCCTGACCGACGAGCCGGTGCGCTCGGCCACGGTAAAGGCGGTGGCCCTGGCGCGAAAGGCCGGGGCGGTGATCAGCTTCGACCCCAATCTGCGGCCGCCTCTGTGGCGGGACATGTACGTGGCCAAGGCCATGATCGCATGGGGTCTTGCCCAGGCGGACGTGGTGAAGATAGCGGACAACGAGCTGGAGTTCATGACCGGCAAGACGGACTTCGACGCGGGCGCGGTGGAGCTGCTGGAGGAGTACTCCAACATCCGCCTGCTGAACGTGACCGCCGGGTCCGACGGCAGCTATGCCTATACCGGCGGAGCCCGGGCGTTCGTGCCGGCCTTCCGGCTGGGCGGCACCATCGAGACCACCGGCGCGGGGGACACCTTCTGCGCGGCGGTGCTCAACTACATCCTGGACCGGGGTCTGAACGACCTGTCGGCCGAGGAGCTGACGGCCATGCTGCGGTTCGCCAACGCGGCGGCCTACCTGGTGACCACCAAGAAGGGCGCCATCCGCTCCATGCCGGAGCGGGAGCAGATCGACGAGATACTGAAAAACAATGAATAAGGATAAGGGAGTGTAAATAAAATGTCAGAAGTCGTAATCAAAGGTCTGAAGAAGGTCTACGACGGTGGCGTCACGGCGGTGCACGACGTGAACCTGACCATCGCGGACAAGGAGTTCATCGTGCTGGTGGGTCCCTCCGGCTGCGG
>CANPXW010000134.1 GCA_947587025.1 uncultured Oscillospiraceae bacterium
AAAGCTGTCGTCCGCCTCCACCTTCTCCCGCAGCACCTCCGTCAGCGCCTGCATATACGCCGCCTGCCGCCGCATCCGGGAGGTGTTGGCGTCGTCCCCCGGCATCCGCATCCGCTCGTGGACGAAGTTGTAGGCATGCTCTCCCATCAGGTGGACCGTCTCGCCCTTCACAAGCGTGTCGTCCACGCCGGTGAAGTCGTCCTCGATGGTCACCGTCACGCCGCCCACCGCGTCGTTCAGCGCCGCGATGGAGCCCATGGTCAGGGACAGATAATTGTCTATCGGTATTCCCAGCAGCAGCGTGCTCACCGCTTCCACCGTGTTCTCGCAGCTGAGCTTCAGCCCGTCCCCGTAGACATGGGCGTAGCAGATCTGCTGCGTCGTCGTCCCGATGTACTTTCCTTCGCTGCCCAGCACCTGGATCTCCGCCATGGTGTTTCGGTCCACCTGGAGGATCGTGCAGCTCTTCTCCGCGTTGTTGAATATAACCAGGGCCAGGTAATCCGCCAGGGCCTGGTTCCGGTAGCCCTCGTGCTGCTCCAGCTCCATGTCGTCCGTGCCGATCAGCAGCAGCGTGGACAGGTCCGGGTTCAAGATATATTCCTTACCGTTAACGCTTACCGGCTCCGGCGCGGCCGTTCCTGTGGGGACGGAGGCGGTGCCGGCCCCCTCCGGGGCCTTCTCGCTCTTATGCTCCAACAGATCTAACCCCGCGATCCCCAGCGCGATCACAGCGATGACCGCGATAGCGATAAGCAGGCCCTTTAACGTGGACTTCTTCATTTGGAACACCCCCTTCCCTCATTCTCGCAGGCTCCACATCGTTTCGCTTCCCCGCAAGCAGGAAAGATCGCTCGCAGCGCCGCTCGTCCTCTTTCGATCTGGTGGACCGGGCATCCGGCCCGAGGGCCGGATACCCTTTCCGGCCGCCCGTTACCGGGCGGGCGTCCTGCCCGGACGCCGGGTCTTTTACTTCTTGTCCTCGATGACCACCTTGACAGTGGACTCGGAGCCTTCCTCGCCGAACGTCAGCTCGTAGGTGTTCTCCTCGCCCTCCACCGCCTTGACCGTGGCCTCGGCCCAGTTCTCGCCGTCGAAGTACAGGACTACCGCGGGTACGCCCTTCTCATCGAGGAAGAATACGGTCGTCAGCGGGACGTTCTTGTCGCTGTCATCGCCCACCACCAGGCTCACCAGCATCGTGCCGGCGAAATCCTTCGGGTCGACCTTCAGCTTCTCGAACACTTCAGACTTCAGCGCGTCCTCGACGGCGGCCTTCTCATCCTTGAATCCGGCTTCCTTCGCGTCCCACGCCTCGACCTTAATGGCCGTGCCGTCCGCCGTCTTGCCTTCGCCGGTCACCTCTTTGTCCTCTACCACCGGGGGCTGCTCCGGCTGTTGCACCGGGCTTCCCTGGGCGGCGAACGCCGTGGCGGACAGAGCCATCAGCATCACAGCGACCAGCAGTACGGAAAGCACTTTCTTCATAGGGGTTTTCCTCCTTTCTTCAAGATTCGCTTCTTATGTAAAGGCCGCGCCCTTGCGGGCTCTGACCAAGAAGCGCACATTTATGCGCCGGGGATCTCTTATGCTGATTTTCTTTAAAAAGTAGACATTTGAAAAATGGCTGCTTTTTATAGCGCGGAGCGCGTAGAAAATCATATGAGACGTCTTTTCGGCGGCTTTACCGCCGAAAAGGGCGACGCACAAAGCGGCGCCTCTCCAATAAAAAGTCTACTTTTTATTGGAGAACAGTATTATTCCCCGCTTATGAGGAAGTCCGCTTCCGCTTCGAAGCGTCTCCGGGCTTCCCGCCCCAGCTTCTTCTCTATCAGCTCCACCGCCCCGCCCAGGTTGGGCGGACGGCTGCTCAGGTTGTGGGCGTCCGACCCCAGAAACCGGATCTCTCCCGCCCGGAACATCTTCAGCGCCCGGCGGGCCCGCCGGTCCAGGAAAAACGACGCGTTGCACTGTATGTACACGCCCAGATCCATAAACGCGTCCAGCATCGCCCTCGGCTGGAAGTCCAGATACCGCTCGATGTGGGCCGCCACCGGGAGCAGGCCGCAGCGCTGGATCGTCTCCACCTCCCGCAGCATCCGCTCCGTCCACCGGGTAAAGGGCATCTCCAGCAGCAGCAGGTCCGTCCCCTCCAGGCACAGCTCCTCCAGCTCGTCCATGCCGCTGACCCCGTCGAAGAAGCAGACCTCCGCCCCCAGCAGCACCCGGGGCAAGTCCTCCCGCCCCGCCGCCGCCTCCATCAGTTGGCCGTAGGCATCCGCCCGACGGGAAAGGAACTTTTGCGGGCTGTTCTCCCAGGCGTAGAAGTGCGGCGTCGCCGCCACTGTCTCTACCCCATAGGACGCGCTGCGTTCCAGCATCCCCAGGGACATCTCCACGCTCCTGCTGCCGTCGTCTATCCCCGGCAGCACATGCATGTGAAAATCTGTCATTTCTTCCTGCCGTACTCTGAGTAGTAGTAATCCTTCTTGTAGTAGCCCTTCTTGTAATAACCGCCGCCGCCCGCGTTGGCCCCGTTGAACACGAAGCCCAAGACATGGGCGTCCGCCAGGCTCAGCTGCCGCATCGTCTCCGCTACGCTCCCCCGCACCGCGTGGTCCGACCGCACCACAACGATCATCCCGTCCACCATCCGGGACGCGATGATCGCGTCCGTCACCGCCGTCACCGGCGGCAGGTCCAGAAGAATGTAGTCATATCTCTCTCGGGCCGCCTTCAAAAACGTGGCCGTCCGCTCCGACCCCAGCAGCTCCGCCGGGTTTGGCGGGATATCTCCCGACACCAGCACGTCAAAGCTCACCGTGTTCTCCCCGCTGAAGGCCGAATACCGCTGGATGGACTGGGACACCCCGTCCGTCCCCACCAGCAGGTTGGAAAGCCCCGGTTTGGGCTGCAGGCCCAGCCGGTTCGCCACCGTGGGCAGGCGCATGTCCCCCTCGATCAGCAGGATCCGCATCCCCGTCTCCGCGAACGTATACGCCAGGTTGATGGAGGTCAGGCTCTTGCCCTCGCCCCGGAAGGAACTGGTCACCCCCAGTACATGGTGCTCCCCCGCGTTGGGAAAGGAGAACATGATGTTCGTCCGCAGCAGCTTATATGCCTCCGCCGCCGCAAAGTTCATCTTCGGCCCGATCATGCTCCGCCGTTCCATCATGAACTTGTTGGCGCTGACCGCCGCCTGCCTGTTCTTTCTTGCCATCCTCGCTCCCTCCCTTACGCTTTCTTCCGCTCGGCCCCGGAGGCCGGCGGCTTCGGCTTGCTCTCAGAGGCGTAGTAATACCCCTTGCCCTCGCTGCTGAGCATATCCGGCACCACCGCCAGCAGCGGGATGTTCGGGTAGGTCTGGGTCAGGTAGTCCTCCG
>CANPXW010000135.1 GCA_947587025.1 uncultured Oscillospiraceae bacterium
GCCGTCACCGACGGGGAGCTTCCCAACGAAAAGGAAGCCCTGCTGGCGTATGTGAAGCGCCGCTGCAGCCGGTGAGGAAATAAGGAGTGAAAAAGAAGCCCCGCGGCGGTGCCGCGGGGCTTTGAAAGCTGCTAAGTTTTCAAGGGGTGCGGAGGATTAGGCAACGACTACGTAAGCAGCGTAGTGGGTGCCCTTGGTGCTCGCGCTCGCGTTCATGGAAATGATGATGTAGTTTCCGACAGCCAGGGCGTTGTTGTAAGGCGTATCGCTGGCCCCGGTGTTGAAGCCCTCATCGGGCGTCGCGTCCTTGTCACTGTAGACATTGATCTGATAGTGTGACACGCTGCCGGTCAGAGTGGGAGCGATCTCGTACTTATCGGTGACAGCGCTGAGGAGCTTCAGGCTGAGCTCAGTGGCATTCGCGATGGCGGCCGCCAGAGCGTCGTCCTCGTCCCCGGTGCCAGCAGCCTTATAGGTGTCGGCCACGGCGATGGTCACACCGTTCACGGTGATGCTGCTCAGCATATTGGTGTCGTCGATCTCGGCCAAAGTCTCGGGATCCTTATACTCGGTGCCGGTGTTCTCACCAAACACGTAGGCCTGCTTGACCTGGTTGCCAGCGCCGTACACCAGGATCACGGTGTTGCCGGTCTTGCGCAACAGGCTCCAGTCGCCCACCACCAGGGTGTCGTCGTTGACCGTATAGGTCACGCTGTTCAGGGTGAGGATGCTACCATCCAGCTTATCGCCGGCGGCGGTGTTCCTCAGGATAATGGACTGGCCGGTGTAGATGCCCAGATCATCGGTATTGCTCATGCCGTTGGCAGCATTATTCAAAGCGACGCCCGACGTATAGGCAGACTTTTGGGTGTTGTCAGTCGGAGTGCCGGCAACGTCGTCGTGGTCGTAGCTGCCGTTAATAGCGATGTTGTCACCAGCGCCATTTGTGCTGTGGTTGGAGCCTTCGCCGTCCACGTCAGTCACCTTGCCGCCCACGATCTTCACCAGCCACAGGGTGTTGCCGTTCATCTTATTGACGAAGTCCTCCGTGATGGCGCCGGTGTCGGCGATGGTCACAGAGCCCTCCACGCCGTCCAGATAGCCGTACACGGTGTAGGTGCGGGCCGCCACGTTGTGGTCATAGCGCATCTCGGAGTAATCGTCGGACTTATCCGCCTCGGTCTTGGCATCGGCGAAGAAGATGTGCCAGCCGGACTCGGCGGCGGGATCGGCGATGATGTAGACATAGTCGGCATAAGTGTCGCCGTCCACGTCAACGAAGTCAACCTCGCCCTCGTCGTAATTCACGATGTTCTTGTAGCCGGTGACGGGGGTGAACACCCACTTGCCGCTGACCGTGCTGCGTACAAGGAACTTGGTATTGTCGTTGATCAACAGCGCGTCACCGTCACCGCTATCATTCGTGACAACGCCCTTGCTGACGGTGGTCTTGGCGTTAGCCAGACCCACATAAGGATCAGCGTTACTCGCCTTGTTGCCGGCCACCTCGACGAAGCTGTAGGTGCCGTCGGCCCGCTTGGTGATCTCGAACAGGTTGTCCAGCAGGATGCCGTAGCCGGTATTCTTGTCGTCAGCGGTTTGGTTGGTCTCCTTGCTCTCGCTCACGTAGAACTTGTCGTTTGTGTCGTCGGTGGTCATGGCGTTCGCGGCGCCGTCCACGACGGCCACGCCATAATGAGTGTTGTTCATGGTGGTGCCGACGGTGTAGCTGTTACGCCCGGCGGCAGGGGTGACATCGTGGAGTTTCACGGTGTCGGTGGTGCCGTCCATGTAGACCACGGTGGCCTCGGCATAGCCATCGCCCTTGGCGTCCTCCCAATACAGAGAGGTGATGACGCCGTAGTTGTGCGCCACCTTCTCCTTCACGGAGCCGATCACGTTGCCCTTGGAGTCAAGGAACCAGGTGTAGGTCGCTTTGGTGTCGTCGCCGGCCTCGTCCAGGACATAGCGGTTGTTGTCGGGCTTCTTGGTGCCGCTGATGGTGTGGGCGCTGCCGTTGGTGGAGATCACGGTCTGGGCGCCGCTGATGGAGGTGGCCAAGCCCTGAATCGTGTAGTAGTCGTGCCAGTCCGTTGTGTCGTCCTTGTTGTAATCCTCTTTATAGTCAGCCGTGGTCTTGGCCTGAACGTCAGTATCGGTTGTGCTCTTCTGGTGATAGAACAGCAGGATAAACTGGCCCTTGGTGTAGCTCCAGTTGGTGGTGCCGTTCTCCAGCGTGACCACGGAGACGCCCTGGGTGTCAGTGTCGGCGGTGTCAACGGGGTCGGTGCTACCGCCGCCGGTGTTGGCGGGGCCGTCAAAGACCTTCAGCTCCAGGGTGGCGGGGTCATCCGGGTGGCCAGCCTTGTCATAGGTGGCGGCCTTCACGTCGGTGACCATGGCCAGAAGGGTGTCCTTGTAGACAATGACGTCGGGCTTCTTATCGTTGTTGGTATCATACACAGCGGTGTAGCGGCCCTGAGCGCCGATCTGAGCGGTGGTGTTCAGAGGATCAAGCTTGGCAAGAGTGGTCTTATTCTCATAGCCGTTGGTGTAAACGGCAATCTTCTCAATAGCCTTCTCGACTTTGAGCTCAGTGGAAAGATCACAGTGGCTCTTGGCAGTCCAGAACGTGGTCATGGGCTCAAGCGGGATCTTTTTGGTGCTGGTGACCTTGGTCTGAGGATAGTTGAAGTAAACGTAATGCTCAACATCCTTGCTGGGGGTGCCCCACTCGTCATATTCAACCTCGACATCAGCGCTGTTGTCGCCAGTACTGATCAAAGCGGGGTTGGGCTTGGCGTCCGGGGTATTGGGAGCCACGGGACGGCCCTGGTTGTCCTGATAGATGCTGGGCTCGCCGTTGAAATAAGTCACCATGGGGGCCTTGACGGCGTTGTAGGTCAGCTTGGCCACGATGCCGCGGCTGATGACCTTGGACATGTTGGCCTTGACATCCAGATAGCCAGTAGCATTGCCGAACAGATGAATCCGGGTAGCCTGGGCCTCGGCATTCTCAGCCCAGCTGGCGCCGGTGAACTCACCGTTCTGGCCGTAGCCGATGCAGCGGAGCAGGACAGTCAGGACCTCGTCGCCGGTGATATAATCCTCAGGCTTGAAGTTGCCCTTCTCATCGCCGACGAAAATGCCCTGGTTGCGGACATAGCCGATGTAGCCCTTTGCCCATGTGGCAAACGTGGCGCTGTCCGCGAACTTGTCAGCCGTACCGACATAGTTGTCCTTGTACTTGCCTTCCGTGTCACCGGTCATGATACGGTAGACAATGGC
>CANPXW010000136.1 GCA_947587025.1 uncultured Oscillospiraceae bacterium
GTCAAAAAGCTGCTGATGATGGTGTACACGATGATGGGGCGGCTGGTGGGGATGACGATCTGGGCGAAGATACGCGCCTCGTTGCACCCGTCCAGCCGAGCCGCCTCGCACAGCGCCCGGGGCACCGTGTCGAAGAAGCCCTTGCAGATCAGATACCCCAGGCCGGAGCTGGCCGAGTAGACCAGGATCAGGCCGATGTGGCTGTTGGTCAGACCGAAGGTGCGCAGGGTGAAGTACACCGCGATCATGGTCAGCACGCCGGGGAACAGATTGAGCATCACCGCCACGTTCATCAGGGGCTTGCGGGCCTTGAACTTGCCGAAGGAGGTGGCGTAGGCCACCATCAGCGTAAAGCAGGTGCAGATGATGCAGGTGAAGATGGCGATCTTGAAGGTGTTCATGAACCAGGCCTTGAACTGGTTCACCGTGTCGGACTGGAACAGCTGCACATAGTACTTGGCGCTCCACTGCTGGGGGAAGAAGGTGCTGGTGTTCATATTGGGCGCGGCCGAGAAGGACATGCACACCAGCCACACGATGGGGATGAGCCAGATGATGCACAGCACGGCGATCAGCACGTTGTGGCTGACGATGCTGCCAAGCTTCTTATCTTTCATTACTGATACACCCCTTCCTTGTCGCCCCGGATGAGGAAGTTGAACGCAACCAGGGTGAATACGGCGCAGACGATGAACACCACGATGCCGATGACGGCGGCCATTTTGTAGTTATAGTAGTTCTGGGTCAGGTTGAACAGCCATGTGACCAGCAGGTCCACTTCCTTGGCCTGGGAGTTGGCCATCAGCTGGTTGGTGGTGGTGTATACGCCGTCTGTCAGCAGATAGATGACGTTGAAGTTGTTGATGTTCTTGACGAAATCCGTCACCAGGGTGGGCGCGGTGACCTGCAGCATGTAGGGCATGGTGATGTAGCGGAAGGTCTGGAACTTGTTGGCGCCGTCCACATGGGCGCTCTCCAGCTGATCCGAGGGCAGGTTCATCAGGATGCCGGTGGCGATCAGCATCTGGTAGGGCACGCCGATCCAGATGTTGATCAGGATGATCATCACGTGGGCCCAGCCGGGGGCCGTCAGGAACGGTATGTAGCTGGTGGATATGAGCCCTATGCGGCGCAGCCAGCCTGTCAGGCCGATGTTGGCGCAGATGGTGTTGACGATGCCGCCGTTGGAGAAGAAGTTGCGCACCAGCAGCAGGGAGACGAACTGGGGCACCGCGATGGTGATCACCAGCAGGGTCCGCCACAGCCGGGGGGCGCGGGTCTTCTTGCTGTTGAGCAGCAGGCTCATGAGGATGCCGCCGAAGTAGGTGGTGAAGGTGGCGAAGAACGCCCACACCAGGGTCCAGCCCAGCACCCGCACGAAGGCGTAGCCGAAGGTGACGGTCATGCCGCCGCTGGAGAACAGGCTCTTGAAGTTCTCAAAGCCCACCCAGGTGAACAGAGCGCTGGGGGGCATGTGCTGCTGGTCGTAGTTGGTGAAGGCCACGAAGATCAGCAGCAGGATGGGGATGACCGTGAAGATGACGATGCCGATGATGGGCAGGGTCAGCAGGGTGATGTGGAACTTATCGCCCAGGTACTCCCGGCAGTCCTCCTTGAAGGAGTTGACGTGCCGGCCGGCCTCGGCCGTCTGCTGCAGGCGGTAGACCGCCACGGTGTTGCGCATCCACACCACCAGACCGATGGCCCACACCACGAAGCTGAACAGGGAGAACAGCAGGATGAGGAAGGAGTGGTCGTAGTCGTTGAACTCCATCTGCATGGTCTCGATGTTGAACTCCTGGGCCATCTGCACCGTGCCCAGGGTGCCGAACTTGGGCACGTACTGGCTGGCGAAGTAGACGGAGAACAGGATAAGGCCCACTTCCAGGGCCGTCATGATGATCGCCTTGACGTACTGCTTGCGCTTGGCGTAGCCGGCGCCCCAGACGAGCAGGGACAGCTTTACGGCCCAGTCGCCCTTGGCGAGGGCCGTAAAGAACTCGCCGAAGAAATTGCCGATGCCCCGGAAAAATCCGGCCACGGCGCCGCCGATCTTATTCATCCGGCGTTCCACTTCCTTTCTTTTCTTTGCTTGCAATGATTATCACACGGCGGCCCCAGTCCAATAACGGTCCGGGGCCGCGCGCTCGGTCACTTGATAAGAGCCGATACGGGGAAACTCAGCCCACAGGAGCGGTGACGCCCTCTACCAGCTGGTCAAGAGCGGTCTGGATGGCCTCCTCGTCAGAGCCGATGGTGCCCTGGGCGATCTGCTCGCCGAAGGAAGCGGTGGGATCCCAGTACTTGCCGCCGACGGACTGCACCACGCCCACGGAGGCGGCGTCGGTCAGACCCACGACGCCCTTGTTGGCCTGGACGGCCTCACTCTCAGAGGCGGCGATGTTGGTGGGCGGGATCTCGCGGGCCTCGAAGCGGGCCACCTGAGACTCCTCGTTGGTGAGGAACTCAGCCAGCATCACGGCCCAGCCGGTGTTGGCGGCGTAGGGGTTGACGCCGATCATCTTGAAGCTGACGGTGCTGCGGGTGGGGACCTGGTCCTCGCCCAGGGTCAGCAGGGGCAGCGCACGGGCCTCGTAGTCCTCACCGAAGGTGTCGGAGACCAGCTTGGTGTCCCAGGTGCCGGAGATGACGGCCGCCAGGTCGCCGCCGGCGATCTGGTTGGAGATGTCGCCGTCAGCGATGGCCATGAAGGCGTCGTGGCCGGCGATGGCCTGCATGGCCTGGACCACCTGCACGCCGGTGTAGCCGTCGGGGGAGGTGCCGTTCCAGTCCATGTTGGTGGTGCCGTCAGCGTTCAGAGAGGTGGAGAAGCCGGCGGCGTTGAAGAAGGCGGTGTTGTACCAGCCGGAGGCCAGGGTCATGCCCACCTTCTTGCCGGCAGCGGCGGCCGCGTCCAGCAGCCCCTCCCAGGTCTCGGCCTGCTCGGCGGAGATGTAGTCGGGGTCATAGAACATAAAGAAGCCGTCGGAGGCGAAGGGGAAGGCATAGAAGGTGTCGTTGTAGGTGGCGGCGGTGACGGCGCCCTCCACGTTGGCAGCCTTGATGTCGTCCAGGGTCTTGCCGGCCAGGGACTCCAGAGCGGCCTCAACGGTGCTCAGGTCCAGGATGGCGCCGGCGTTGGCCAGGTCGGGCAGCTGGTCGGACGCGAAAGCGTACACGTCAGCGGCGGCCTCCACGTCGGTGAGGATGGTGTCCTTGGCGGTGGACTCGGACTCCACGCCCAGGGTGATGTCGAACTCCTGGTCGGGATA
>CANPXW010000137.1 GCA_947587025.1 uncultured Oscillospiraceae bacterium
TTCACCGGCTGCAACGTGGAGAACGCCGCCCTGGGCTCCACCATCTGCGCCGAGCGCACCGCCATCGTCAAGGCCGTCAGCGAGGGGCGGAAAAAATTCGTGCGCATCGCCATCTACGGGGAGGGGGAGAGCTACTGCATGCCCTGCGGCGCGTGCCTGCAGGTGATGGGCGAATTCGCCCCCGACGGGGATATGGAGGTGCTGTGCACCCGCTCCGGCGGCCGGTACGTCAGCTACCGCCTGGCCCAGCTGCTGCCCCACCCCTTCGAGACGTTCCGGTAAGAGCCGGACCGGGGGAATACGCGTACAAGGAGAAGAACATGCTGAACTTTACAGTGGGACCGGTGATGTCCTCGCCGGAAGTGATCGAGACGGCAAATCATTCTGCGCCCTATTTCCGGACGCCGGAGTTCTCCCAGATCATGCTGGAGAACGAGCGCATGATGCTGGAGTATCTGCACGCGCCGGCCGACAGCCGCTGTGTGTTTCTGACCACGTCCGGCACGGGGGCGATGGAGTCCTGCGTCATGAATATCCTGCGGGACGAGGAAAAGGTCATCGTCATCAACGGCGGCTCCTTCGGCCAGCGGTTCGCGGAGCTGTGCCGCCTGCACCGCCGCCGGGTGTCGGAGGTCCGGTGCGGCTTTGGCCGTCAGCTGCGTCTGGAGCAGCTGCAGGCGCTGGCCGGCGAGGGGAACACGGCGCTGGTCGTGAACATGCACGAGACGTCGTCCGGCGTGCTCTATGATATGCCGATGATCTCGGCGTTCTGCCGGGAGCATGGCATCCTGCTCATCGTGGACGCCATCAGCGCGTTCATCGCGGATGAGCTGGACATGCAGGCCATGGGCGCGGCGGCGGTGATTACCGGCTCCCAGAAGGCCCTTGCCGTCCAGCCGGGCGTGTCGGTGGTGGCGCTGGCGCCCGAGGCGCTGGCACGCGTGGACGCCAACGAGGAAAAGTGCATGTATCTGAGCCTGAAGGGCGCGCTGAAAAACATGGAGCGGGGCCAGACGCCCTTCACCCCGGCGGTCACGACGCTGCTGCAGATCCATACCCGCCTGTGTGCCATCGCGCGCGGCGGCGGCGTGGCGGCGGAGCGGGCGCATATCGCCGGCATCGCCGGGCAGTTCAGGAGCGCGATCGCCGATCTGCCCCTGCAGATCGTCTCGGAGTCCATGTCCAACGCGGTCACGGCCCTGCATCCGCTGGCCGCCCGGGCCGGGGACGTGGTGCGCATACTGAAGGACGAGTATCAGATATGGGTGTGCCCCAACGGCGGGGAGAAGGCGGACGAGGTGTTCCGCGTCGGCCACATCGGCTATATCACCAGCGAGGATAACCGCGCGCTGATAGAGGCGCTCCACGATATGCACGCAAAAGGACAGCTGTGAGCGCCGGGCGACGGGAGGACCGCAGATGGTAAAAGTCATCACATACGGTACATACGATCTGCTCCATCATGGCCATATCCGGCTGCTGGAACGGGCCAAGGCGCTGGGGGACTATCTGATCGTCGGCGTGACGGCGGACGACTTCGATATAAGCCGGGGCAAGATCAACGTGCAGCAGCCGCTGATAGAGCGCATAGAGGCCGTCCGGCAGACGGGTCTGGCCGACGAGATCATCGTCGAGGAATATGAGGGGCAGAAGATAGACGACATCCGCCGGTACGAGGTGGATATATTCACCGTGGGCTCCGACTGGACGGGTAAGTTCGATTATCTGCGGGAGTACTGCCAGGTGATCTATCTGCCCCGGACCGAGGGCATCTCCAGCTCCGGGATACGCCATGACAGACGCGAGACGTCGATGGGCCTGGTGGGCAGCTCGGCGTATCTGAACAAGGTGGCCAGAGAGTCGGCCTACGTGAACGGGATACGGCTGTCCGGCCTGTGCACGGACGATGTGTCCCAGCTGGCGGAGGAGGTCCGCTCCCTGCCCCTGGTCACGGACGATTACCAACGGCTGCTGGACGTGTCGGACGCGGTGTTCATCTATTCCCAGCCCCAGCTCCACTTTGCCCAGATACAGGCCGCGCTGACGCGGGGCAAGCATGTGTTCTGCGAGTCTCCCCTGGCGCTGAGCGAGCGGGAGTGCCGGCAGCTGTACGCGCTGGCCCAGGAAAAGGGCTGCATCCTGGCCGAGTCGCTGAGGACGGCGTATTCCATGGCCTACCACCGCCTGCAGCTGCTGGTGAAGAGCGGCCGCATCGGGGACGTGGTGTCGGTGGACGCCACATGCACGAGCCTGCTGGACGCCAGCAAGCTC
This sequence comes from uncultured Oscillospiraceae bacterium, assembly GCA_947587025.1. Taxonomy (GTDB): domain Bacteria; phylum Bacillota; class Clostridia; order Oscillospirales; family Oscillospiraceae; genus CAJOIG01. The sequence continues at coordinate 2,272 of CANPXW010000137.1, forward strand.
ACGGAGAAGCAGCGGGCGAACCTGTGGAACACCATCTCCGAGTGGGGCCCGACGGCGATGCTGCCCGTCTTTCAGATACTGGGCACCCAGTACGCAGACATCCAGATCGTCTCCCACATCGTGCGGGAGCGGCCGCTGTACGATACCTTTACGAAGATCAGCTTCCTGTATCCCCACGCGGTGGCCTCCATCAAGGTGGGCTCCGGCGTGAAGTCGGAGGGCGAGCTGGTCGTGTCCGGCACCAGGGGGTATATCTACGTGCCGGCGCCCTGGTGGAAGATGGATTACTTCGAGGTGCGTTACGAGAACCCCGCCGAGAACAAGCGCTGCTTCTACCAGCTGGACGGCGAGGGCATCCGCTACGCGCTGGCCAACTTCCTGAAGATGATCCAGACGGGAAAGCCCAGCCTGTATATCAGCCAGGACGTGTCTGCGGCGATATGCGGGGTCATGGAGGCGTATGGCAGGGGAGAGCATCTGGTCAGGATCTGATCTGCACGCCGACGGCTGAGCGGGATGCGGCGATAAAAGTTCAAAATAACGTCTGTCCCGGACCGAATGAACGGTCCGGGACAGGCGTTTTTTCATGTTTTTTTCGTGGGGGCTTGACAATTTTCGCGGGGGGGGTATAATGCTAACAAACCGTTCAAAAATTTCACTGTCCAAGACGACGGCGAACAAAGTACAGCATGGAGATACGGACGTATGCTCAGCAAAGACAGATTCAATATCCTATATGAGGCCTGGCGCGCCGGGCGGGAAAAGCCTGTTACGCAGCGGACGCTGTGCGAGGGTGCCGGCATATCGCTGGGGAAGGCCAATCGGCTCGTAAATGAACTGCGGCAGGAGGGCCTGCTGGACGGGAAGAACCACATCACGGACAGCGGTCTGAACGCCCTGGAGCCCTACCGGGTCAAGCGGGCCATCTTCATCGCCGCCGGTTTCGG
>CANPXW010000138.1 GCA_947587025.1 uncultured Oscillospiraceae bacterium
TCTGCTCCCGGCTGGACACACGGACATAGCCGTAAGTCGTTTGTTCCATTGCCGTTTCCTCCTTAAACAGTAGTGTCTCCAGTTTAGAGGAAACCCAACGCGCCTACACGCCCTATACATAAAAATAGACCCCGCCGGAGCAAAGCGAACTTCGCTCCGGCGGGGTCATCATATTCAATTATGTCGGTTCAGTCCTCCGGCTCGTCCGGCAGGCGCATCCCCGGCACCTGGATATCATAGGGGCCGGACATGGTGCAGTAGATGCCCTCCGACTCCAGCAAGTCCGCGAACTGCCGCACATAGGCGTCGTCCCCCGACTCCTGCATGAAGCAATAGTCGAAGTAGCCGTTGCAGGTGTTGATCTCGATGCAGATGCCGCTGCCCGTCGTGGTGACGGAACAGTGGACGGACTCGATCATGTTCGCCATACTGCCCCAGTCCGTCCGGCCCACATAGCTGACCTTGAAGGTCACCGGCGCGGAGGCGGGCAGGTTGCCGATGCCCGTCCTGGCCCCGGTGACGACGGGACGCAGCCGGGCGTATTTCTCCTGGAGCGAGAGCGGCTCCAGTTCCTTTTCCAGCGCCAGCTGCCGCCGCACCGTGTCCCACACCGTCTCCGGCTGGCTCTGGAGCATCACCATGCCCCGGCTGCATATGGCCAGCTTCTCGATGTCCGCCCCTTTCAGCCGGGGCGGGTATGCCAGCTCTATGAGCGAGACCATGCTCTGATGGGCCAGGGGCTTGCCGATCACGTCCCGGAAGTTGTGGGCCATGCCGCACACCACCGGCTGGGTCATGTCTGGGTGGAGCGTGTGCAGGACCTTGGCCATGAACGCGGAGGTGATGGTGGCGGGGCTGCCGTCCTGGGTGCGGGTGTACTTCATGAAGGAGGTCTCCCCGATGCGGATGTGCCAGCAGTGCCCGGCGCCGGCCTCTGCCGGGCCTGGGATGCGGAACGCGCCGCTCCACCGGGGCGGCATGGGCTCCTCCGTCTCGGGCATCTCCGTCTGGAACGGGTCCTCCAACTCCCCCTGGGGGATGTCCTCCCCCGCCAGCCGGACGCCCGCCTGGTCAAGCTGGCGCCCCTCCGTCTCGCAGAGGTAGTAGTACAGCACCGTCTTGATCCAGGGGAACGCCCCCGCCCCGTCCGTCAGGGCGTGGAACGCCCCGAACACCACGCTGGTGCGCTCATAGCTGACGCCCACCAGGTGATAATTGGCCGCGGCGGTGTTGAGCCGGGCCGGGACCGGCCCCTTCACGATGGCCACCGGGAGGGGGTTATCCTCCAGCACCAGCTCCTCCCCCCTGACCGCGAGACGCACGGAGAAGTAAGGGTACCGCTCCATGGCCTTGTCCACCGCCCGGCGCAGAGGCTCCGGCTCGATGGGGTTTTTCAGCGTCACGCGCACGCTGAAGGCGTTCGCAAAATCCCGGTTCGCCCCGTAAAACATCGCCAGGCTCACCGGCGCCAGTTTCGTTATCGGCATATTCCTCCATCCGCGCGGTCCCGGCCGGGGCCGCGTTCTCCTTTCTTATCTAGGTTCCCACTATAATATATAGTACACCAGCCTGTCAACCAAAGCGCAGCGGTCCGGTACTTGGCCCCGGGCCGCTGCGGATATGTACGCTCTGGATTCAGCCCTCCGGGACCTCCATGGCGCCCATGATCGGGGCGGTCAGGCCGCTGACCAGTTCGACGGCCACCATGCCCAGGTCGTCCAGCAGCGCGTCCAGGGCCGCTTCCTCGTCCTCGGCCACGCTCAGGTTGATAAGGCTGTCCATGTCGATGGCGTCGGGGCCGAAGGCCTCGCCCTGCACCGGGCTGTCGCTGACGGTGAAAGAGGCGGTCACCAGCTCGTCATAGGACCCCATCCCCACGGCGGCCTGGGTGGCGTTGCCGTCGGCGGTGGCGGTACTCATGTAGCCCATGCCGAACACCACGCCCTCCTCCGAGTTCATGCCGGCGTTCACATAGCCGAAGTCGCAGTCCACGCCGTCCAGGCCCGCATAGGTGGCGACGGTGAACTGGAAGGCGTCCTTGAACTCCTCGGGCAGCTGGTCCACAGGCAGCGCCTGGCCGTCGATGGTGATCATGCCCAGCAGTTCGAGCAGGTCCTCCGCGTCGAAGGTGACGGTCAGCTTTTCATACTCGCCCTCGGGGATCTCGGTCTCGCTGCCGTCGGCGTTCTCATGGACGCCGCCCATGGTGACCGTCTCGGGCCCCTGGACGCAGTTCATGATGACCTCCATAGGGTCGCCGTCCAGGCCGATCTTCGCCAGGTCGGACAGATGGATCTCGATCTCGGTGACGCCCTCCGCGGGCTCCTCCGCCACCGGCTCCTCGGTCTCTTCCTCCGGCTCCTCCACAGGCTCCTCGGCGGCCGCGGGCTGCTTGAACAGGCTCTCCATGAGGCCCACGATGCTCTCGGCGACGGCCTCGGTATCGGTGTTTTGCAGCATCTCGATCAGCCCGTCGCGGACATCGTTCAAGGCCCGGGTCATCTCGATCACCGGGTCGATGGCGTAGTCCTTATGGCCCACGGCCTGGCTCTGCAGATGCAGGACATACAGCCCCTCGGCCTTCGTCACGCCGATCTGGCAGAGCGTCTCCCCGTCCACGTCCAGGTGCAGCAGCACGGCGTTGGGCTCGTCGCCGCCGAACACGTCTACGCCCAGCTTGACGCCGGACATATCCACTTCCTCGTCGCCGATGTGCAGCACGATGTCGCCCAGGCTGTAACAGCGGCCGCCCTCCGGCCCCTGGGTAAAGGCGCAGGCGCCCAGCATCAGCGCGGCGCACAGCAGACACGCAAACAGCTTTTTCATTGTCTTCACTCCTCCTTGAATCAAAACGTATATGTATGATATACGGCTGTCCCGCCGTTATATCTGCCGCCAGATAAGCTGGCCATATCGGTCAGTGCCAATTTAGCACATCACGCCGCCGCAATCAACCGTCCCTGCATGAATGACGCATCTGGCGGCATGAACGGCGGCATTGCGTCTTTTTCCGCCCTGTGTTACAATGGCGCCGACACCTTTTTTCGGAGGTCCCCCATGACCGAGACACACTACACGCTCCCCGGCTGCCCCGTCCCCATCGCGCTGCTGACCGACGCCCACGACGCCGACCCGGCGCCGGTCCTGGCGTC
>CANPXW010000139.1 GCA_947587025.1 uncultured Oscillospiraceae bacterium
GGGCGAAGGGCTATATTGGCTTCTGCGCCAACCAGGGTGTGCTTAAGGGCGACGAAAAGGGCAATGTCAAGCCCAACGAGCAGATCATCGGTTACGAGGTTCAGGCTATGCTGCTCCGCGCTCTTGGTTATGACAGGAACAACGAGTACACCGGCAGCAACTGGGAGTACAAGGTTCTGGCCGATGCCACCAAGGCCGGCATCTCCAAGGGTGTCAGCACCGATCCCGCCAACAAGACCCCCCGCGGCGCTGTGGCTCAGCTGACCTACAATGCTGCCACCGGCGCATATCGTGTTGCTCCCGCTGTTTATCCCCACATTGGCTACAAATCTCTGGACTATAAGCTGATTGAGAACGTTGACACCACGCCCACTGGGGACACCACTGGCCGTAAGCTGGACACTTGGGGCGCTCCCTCCTTTGTCCAGTACTTCCGGTTCACCTGGCCTGATACTGATGTGTATGGCTCCTACAAAAAGACAGAGGTCGCTCTTTATGACTCCTACGTGGCCGCCACTGAGTGCGATGTGGCCGAGGCTCTGAAGATCACCACCTCCGCCGCCATCGTGGCCTACACCAACGGCAAGGGCAACGTGGACGTGACCACGCCGTTGACCATCCAGGCCACCGACACCGTGAATACCGTGGGCCAGCAGGGCCGCCACACCAGCATCTATGCCAACCCCAGCTACATCAGCGCCGCTGTCACACCCACTGAGGACCCGTATATCACCACCTATGTGGACACCTTCCTGGCCGTGGTCACAGGCACTGTGGATCAGGTCAAGGATCCCGCCGGCCATGAGATGCAGGCCGCCAAGGCTACCCTGACTGTTTACAGCAACAACGTAGCGAATGTTGTGACCGGCGTGACCGGCATGACCGATGCGACTCAGGTTGTTGGAAGCAACAATGCCTATTACGGCACCGTCACCATCGCCAACACCGCCGGCTACGCCGTGGGCGACGTGGTGCGGGTCCAGATGCTGACTGTGACCGCCCGAAATGCTCTCGGCACTGACATGAGCGAGAAGGTGGGCACCGCCAACCGCGTGCAGAGCATCGAGAAGATCAGCCCTGTCACCGTGACCGTCGCCTCTGTAAACACCACTGGCGGCACCGCTGACGGCGTGTCCATCACCGGCACCAACGGCACCACCTACAAGTACAACTGGACCTTCGGTTACAACACCACCTCCGCCACCAACACCGGCGGTGCCGGTGTCACAAACCGGAATACCACCAGCCTGAAGCTGCTCAGCGGCACCGTGGGCAACACCTATGGCCTGTATCTGGACAGCCAGAACAACATCCTGGGCATCGTTCCCGCCACCTCCGCCAGCTACGGCGTGATTACCGCTGTGGGCGTGAAGGAAGCCGGTCTGGGCCAGTACTACAACCAGTACACCGTTAAGACCGTCTCCGGCGATGTGACAGTCAACCAGGTTAAGAGCGATGGCAGCTTCTTTGCCTCCAGTGCCGAGGCCGAAGCCACCACTGCCCCCGCTGCAGCCGCGGTGTGGAACTGCCGTGTGCCCGTGAACACCCTGGTGTACTTCCAGCCCAACGGCCAGGCCGCCGGTTACTCCGTCCTGACCGCCGCCAACTTCGGTGGCACCCTGGCTGCGGGCACTGAGTTTGATGCGGGCGTTGCCAATGAGCTCAGCACTCTTACCGCAGGCACTACCGGCAACGGCTCAAGCAATCCCACAACCGATTTTGTGCAGAACCTGACCGCCGGCATCGGCACTCTGACGGTTGACAACAACACCGTGTTCTTCGTTGCCAATTACAAGTTTACTGAGAACCTGGGGCAGTACTCCATCAAGGACTACTCCGTTTACACCGGCTTCACTTCTATCCCTGATCTGGCCCGCGCCGCCTCCAGCACCTTCACCAGCGGCACTATCAACCTTGTGGGGAATACCACGCTGCGTGTTACTGCTGTTAACGTTGACGGAAACGGTGCGCCCAGCACCACCGCTACTGGCACCGCCGACTACGTGTTTGTGGAGTACGCCAACCTGCAGACTACGCCCGATGAGCTGGATAACCTGAAGGGTGTCAACTACGCCTTCCTGATGACCAACAGCAATCTGGTCAATGTGACCAATGATTACTGGACATTCAATGCCGTCGTCAATGGCGAGGCCGGCAAGACCATCAACGTGGCCAGAGCCGCCGGCGGCAGCCAGCCCACCCAGACCGGCCTGTACACCTACGCCACCTACGCCAACGGCGGTTACACCGTGACCGGTCCTCTGAACGTCATCAACACCAGCAACACGGCCATCACCACTGCTCCCACCGGACGCGGCAATGCCAGTAACACCTGGACCTACGAAGCCGGCGTGCTGACTGCCACTACCGCTGTCATGGCCCCGGCCGATGTCGGCAACACCACTTCCGCTTCCGGCACCACATCCCTGACCGTCGCAAAAGACGCCAAGGTTTATCTGGTCAACCCGACCACCGGTGCCTGCACCAACCTGAGCCTGAGCGCCCTTGAGGCCGGTTCTCCCTACCTCGGCAGCAGACTGTGGTATCAGTTCAACACCTACGGTTGGGTCAACGTGATCTACGTCGAGTACTCCGGACCCACCGTTGAGCCGGATAAGGAAATCACCGCTGTTGCGCTTACTCTTGGCGGCACAGGTGGCGAGGGTCTGCCTCTCTCTGGCGTGACCGTTACCTCCAGCGCGACTACGTCTGATACAAACACCTCCGCCGCAACCGTCAGTAAGACTTGGCAGAGGCGTGCTAAGGATACCGGCGTTGTTTGGGAGGATTGCGCTGCGGGCGAGGTGTTCAACTTCACCGGTTATGTGTACCGCCTGGTTGTCAAGATTTCGCCCGCGTCCGGCTACAAGTTCGGGACTTTCCAGCCCGGTCAGAGTGGCACGGTCACCGGCCTTACCGTGACGCCTAATCCCGCTATTGCTTCGGGTGATACGACCATTTACTTTAATGTGACGGCTTCAAACTAACAAGGCAATTTTCAAAGCCCCGCGGCACCGCCGCGGGGCTTCTTTTTGCCCCTGGCGCTTTTTGGATTCCCGTTGCGAAATTGCGCAAAGTCTGTCGCCCCAAAGGCGGTTTTTTATA
>CANPXW010000140.1 GCA_947587025.1 uncultured Oscillospiraceae bacterium
ATGGACAACGCCATCGGCCAGCTGCGCCCCGGCTATGCCTCCCTGCTGGCGGACTACAACAAGCTATACGAGAACAAGACGCGCATACTGAAGGATTGGCGTGAAAAGCCAAGCCTGCTGGCGGCCCTGGACGAATTTTCCGATGGCCTTGCCCGTTGCTCGGCCCGGATGATCCGCTACAGGGCTTCCTTTGCGGAAAGACTGGCCCAAGCCGCCGCTCCCATCCATCTGGATTTCTCCGGCGGGAGAGAGCGTCTGTCCGTGACCTATCGGACCGTGAGCACCGTCACGGACACGAAAGCGCCTGCGGAGGAGATATACCGGCAGGTGTCCGCCCACCAGGCGGCCCACCGGCAGGCGGAGCTGGACGCGGGCCAGTGCCTGACAGGCATCCACAAGGACGATCTGGAGATATTTCTGGACGGGGTGTCCGCCCGCAGCTTCGCCTCCCAGGGCCAGGCCCGGACAGCGGCGCTGAGCATCAAGCTGGCGGAGCGGGAGATTTTCAAGGCCGAGACGGGCGAATACCCGGTGCTGCTGCTGGACGACGTGCTCTCGGAGCTGGACGCGGCCCGGCAGGAATTCGTGCTCAACCGCATCGGCGGGGGCCAGACCCTGATAACCTGCTGCGAGGACGAGAACATCAGCCGCCGCACAGGCGGGCGGGTGTTCACCGTGGAGCGCGGCCGTGTCCGGTAGGAGGCGCCATATGTACGTATATCTGGGCGGCGAGGCCGCTCTGGATGAGAGAAGCATCGTGGGGCTCTTTGAGATGGACAACACGTCCTGGTCCTATCTGACGCGGGAATTTCTCTCCCGCGCCGAGAGACAGGGCCGGGTGCGCACCGCTGCGGAGGACATACCCCGTTCCTTCGTGCTGTGCCGTGACGATACCGTTATATTGACCCAGCCGAGCACCGCCGTTCTGGCGCGGCGGCTGGAAGACCAGGAGAGAATTTGAACATGGCAGATCTGAACGAAAGAGTAACACAGGAATACGACGCGTCGAAGATACAGGTCCTGGAGGGCCTGGAGGCCGTGCGCATGCGTCCCGGCATGTACATCGGCTCCACCTCCGCCTCCGGTCTGCACCATCTGGTGTACGAGATCGTGGACAACGCCATCGACGAGGCGCTGGCCGGCTACTGCGACCACATCCAGGTTGTCATCGAGCCCGGCGACGTGATCGAGGTCACCGACAACGGCCGGGGCATCCCTGTGGACATCCAGGAGCAGACGGGAAAGCCTGCTCTGGAGGTGGTGTACACCGTGCTGCACGCCGGCGGCAAGTTCGGCGCGGGCGGGTACAAGGTCTCCGGCGGCCTGCACGGCGTGGGCGCCAGCGTGGTCAACGCCCTCAGTGACTGGCTGGAGGTGGACGTGCACAAAAACGGCCTGATATACCACATGGCCTTCTCCCGGGGCGAGAAGACCGAGGACATGCGCATCATCGGCAAGACCGACCACACCGGCACGGTGGTGCGCTTCCACCCGGACCCGGAGATGTTCGACGAGACGGTGTACGACTACGAGACCCTGCACGTGCGCATGCGGGAGCAGGCGTTCCTCAACGCCGGCCTGCGCATCTCCACAAAGGACGAGCGCCCCGGCAAAGAGGCCTTCGACGAGATGTTCTACGAGGGCGGCATCCGGGAATTCGTCAGCTTCATCAACCGCAACAAGTCCCCCATCCACCCCGGCGTCATCTATATGCGGGGCGACCGGTCCGACTCCACCGCCGAAGTGGCGCTGCAGTGGAACGACGGCTACAACGAGGCGCTGGTCTCCTTTGCCAACAATATCCACACCCCGGAGGGCGGCATGCACGAGACCGGCTTCAAGACGGCCCTGACGAGAGTGCTCAACGCCTACGGCCACAAGGCAAAGCTGCTCAAGGACGACGAGACCCTCTCCGGCGACGACGTGCGGGAGGGCCTGACGGCGGTCATCTCCGTGAAGCTGACCAACCCCCAGTTCGAGGGCCAGACCAAGGCCAAGCTGGGCAACTCTGAGACGCGCACACTGGTGGACGGCGTGGTCAGCGATAAGCTGGAGCAGTTTTTGGAGGAGAACCCCGCCGTGGGCAAGGCGGTGGTGGAAAAGGCCATGACCGCCTCCCGCGCCAGGGAGGCCGCCCGGAAGGCCCGTGAGAGCGTGCGCCGCAAGACCGGGCTGGAGTCCGGCCAGATGCCCGATAAGCTCCAGGACTGCAACGAGCGGGACCCGGCCCTGTGCGAGATATACATCGTGGAGGGCGACTCCGCCGCCGGCTCCGCCATCCAGGGGCGGGACAGCCGCTTCCAGGCCATTTTGGCCATGTGGGGCAAGATGCTCAACGTGGAGAAGGCACGCGCCGACAAGATATACGGCAACGACAAGCTCTATCCGCTGATCGTGGCCCTGGGCGCCGGCATCGGCCAGGAGTTCAACATCGAAAAGCTCCGCTATCACAAGATCATCATCATGGCGGATGCGGACGTGGACGGCGCCCATATCCGCACCCTGCTGCTGACCTTCTTCTTCCGCTACATGCGTCCGCTCATCGAGAACGGCTACGTCTACTCCGCCGTGCCGCCCCTTTACAAGCTCACCCGGGGCAAACAGCAGCGGGTGGCCTACTCCGACGAGGAGCGGGACGCCATCTCCGCCGAGATGCGCTCCGACAACCCCAACGCCAAGATCGACATCAACCGCTTCAAGGGCCTGGGCGAGATGGACCCCCACGAGCTGTGGGAGACCACCATGGACCCGGAGAAGCGCACCCTGCGGCGCATCACCCTGGAGGACGCGGTGGCGGCCGACCAGATCTTCACCGTGCTCATGGGCGAAGAGGTGGAGCCCCGCAAGCAGTGGATCGAGCTGAACGCCAAGTATGCGGTCAATCTGGACTATTAAGGGGGAGGTGACGGAAAATGGCACACAACAGAGACTATAAGCCCGAGGACATCGCGTTCCCCGAGCAGCACATCGTGGAGAGCGAGCTGGTCCGGGAGATGGAGCAGAGCTACCGGGAATACGCCATGAGCGTCATCGTGGGCCGCGCCCTGCCCGACGTGCGGGACGGCCTGAAGCCCGTGCACCGGCG
>CANPXW010000141.1 GCA_947587025.1 uncultured Oscillospiraceae bacterium
GACATCTGGGACGAGACCGACGAGGTGGAGGAGGAGATCGTCAAGACCTCCGAGGACAGCTGGGAGCTGGACGGGGACCTGCCCATCGGGGATTTCCTGGAGCTGGTGGACGTGGACGCCGACGGCTTCGACTTCGAGAGCGAGACCGTGGGCGGCTGGGTGATGGAGCTGAACGAGGGCTACGCCGCCCAGGGCAGCGTGGTCAGCTGGCAGGACCTGGACGTGACGGTCCTGGAGGCCGACGACAAGCGGGTGGAAAAGGTCAAGGTCGTCAGAAAGAAGCAGTGAATACCACATGCGCGGGGCGATGCCCCGCGCGTGCTTTAAGAGGAGTCGCAGATGGAGGAAAATAAGCGCCTGGAGGTGCTCAGCCCGGCGGGGGACAGGGAAAAGCTGACCGCCGCCGTGGCGTTCGGGGCGGACGCGGTATATCTGGCCGGGCCCGCCTTCGGCATGCGCGCGGCGGCCGGGTCCTTCGGCCCGGAGGACATGGCCTGGGCCGTGGGATACTGCCATGAGCGGGGCGTGCGGGTCTATGTGACCGTGAACACCATCCCCACCGACGGGCAGCTGGAGGCGCTGCCCGCCTACCTGGAGCAGCTGGACAGCGCCGGGGCGGACGGGCTCATCCTGTCCGACCTGGGGGTGCTGGCCCTGGCGAAAAAATACGCCCCCAGGGCCCAGATACACATCAGCACCCAGGCAGGAGTGATGAACGCCGGCACGGCTCGGATGTTTTATGACCTGGGGGCCAGCCGTGTGGTGCTGGCCAGGGAGATGAGCCTGGACCAGATCGCCGAACTGCGGGCCCGGACCCCGGCGGGCCTTGCCCTGGAGGCCTTCGTCCACGGGGCCATGTGCCTGTCCTTTTCCGGCCGGTGCGTGATCTCCGACTACATGACCGGCCGGGCCGCCAATCAGGGCGCCTGCGCCCAGCCCTGCCGGTGGAAGTATGCCCTGGTGGAGGAAAAGCGCCCCGGCGAGTACTTTCCCATCGAGGAGGACGGGGGCACGTATCTCTACAATTCCCGGGACATGTGCATGATCGAACACGTACCGGAGCTGCTGGCGGCGGGGGTGAGCAGCCTCAAGATAGAGGGCCGGACCAAGTCCGCCTACTACGCCGCCGTGGTCACCCATGCCTACCGCCACGCCGCCGACGCGGCCCTGGCGGGCGAGCCCCTGGCCCAAGTGTGGCGGGACGAGGTGTACGCCGTCAGCCACCGACCCTACTGCACCGGCTTTTACTTCGGCCCGCCGGGACAGTATACCGACGACGCCCGGTACTTCTCCCGGTACGACGTTGTCGCCGTGGTGGAGGACTGCGGCGCGGACGGGAATGCCCGGCTTTCCCAGCGCAACCGGTTCTTCCCCGGCGACGGACTGGAGCTGGTGATGCCCGGCCGGGAGCCGATAACCTTCACCGCCGGCGGGATAAAGGATGCCGACGGGAACGCCGTTCCAGCCGCCAGCCATCCCAAAATGGAGCTGCGCATGGCCCTGCCCGTCCAGGCCCCCGCCGGGTCCTTTGTGCGGAAAAGGCGGACGGAGGAAAAATCCGGCCACGGCATAGGATAGACAGAAAACGGCGCGGGGATCGCTGTCCCCGCGCCGATATGTTTTGCTTACCCCTCCCGGCGGACCTGGAAGATGAAGAATTTCAGATAGCTGGACTCCTCCGCGCCCAGGAGGATGGGGTGGTCCGGTGCCTGTGCGCGTGCCTCCACCTGCCGCAGGCGCACCCGCAGATTGTTGGCCGCCTGATGCACCGTCTGGGCCAGCAGCGCCGCGTCCACGAACCGGGAGCAGGAGCAGGTGACAAGATAGCCGCCGTCCTTCACCAGCTGCAGGCCCCGCAGATTGATCTGGCGGTAGCCCTTCACCGCGTTTTTCACCGCCCCACGGCTCTTGGCGAAGGCCGGCGGGTCCAGTATCACCACGTCGAAGCGCTCCTTCTTTTGGATGAGCGCCGGCAGCAGCTCGAACACGTCCGCGCACTGGAAACTGACCCGGTCAGACAGGCCGTTGAGGGCGGCGTTCTCCCTCGCCTGGGCCACGGCCAGCTCCGAGGCGTCCACGCCCAGCACGCTCTCCGCCCCGGCCATACCGGCGTTCAGGGCGAAGGAGCCGGTGTGGGTGAAGCAGTCCAGCACCCGCGCGCCCCGGCACAGGGGCCGGACGGCCAGGCGGTTGTACTTCTGGTCCAGGAAAAAGCCGGTCTTCTGCCCCTCGGCCACGTCCACCAGGTACCGCACGCCGTTCTCCGTGATCTCCACCTTGGTGTCGAAGGGCGCGCCGATGAAGCCCTTGATACGGGGCAGGCCCTCCCGTTCCCGGACAGGGGCGTCGCTGCGCTCGTATATGCCCCGGATGGTCACGCCGTCCTCCGCCAGGGTCTGGGTCAGCAGCTCCAGGATGGTCCCCTTCAGCCGGTCGATGCCCAGGGCCAGGGACTGGACTACCAGCACGTCGGTGAACTTGTCCACCACCAGTCCCGGCAGAAAGTCCGCCTCCCCGAAAATGACCCGGCAGGCGGCGGTGTCCACCGTCCGCCTGCGGTACTCCCAGGCGTCCCGGACCCGCTTTTGCAGAAAGGCCCGGTCGATGACGGCGCTCTCGTCCCGGCTCATCACCCGCACCAGCAGCCTGCTCCTGCGGTTGATGAACCCCTTGCACAAAAACCGGCCCTTATCGTCCGTCACGGATACGATGTCCCCGTCGGCGCAGGGGCCCTCTATCGAGGCCGCCTCGTTGTCGTATACCCAGGGCCCGCCGGCCTTCAGCGCCCGGCCCTCGCCCTGCTTCAATATGACGGTGGCGTTTTCCATATCAACACGCCCTTTCCTCTGTGAAAACGGCGGCGTCTGACTCAGTGCCAGACGCCGCCGCTTTATCGTAACATATCACTTGACCAGACCGTACTTCTTGTTGAACTTATCCACACGGCCGCTGGTGTCCACCAGCTTCTGCTTGCCGGTGAAGAACGGGTGGCACTTGGAGCAGATCTCCACGG
>CANPXW010000142.1 GCA_947587025.1 uncultured Oscillospiraceae bacterium
GTCCCCGGCCACAACTGCATCGATAACTGCATCCACACCTTCGCCGGTATTCGGCTGCGGCTGGAATGCGCCCGGCTCATGGAGGAGCAGGGTCATCCCGAGCCCACGGGCACGGCGAAGATCACCCCGGGATACGCTCTTCCCTGCGATTGGGTGCTGCACACGGTGGGGCCCATCATAGAGGGAACTGTGACGGGGGAGGATGAGCGCCTGCTGGCCTCCTGCTACCGGTCCTGCCTGGACCTGGCGGCGGAGAAGGGCGTCAAGAGCGTGGCCTTTTGCTGCATCTCCACGGGGGTATTCCACTTCCCCAAGGCCCACGCCGCCCGGGTGGCGGTGGACACGGTCCGCACCTGGCGGCGGGAGCACAGGTCCGATATAAAGGTGATATTCGTGGTCCACGGAGGGGAGAACTATGCCATCTACCGGGAACTCCTGGGAAGCCCTTGAGCGGCTGAAAATGGCCCTGGACGGGGCCGAGGCGGTGGTCGTGGGCGCCGGTGCGGGCCTCTCCACGGCGGCGGGGTTCGGGTACGGCGGCCGCCGGTTTGAAAAATACTTTTCCGACTTTGCCGCGAGATACGGCATCCAGGACATGTATTCCGGCGGGTTCTATCCCTTCGATACCCCGGAGGAGTACTGGGCCTGGTGGAGCCGGCACATATGGGTGAACCGGTACATGGACCCGCCCGTGTCGGTATATGAAAAGCTGCTGGCCCTGGTGGGGGAGAAGGACTACTTCGTCATCACCACCAACGTGGATCACTGCTTCCAGAAGGCGGGGTTCGATAAATCGCGGCTTTTCTACACCCAGGGGGACTACGGCCCGTTCCAGTGCTCCAAGCCCTGCCGCCAGGAGACATATGACAACGCCGATCTCATCCGGCGGATGGTGGAAGAACAGAAGAATATGCGGGTGCCCACAGAATTGCTGCCCCGGTGCCCCCGGTGCGGCCGGCCCATGACCGTGAACCTGCGGGCGGATGAAAAGTTCGTGGAGGACGCGGGCTGGCACGTCGCCGCCCGGCGGTACGGCGCATTTCTGGAAAGCCATGAGCGGGGAAAGGTCCTCTATTGGGAACTGGGCGTGGGGTACAACACCCCCGGCATCATCAAGTACCCCTTCTGGCGCATGACGGCGGAGAACCCAGAGGCTACATACGCCTGCATGAACCGCAGTAACGCCGCCGCCCCCAGGGAGATACAGCCCCGGAGCATCTGCGTCCCCGGGGACATATGGGAGAACCTGTCCCGGCTCTGAATATAATAATGTACGCGCGCCCCGGCGGGATGCCGGGGCGTTTTTTCGCCAAAAAGCGAGATCCACGAATATTCATTCCTAAATGAATGGACAGAAACAAAGAATATTCACTAAATAATGAATTATTCATCTATTCAGCAAAATTACCAGTGAAATTGTGCATAAATGCAGAGGTTTGACGGAGAAGATTCTTTGTGCGAATGGGAAAATATATGCAAATTTTACGAATAAAATTCACTTTTGGGTTGACAGGGGGAGGCGCAGGGGGCTATACTGGCGCCACGGTCGGATCAGACCGATAAATCACTAGACTGAAAAATTCTTTTGCGCGAGGAGACGTTTACCATGAAAAAGATACTTGCTTTTGTGATGGCCGTTATGATGCTGGCCGCTCTGGCCGTGCCCGCCATGGCCTCGGAGGATGTGCTGACCGTGGCCCTGAGCCCGGACTTCGCCCCGCTGGAGTTCGTGGATACCTCCAAATCCGGCCAGGACCAGTACGTGGGCTTCGACGTGTCCCTGGCCAAGTTCATTGCCCAGGAGATGGGCAATGAGCT
Source organism: uncultured Oscillospiraceae bacterium (assembly GCA_947587025.1). Classification (GTDB taxonomy): domain Bacteria; phylum Bacillota; class Clostridia; order Oscillospirales; family Oscillospiraceae; genus CAJOIG01. The sequence goes on from CANPXW010000142.1 coordinate 1,819, forward strand.
GGTCATCAAGCCCATGAGCTTTGACGCCTGCCAGGCCGCTGTGCAGACCGGCGCCGTGGACATGTCCATCTCCGGCTATCACTACACCGAGGAGCGGGCAGCCAACTTCAACCTGTCCGATAACTACTACACCGGCGACGGCGCCACCGGCCAGGTGATTATCACCCTGAAGGAGCACGAGGGCGAGTGGACCACGGCCGAGGATTTTGCGGACCTGACCGTGGGCGCCCAGTCCGCCTCCCTGCAGCTGCAGCTGTGCCAGACGAAACTGCCGGAGGGCGTGAACATCAAACAGTTCTCCGATATCGGCACTGCCGTGGAGGCTCTGCGTAACGGCAACATCGACGCCCTGGCTCTGGCGGAGGAGAACAGCGTGGCCGTTCTGGCCAATAACGACGCCCTGGCCCTGACCGGCTTTATGTTTGAGATCGACGAGAGCCAGGAGGCCAACCTTCTTATCATGCAGAAGGGCGCGGACGAACTGACGGAGCAGGTCAACGCCATCCTGGCCAAGGCGCTGGAAGAGGGCCTGTATGAGCAGTGGGCCGCCGAGGCCAACGAGCTGGCCGGCGTAGAGACCGCCGAGGACGTTTCCTATGACGACGAGGGCAACGCCATTGTCCCTGAGGAGGAGGCCCCCGCCGAGACGGAGGAAGCCGCCGAATAAACCACCGTTCCTTTCAAGCGCACGGCCGGATATTCCGGCCGTGCGCTTTTCTCTGTAACGGTAGCCGTACAGGGGACGTTGTATGTGAATATTCATTTTTGAGTGAATACGAAAGCTGGCGGCCAAACATGAATTATTCATAAAATTATGAATAATTCATTCATATGACTGTCTATTTGATGAAAATGTGCATAAATACAGAGGCTGATTTTGGGAAAGTCTTTGTGCGGAAAAGAAAAAGTATGCAGAAATAGCGAATAAAATTCATTTTTGGGTTGACAGGAAGAGATGCAAGGGGCTATACTGGCGCCACGGTCGGTTTTGACCGGACAAATCTTTAAATCGAAAAACTTTTTGAGCGAGGAGACATTTACCATGAAGAAGACGCTTGCTTTTGTGATAGCCATTATGATGCTGGCCGCCCTGGCCGTGCACGCCATGGCTTCTGAGAAGACGGAGCTGACCGTGGCCCTGAGCCCGGACTTCGCTCCCATGGAGTTCGTGGACACCTCCAAGTCCGGTCA
>CANPXW010000143.1 GCA_947587025.1 uncultured Oscillospiraceae bacterium
TCGTTCCCCTTCATCCACCAGAACTTCCTGAACATCCATCTGGGCACGTCCTATTCCGTGTCCCGGGGCGTGGAGGTCTTCACCAGCATGACCCAGGCCCAGGGCGCGTACAGCCAGCGGATGGTGACCTATCCCACCGGCCTGGCCGAGAACAGCGCGGACAATCTGCATACGGCTGTGTACGTGGGCGGCTCCAGGGACGCCAACATCATGTACCAGCAGCGGTACGAGGACGACTACACCAACGTGCAGACCTACCGCAGCAATCTGTCCCGTATGGGCTATTCCTTCCTCATCGGCATCATATCCACCGTCATGGCCTATGTGCTGGGCCTGCCCATCGGCGTGCTGATGGCCCGGTACAAGGAAGGACTGCTGGATAAGATCGGCACGGTGTACATCATGTTCATCTCCGCCGTGCCCAGCCTGGCCTACATCTTCATCTTCAAGGGCATCGGCCGTGCCGCAGGGCTGCCGTGGACCTTCGACATGGATAACGTGACCAAGGCCATGTACGTGCTGCCTATCGTGTCCCTGGCGCTGCCCGAGGTGGCCAGCCTGATGAAGTGGATGCGCCGGTACATGATCGACCAGATGAACTCCGATTACGTGAAGTTCGCCCGGTCCACCGGCATGAGCGAGACCAACATCTTCTTCAAGCACGTGATGAAGGTCTCCGCCATCCCCATCATCCAGGGCATCCCCGGCGCGCTGCTGTTCGCCATGACCGGCGCGCTGATAACCGAGCGCGTGTACCTGGTCCCCGGCGCCGGCGGCCTGCTCATCGACGCCATCAACCAGTATGATAACTCGGTCATCATCGGCGTGACGCTGTTCTACGCCATCCTGTCGGTGCTGTCGCTGATCCTGGGCGACGTGCTGATGGCTACCGTTGACCCGAGAATTTCCTTTACGGAGAAAGCGAGGTGACCGACATGGAGGATTTCAGCAAGAAGTATAATATGTCGGACGAGGAGCTGTTCTCCCGTGTGGGCAGCGACCAGTTCGCCTCCGAGAAGATCACCGCGCCCCGCTATTCCTACTGGAAGAGCGTGTTCCGCGTGTTCTTCCGCAACAAGATCAACATCGTCGTGCTGGTCATCCTGGCGGTCCTGGTGATCTTTTCCTTCACCTATCCCGCGATCATCGGCTACGACGACCAGGTGAACCCTTACCTGTACGTCAACGAGCGCGGCGGCCAGCACCTGACCCCCACGGCTGCCTTCGAGCACTACGGCTTCGCCGTCAAGTGGCTGTTCGGCTCCAGCAAGACCGGCGCGTCCACCTTCGACTCCATCTGGAACGGCGCGCGCATCTCCATCTCCCTGGCCGTCATCTGCGCGGCCATCAACATGACCATCGGCATCCTGCTGGGGGCCATTTGGGGCTTCTCCCGGCGGGTGGACATGATCATGAACGAGGTGTACAACATCCTGGGCAACATCCCGGCCACGCTGTTCACCGCCGTGATGGTCATGGTCTTCTCGCCCAGCTTCTGGACCCTGGTGCTGGCCATGACGGTGTTTGGCTGGCTGGGCATGGCCTACTACATACGCACGCGGGTCATCATCATCCGCGACCATGAGTACAATCTGGCGTCCCGGTGCCTCGGCACCAGCATCTTCAAGATCGCCCTGAAGAACATCCTGCCCTTCATGACCTCCGTCATCGTGCTGGAGATCGCTGCTGCCATCCCCGGCTACATCTCCTCCGAGGTGTTCCTCAGCTACATCGGCCTGGGCATGAGCGAGGTCTCCCTTGGCCGGCTGATCTACGAGGCGCAGAACGCCATGGTCACCCCCGGCTGGGGCTGGGAGTTCTGGACGCCCGTGGCCGTCGCATCCGTCATCACCGTGGTGCTGTACGTGACCGGCCAGAACCTGGGCGACGCGTCCGATCCCCGGACGCATATGGAGTAAGGGGGCGGAACTATGGAAGAAGAAAGAAAAGTTCTGCTGTCCATCCAGAACCTGACGGTGAAGTTCCGGGTCCGCGGCCGTATCCTGACCGCCATCCGGAACGTGAGCCTGGACATCTACGAGAACGAGTCCATCGCCATCGTGGGCGAGTCCGGCTCCGGCAAATCCGTGCTGACCAAGACCTTCGCCGGCATGACCGACTCCAACGGCTTCATCGACCAGGGCAAGCTGCTGTTCAACGACCCGGAGCTGGCGGAGACCTACGTGAATCTCACGTCCGGCGCCCGCAGCATGATCGGACGGGCCCTGAACAAGCTCAACGACTACAGCCGCTATGAGCTGGGCGCGGATACCTGGCGCAGGATCACGGAGCTGGAGTCCGAGAAGAAGCGCCGCAGCAGCCTGTCCGACGAGGAGCGGGAGGCCATCGAGGGCGAACTGCGGGACCTGAAGTTCAAGCGCACCAACCTGTTCAACGAAAAGCAGACCTACGACCCCAAGACCGAAAAGGACCGTATCCACGCCGCTTCCCAGAAGCTGAAGGAGTACGACGCCCAGATCAAGGTCCTGGAGGGAAGGGAGGCCGCCGAGGAGAAAAAGCGCCAGGAGGAGGCCGCGAAGGATACCGCCTTCAACGAGCGCTATACCAAGGAAATGGCCGAGCTGAAGGCCCAATACGACAAGCAGATCGCCGGCCAGATCAGCGAAGAGACCAAAAAGCGCAATGAGATCATCGCCAAGGAGATATACCTCTCCGTGGGCCGCTACGGGCTGAACATCCGCCTGCAGCTGATGAGCAAGCTGCTCAAGGCCATGAAGCAGGCCATGACCATGGGCGTGGACCTGAACGACGAGGACCAGCGCAACAGCGTGTTCGACACGGTGGTGTTCCGCGTCCGCTATCTGGACGAGACGCCGGAGAAGCTGCACGGCACCTGCGTGCTGAACCTGGCCAACGTCAAGTACGACAAGGACTGGAACCAGGTCCGCGGCCG
>CANPXW010000144.1 GCA_947587025.1 uncultured Oscillospiraceae bacterium
CTGGTCAGCGGCCAGCTGGAGCTGCTGCCCATCATCGTCAACCCCCTGATCGAGATCGTGGCCTCCCTGAGCCTGGGCGCGCTGATGGGCTGGCTGCTGACCCAGATGGAGCGGCTGTTCCACTCCAACACCAACCGGCTGAACATGACCATCGCCTTCGTGTTCCTGACCGCGTCCCTGTCCATGCTGGAGTTTGAGATCGGCCCTGTGACCGTGGGCTTTTCCTCCCTGCTGGTGTGCATGATGCTGGGCACCGTGTTCTGCAACCTGTGCCCGCTGTCCGACGACCTGATGGGCGCGGCGGACAAGTGGACCAGCCCCCTGTTCGCGCTGTTCTTCGTCATCAGCGGCGCACAGCTGGAGCTGGGCGTGTTCGCTGACTGGGCCATCGTGGGCGTGGGCGTGATCTACATCCTGGCTCGTTCCGCCGGCAAGTATATGGGCGCGGCGGCCAGCGCAAAGGCCACCCGCTGCTCCCCCCAGATATGCAAGTACCTGGGCATCACCCTGCTGCCCCAGGCCGGCGTGGCGCTGGGCATGTGCACCACCGCCGCCCAGCTGGGCGCTCAGGGCGCGTTGATACGCAACATCACCCTGTTCGCGGTGCTGGTCTACGAGCTGGTGGGCCCGCTGATGACCCGCTGGGCCCTGACCCAGGCCGGGGACATCAAGCCCATCCCCCAGGAGGTACAGGAGCGCCGCCAGCGGAAGCTGCAGGTGGCCGCCGCCGAGAAAGAGGCTGCCCGCCAGGTAGCCGCAGCCGCCGCTGCGGAGCGGCAGCAGTCCGCCCCCGCCCCCCGGCAGGGCCGCCGGCCCAAGGGCCCGCTCACCCAGGCCCGGCCCCGCAAGGCCACCCGGTAAAAAACAAAAATAGAGCCGCTGCGAAAAACGCAGCGGCTTTTGCTATATCTTATTGCGCCAGTTTATGCGCCGGCGACAGAAACGCCCTCGATGCGCACGGCCAGGGGGCCTTCGTAATTGGCGGAGCGGTACCGCTCAGCGGAGAAGGTCATGCGGCCCTGACAGTCCATGATGCTGCCGTTGACGGACCCGCCGGTGACCGGGGTGACCGTGCCGTTCTCATACAAAAACCCCAGCCGCAGCTCCCCGCCGAAATGGCCGGAGAAGGTGTCCATCTGGAAGTCCGAGAAGGCCACTGCGTACAGGCATGGCTCTCGCGTCAGCTCCGCCAGGGGCGTCGTGCCCACGGGCACGCGGATGGCCTTATACCAGCCGGTAGGCTCCACGCCCAGGTAGTGGGCAAAGCGCGCCCCGCCGTGGATGGCCTTCAAAACGCCCTTTTCCAGCAGCGGCCGGTCGGCCATGGGCGCGCCGTAGTCGGTGTAGGGCTCCGTAGCCGCCAGGTCAATGGTGAGCGCGCCGCCGGCGACATTGTTCCCCAGCTGGAAGGGAGAATACTTCTGATAGATCATGGATGCGCCGGACCGGCCCACGTAGTAGCCCAGAAGCTCGCGCATCTGCTCCCGGTCCAGCACCAGGGTATAGGTCCCGGTCTTCGGGGCGGCCGACGCCCGCGCTCTGGCCCTGGTCATCTCCAGGGCGTGGGCCACATCGGCGGCCAGGGCGTCGATCTCCGGGTCCCGGTAGTTGAACTGGTGGTAGGTCTCCACGTCCACCGGCGCGGGGCACTGGCAGACGTACTCGCCCCACACGTCGGTCTTCTCCCAGGCCGCGTCCGCGCCCGCCGACGTGACGATGTGGGTCCGGGTGCGGCGCATGAAAACCTCTGCGGAGTTGAGGAACACGTCGTCCGCCGTGTCGGCGGCGAACAGGGCCGCCGTCATGGTCTTCATGCCCTCGGCCAGAGGCCGGCCGGCAAAGCCGCCCTCATCGGGGCGGGCCGGCTTCTGCACGCCGGCAGGCAGGGGGTACCAGGGGTTGGCCACGAACCCGGCCGCGTACCAGGCCCCCTCCAGGGCCTTTTTGATCTCCCCGTCGGACATGCCGGGCCGGAGCGTCACCTCCGTGTCGCCCAGCATTTTCACGCCGTCCTTCTCAAAGGGCCGGAACACCTGCACCGCCGTGACGGCGGTGTCCGCCCGGCGGGTCAGGTCCAGGGCCTTCTTCACATAGAAGCACTCCAGGGAGTCGGTGTGCTTTTCCGTGATGATATACTGCTCCACGCCCAGCGCACGCAGGGCGGATAGTATCTTTTCCATATGCGCGCCTCCTTAACCCAGCCGGATGGTGGCCTTGATATAGGGCCCGCCGTCGGACACCTTCACCCACTCCTTGTGGCCCTTGCCGCAGAAGCCGGAACCGGACAGCTCCAGCCCGTCCGACATGGCGGTGATGGACTTGAGAAGGTCCGGCACGTAGCCGGTGAGCACCACCGGGGAGAAGATGCGGCCGGTGAGCTTTCCGTCCTTGATCTCCCGGGCGATGTTCACCATGCACTGGATGCCCCAGTTTTTCGGGTCCTCCATGCCGCTGGAGGGACACTCCAGGAACATGCCGTACTTCACCGAGGCGATCATGTCCTCCAGCTTGTCATGTCCCGGCTCGAACCATGTGTTGGTCATGCGGGTGTAGGCCTTGCGGGCGAAGCTCTCCCGCCGGCCGTTGCCGGTGGGCTCGGTGCCCAGGGTCAGGGCCGACTGCAGATCGCTGATGCCGGTGCGCAGCACGCCCTTGTCGATGACGATGGTGTCGTGGGCCAGGGTGCCCTCGTCGTCAAAGAAATAGGTGGCTGTCTGCCTGGCGGAGCTGGCCCCGTCGTGCATGGTCACCAGGGGGGAGGCCACGTACTTGCCCACATACTGGGGTGCCTGGGCCCGGTCCTTGACGAACATGTCCATCTCCACCCCGTGGCCGAAGGCCTCGTGGACGATCATGCCGGTGGT
>CANPXW010000145.1 GCA_947587025.1 uncultured Oscillospiraceae bacterium
AGCTTACGCTGTTCCCAAGAATAAAGCAGCCTTACAGGCAGTTTTTCATATAAGATTGAAGGATTTGTCCCGATATGGTATAATTATACTGTCTTTTTAGCATTTACGCTGAAAAAAAGTGTAAGTCCCCGGCCCGCGGTATAATCAGACGAATAGGAGATATACGGCATGAACAAGCAGCAGCTGGCGTCAAAGATATGGGAATCTGCCAACAAGATGCGCTCCAAGATCGAGGCAAATGAGTACAAAGACTACATTTTGGGCTTTATCTTCTATAAGTTCCTCTCGGATAAGGAGGTCAAGTACCTCAAAGCCCTGGGCTACACGGACGACGATATCGACACCGTCACGGAAGAGGAAGCTGAGATCGTCGAGAATGTCCAGAAGAACATCGGCTACTTCATTTCATATAAGGATCTCTTTTCCACCTGGCTGGCCAAGGGAAGCGATTTCAATGTGGCGGATGTCCGGGACGCGCTTTCAGCGTTCAGCCGCCTTATCAATAACTCCCACAAAAAGGTCTTCACCGGCGTGTTCGATACCCTCCAGACAGGACTTTCCAAGCTGGGCGACAGCTCCAACTCCCAGACAAAGGCCATCAGCGACCTGCTCCACCTTATCAAGGACATCCCCATGGACGGCAAGCAGGACTATGATGTTCTGGGTTTTATCTATGAATACCTTATCTCCAACTTCGCGGCAAATGCCGGCAAGAAGGCCGGGGAGTTCTATACGCCCCACGAAGTCTCGCTCCTCATGTCGGAGATCGTGGCGGATCACCTCCGGGATCGGACGGAGATCAAGATATACGACCCCACCAGCGGCTCCGGCTCTCTGCTTATCAACATCGGCAGATCCGTTGCCAAGCACATGGGCGACAGCGACAAAATCAAGTACTACGCCCAGGAGCTCAAAGAGAATACATACAACCTCACCCGCATGAATCTGGTCATGCGCGGCATTCTGCCGGACAACATCGTAACACGCAACGCCGATACGCTGGAGGATGATTGGCCGTATTTCGATGACAGCGACCCCGCCGGGACGTATGTAATGCTGCCTGTGGATGCCGTTGTATCCAATCCTCCCTATTCCCAGAACTGGAACCCTGTTGACAAAGAAAATGATCCTCGCTATGCCCGTTTTGGTGTCGCGCCAAAGGGGAAAGCGGATTATGCCTTTTTGTTGCATGATTTGTACCATCTCAAAGACGATGGAATCATGACCATCGTACTGCCCCACGGCGTGCTGTTCCGGGGCGGTGAAGAGGGCGAGATACGGAAAAACCTCATTGAGAACAATCACATCGACGCCATCATCGGCCTGCCCGCCAACATCTTTTTTGGGACGGGTATCCCCACGATCATCATGGTGCTGCGGCAAAAACGCCCGGAGCGCACCGATGTTTTGATCGTGGACGCCTCCAAGGGATTTGAAAAGGTCGGCAAAAACAACCGGCTCCGGGCCTGCGACATCCGAAAGATAGCGGATGTGGTCAGAGACCGCCGGAGCCTGGATAAGTTCTCCCGGGTGGTGAGCCGGGACGATATCCGCAAAAATGAGTATAATCTGAACATCCCCCGCTATGTGGACTCCTCCGAGAAGCCGGAGAGCTGGGACATTTACGCCTCCATGTTCGGCGGCATACCGGAAAAGGAGATCGCGGAACTGCAGGCGTATTGGGCGGCATTTCCCGGTCTGAAGGAGGCCATATTCACACCGCGCAACGACGCCTATGCCCAGCTCAAAGACGGGAATGTGAGGGAGACTGTGCAGGGTCATCCGGCTGTCCGCGCCTTCGCCGAGCACTATGCCGGCGCGTTCCGGGGTTTTGACAGTTACCTCGATGCTGAACTCATCCAGGCAATGAACAGCCTCAATATCAACAACGAGGAGGCTGTACTCAGCGCGGAGATATTCTCCCGGCTGCGGGACATCCCGCTGGTGGACGCCTACGACGCCTATCAGATACTGGACGACCATTGGAATCATATCGCGGTCGATCTGGAGATACTGCAAACGGAGGGATTTGAGGCATCCCGGCAGGTCGATCCCAACATGGTCGTGAAAAAGAAGGAAGGCAAGGATCAGGAGGTCCAGGACGGCTGGATCGGCCATGTCATACCCTTCTCCCTGGCACAGGAGCATTTCCTCCCGGAGGAGCTTGCCTCTCTCCGCACCGACAATGAGCGGCTGGCGGAGGTCACCGCCGGATACGAGGAGATATTGGAAGAATTGCCGGAGGAGGAGAAGGAAAAAGACTTCGTCAACGAGGACAAGACGGCTTTTGTCTGGGCGGAAGTGAAGAAGGCTGTCAAGGCCAAGGACGCCGAGCCCGAGGTGCTGGCACAGCTCAAGAAAGCCAATGAACTGAGCGAGGAGGAGAAAAAGCTCAAAAAGCAGATAAAAGAAAAGAGTGCCGCGCTCCATCTGAAGACAAAAGCCCTTATTGAGGGACTGTCGGATGATCAGGTGCTGGCGCTCCTGCGGGAAAAGTGGATAGCGCCGCTGGCGGCCGGGCTGGCTGGCCTGCCGGATGGCATTATCGCGGGGCTGGTGTCCAGGCTTGAAAAGCTGGCCGACAAGTACAGCACCACCCTCTCCGAGGTGGAAGAGGAGATAGAGACCACGGAGAAGGAACTGTCCGGTATGCTGGACATGCTGGTAGGCAATGATTTTGATATGCAGGGGCTTGCGGAGCTCAAAACGATGCTGGGGGGCGGCTATCATGGGTAAAAATGACCAAACTCCGGAAGTCCGCTTTGCAGGATTTACTGCCCCTTGGGAACAGCGTAAGCTGGGAGATACTTTTGACTATTTGCAGAATAACACCCTTTCCAGGGCAGAGCTTTCTCT
>CANPXW010000146.1 GCA_947587025.1 uncultured Oscillospiraceae bacterium
CTTGCCGGAGAAGATCAGCTCCTTGGCCTTGGCGATGCCCACGCGGCGGGGCAGACGCTGGGTGCCGGAGAAGCCGGGGGTGATGCCCAGGCCCACCTCGGGCTGGCCGAACTTGGCGCCGCCCTTGCCCTCGGCGTTGGGGCCGGCGGCCAGGATGATGTCGCAGCTGAGGGCCAGCTCGCAGCCGCCGCCCAGAGCAAAGCCGTTCACTGCGGCGATGGTGGGGATCTCCAGCTTCTCGATGCGGCGCATCAGCGCGCTGCCCTTCTGGCCCCACTTGCGGCCGGCGGCCACGTCCATGGGATACTGCTCGCCGATGTCGGCGCCCGCCACGAAGGAGCGGCCCGCGCCGGTGATGATCAGCGCGCCCAGCCCGGCGTCCTGCTCCACCTCGCCGATGAGCGCGATGAGCTCGTCGATGACCGTGGAGTTGAGGGCGTTGAGGGCCTCGGGACGATTGATGGTGAGGATGCCGATGTTGTCCTGCTTTTCGTACTGAAGGGTCTTGTACATAAGCGATCTACCTCCTGATCTTCCGTATGATTAGGCACCGGTCATACTTGACGCATGGACATGATACGCCCCTGCGCCTGATACCGGTTTTATAAAGCAAATTATATGCCATTTGCGCAAAAAAGGGAAGATACACTTTACTTTTTTATCACTCCTAACAAATTTCCAGTTTCATTTTTGGTGAAAAACGCAGATTCTCCGAAAGCGCCTCCCCCAAGGCCGCTTTTTTGCCTCTTTTTTGGCAAAAACAGCGGCCGGGACACCGGTCCCGGCCGCCTGTTTCCGCTATTTCCTCACAGTCCGAACAGGGCCGCGAAGGTCAGCTCTCCCGTCTGTCCGTCCGCCTCCAGGCCGCTGTCCGCCTGGTAGGAGCGGACCGCGCCGGCGGTGGCTGGGCCGTACTGGCCGTCCAGGCCGCCGGGGTCGTACCCCAGACTGTACAGCCTGCCCTGGACCGTCTGCACCGCGTCCCCCCGCTCGCCGCTGTCCAGGGGGTGGCGCTGCAAAAGCCCCCGCAGGGCGCGCACCAGCGCCGCCTGCCGGGTCCGCTCGCCGTACACCCCGTCCGCCGTCACCCCCAGCCAGCTCTGCCAGGCGCGCACCTGGGCCGCCTTGTCCACAGGCCGGGACGGCTCCGGCGAGGCCGGCCGGGACCCGGCGTAGTCCGGGTGGCCGTAGCCGTCGATATACCCGTCCGCCCGCAGGCGGGTCCGCTTCCGCACCTGGTTGCCGGCGTTTCCCTCCACGGTGGTGATGGTGGCGCCGTCCACGGCCGTCACGATGCCCGTGTGCACCAGCGCGCCGTTTTCCTGATAGAACACCTGGTCCCCCACCCGGGGCGTCCTGTCGTAGCGTCCCCTGGCCTTATAGTACCCCGCCGAATAGGGGCAGGCCGCCCCCAGGGGCCCGGACTGGTACTGCATCAGCTGGCCCTCGGTCTTGCCGAAGGCCTGGAAGAACACCCAGTCCACGAACACGTCGCACCAGTCGTAGCCGTTCTTGCTGCCGTTGTAGTACCCCGCCTGCCACAGGTCGCGGGCGTACTTGGTCCAGTTGCCGGTCCCGGCGTTGGCGGTCTTCAGGTCCAGGCTGGTATTGCTTGCCTTCTCCACGTAGCCCACCTCGCCCAGGGCGATGGACACCACCTTTTCCACATCTGTCATGCGCATACCTCCTCGCAGCTCAGGTCCCTCCCATCCTATGCGGCGGGGCAAAAAGTGGTCGCAGGATATAAGTTTTGCGCAAAAAAGCGAAAAAAAGCGCAAGAAAAATCAATTTGTTTGCCAATAAATGTAATCCCGGCCTTGAAAACGGCACCGGATATGCTATAATACTTCCGGCCCTGCGAGAAGAGAGAAGTGAGGAAGTAAACCATGCCAAAAAAGTATGACTGCCTGAAGCTGTCCAATCAGCTGTGTTTTCCGCTGTACGCCTGTGCCCGTGAGGTCATGAAGCGCTACACCCCCTACCTGGACGAGTTGGGTCTGACCTACACCCAATACGTAGCCCTGGTGGTGCTGTGGGAGCGCAAAAACGTGACCGTCAAGGACGCAGGCATTTTACTGCACCTGGACTCCGGCACCCTGACCCCTCTGTTCAAGCGCCTGGAGGAGAAGGGTCTGGTCACCCGCAGCCGCTCCCAGGCGGACGAGCGCAGCCTGATCGTGTCCATCACGCCGGCCGGCGAGGCGCTGAGGGACCGGGCGCTGGACATCCCGTCCAAGATGTCGGCCTGCAACGCCCTGACATCAGAGGAGTCGATACAGCTGTACAAGCTGCTGTACAAGCTGCTCAACGAGATGCCCTGAAAGTACATACGCCAAAACCGGCGGACGCGAACGCGTCCGCCGGCTTTGCTATATTTCCTTCCGGATTCACCGTATCCGCCGGCACTCCACGTACCAGCGCTTGTCCAGGGCCTCGCCCACGGAAAAGCTCTTCTTGGGATAGTTCCCCTGCCGCAGGATGTGGGGGAACAGCTCCGATTTGTCCAGCGCCGGCAGCAGCCAGGCTCCGCACCCCGGCCGGGCGGCCAGCGCTCGTGCCTCGTCCTGGCCGTGGATGTAGTCCACGTGCCCGCCGTGCTCGGCCACATATTTCCCCGCCAGCTGATCGGCACGGGCCACCAGCGCGCCGGTGTCGCCGCCGGACAGCTCCTCCACGAAGCCGCCGGCGTCCGTGTCCAGCACCGCCCGGTGGATGGGGAAGAACTCCACCGCGTCTTCCCCCAGGTCCTCCAGCTCCGCCAGGGCGTACCGGGCCGGGTGGTCCATGGGAGCCCCGGCGGCTTTCAGCTCCTCCCACAGGTTCTTGGCCGCCGCCAGGGAGTG
>CANPXW010000147.1 GCA_947587025.1 uncultured Oscillospiraceae bacterium
GCCCAGGCCCTCTTGACCCTGGCCCTGGCCGTCACCGACGGGGAACTTCCCAACGAAAAGGAAGCCCTGCTGGCGTACGTGAAGCGCCGCTGCAGCCGGTGAGGGAATAAGGAGTGAAAAAGAAGCCCCGCGGCATCGCCGCGGGGCTTTGAAAATTTAGGTTTTCAAGGAGTGTGCGGTGTGAGGATCAGGCGCTGACGGTGAAGTAAATATTCCCCGTTTCCTTAGTCACTCCACCAGCTGTCACCTTAATGTTAATCCGATAGCTGCCGGGAACAAAGTTGGCAGTATTGGTGACTGAGGTGATAGTGGCGTTGCCGCCGCTAAAGCTCGCGCCGGCGATAGTACCGGTGGAGAAGGTAGTCCAGCCAACACCAGTGGAGAAGTACTCGATGGAAGCGGTAGCAGTGTAATCACCGTCCTCAAGGGTGCCATCACTGGTCATAGCAACGTTCACGGTAATCGTGTTCGCACCAGCAGCGGGACCGGTAGCAGTACCGCCAGCGGTGATTGAGAAGGAACCAGAACCAGAAACAGGGGTGCCGCTGCCGGGAGTGTAGGTCTCAACAATGTAGATCATGTTGATGCGACCAAACTCATCCAACTGATACCAGATGGGGCTATTCGTGCCGTAGACATCCTTGGCAAGAGCGCCCAGGGTGCTGGTAGAGCTGGTACCGGTGGTCGGGTTGACACGATAAACCTGGCAGCCATTGGCCACGGTGAAGTAGTTGGTGCCCGCAGTCAAAACACCGGCGGCATAAGTATAGGTGTTCGCGTCAATCTCGAAGTCGGCGTTATAAGGCGCGGTGAGGGAGGTGTTGCCAGTGCTGTTCATCAGGTAGACGTCGCTGTAACCCTGGCCGTTAATGTTGTTGTCATAGGTGTACAGGCCAGCCTCAGCAATACCGATTCCGCTGGCCAGAGCCACCTGCAGGGTCTTGCCGGCCACGCCGTTGATAATGGCACCAAAGATGTAGGAGCTGGCAGTCTCCTGCTTGAAGCTGTCGTTGGTCAACAGGAAAGCATAGTTCCTCACAGCGATCTTGGCGGGAGGTGTGGTCTGCTGGGTGGCGCCGGTAATCAGGACGTACTTGGCGTACGCATTCGCGACGGCGGCCACGGGCATACCGTCGGCGCCTACGTCAAAGGCCTGGATGGTCAGGTTAGAAACCTGGTCAACGCCACCAGAACCGTTGGGCAGATAGCTGTTCGCAGCGATAGCCAGATCGGGGATAGACTGGAAGCCGGTGTAGATGCTGTAACCGGTCATCTTGTAGTCCTTGTCCAGGTTGTCAACGCCGCCATTGGTGGTAACGGTGCTGGTGTCGGGCAGGTAGTTGGCCACGAAGAACACGGTGTTGTCATTTACAAAAGCACCGTTGACTGCGGCACCCTCAGCAGTGCCGGCCACAGGAGCGGTGGCGGGGAAGTTCTTGTCGGCAGCCTCAACACGGCCGGACTCAAACACGGTCTTGTCGGTATTGCTAATCCGGTTGGCGTTATCGGAGGCCGCGATGAACGCATAGTACTTGCCTGCGCTGGTGTAGTGGACCAGGTTGCCGGAGGGCATCATGGAGTTAGCGTAGGTCTGGGCAGCATCGAAGTTGGCAAACACCGCGCCGGTGTTGTTCACAACATCAATGGTCTTAGTGGTGCCGTCGGGGAGCAGGATGGTGTAAGTCACTACGTACTCGTTGGAGTTGATCTGCTTCACCACAGCAGTCTGGGTCACGCCATAGCCGCTGGTATAGCCGGACAGCTGATAATTCAGCACGTCGTTGTCATGGCCAAGCCACAGAGTATAGGTCTGGCCGATGTTCGAGCCGTCCAGGACGGTTCCGGCAAAGGTGTAATTGTAGTAGTACTGTACGCCATCAGCCACAAAGCCGACGATACGGGAGCTGTTGGTGTCGGTGGTGATGCTGGTAATAGTGGCGCTGACGGTCTTCAGCGTTGTAACCTCATTCTGAATCGTAGAGGTGGTGGTGGCCACGTTGGCAGCAGGATTGGTGCCAAGCACATTGGTCATGTTCACAGCGATGATATCGCCGACATTGTAGCTGCCGTCAATGGTCAGATTCAGCGGGGTGGCAGTGCTGAGCAGGGAGGCAGTGGAACCGGTACCCACAGCGCTGGCGTTGAAGAACACATTAACGCTGGCGCCAGCAGTCTTGATCACATGGCTCTGGGGGTCAGTCTCTGCGCCCCAGACATTGGTGACCTTGGCAAGGTAGGCATCTTTGAAGACAAAGATGTACTTGGGGTTAGTGGCCGATTCGGTGCCGGAGAATCCGGGAACCTCGTAAACCGCGAAGTAACGGCCCTCGTGGCCGATTTTGTTCACGGTGTCGGTTGCCTGGAAAGGCATCGTGGAGGTGTTGAGCTGGTTGCCGTTCCACAGATTCACGTTGACGGCGCCATTGGTGTAGGTGGTGGCATAGTGGGTGCCGTCGATGCCCAGGTCGTGGGCAACGTCGCACTCGGTCACAGCGTCCCAGTACTCTTTAAGCGCTTTGCTGCTGCTGGTGGTCTTGTCAATTGTGACAGCGGGGATGGGGTTGTTGAAGTAGAGGGTCTTCTCTGTCGTTACAGTAGGAACTCCCCACTTATCCTGCGAGGGGGTCGTCTTACCGGGAACCAGCTGAATCAGAGAGGGGTTCAGCTTTGCGCCCTCAGCGTTGGGAGCAACAGGGCGGCCCTGGCTGCTGTAAGCGCTGTAGGTGCCGTTGAAGTAGGTCACCATGGGGGCCTG
>CANPXW010000148.1 GCA_947587025.1 uncultured Oscillospiraceae bacterium
TGAGGACGCTGATCTACGGCGGCCGGGTGATCGACCCGGCCGATCAGGTCGACAGCCGGCTGAACATACTCATAGAGAACGGGAAGATCGCGGCGGTGAGCCCGGAGGACATGGCCGCCGACAAGCGCATCGACGCGTCGGGCCGGGTGGTCTGCCCCGGGTTCGTGGATGTACATGTCCACGAGGACCCGGTGGAGGACGGGCGTATATGGGCCGACAGGGAGCGATCCGTGTTCGCCTGTATGCTGCGTATGGGCGTGACCACGGTGGTGGGCGGCAACTGCGGCAGCTGCGTGTGCGACCCGGGGGACTACCTGGACCTGGCGGACCGGGACGGGGCCTTCGTGAACGTGGCCATGCTGGCCGGGCACGAGTTCTTCCGGGTCCAGGCCGGGGCCAAGGACCCCTACGGCCCCGCGGACGAGGGACAGGTGACGGCCATGGCGACGGGCATCCGCCGGGCGCTGGAGCGGGGCTGCGCGGGGATGTCCTACGGCATCCGCTACGCCCCCGGCCTGGACGGGCGGGAGCTTATCGGCACCATGGCCGCCCTGCATGGCACGGGCAAGTTGGCCGCCTGCCACCTGCGGGACGACGCGGCGGCGGTGTTCGGCGCGCTGGCGGAATTTCTGGACGCGGCGGAGAGGCTGGGCGTCCCGGCCCAGGTGTCCCACATCGGGAGCATGGCGGGCTTCGGGCAGATGGAGCGGTTTCTGGCCCTGGTGGACGCCCGGCGGGCCTCCGGCATGGACGTGGCCTGCGACTGCTACCCGTACAGCGCCTTCTCCACGGGCCTCGGCTCCGCCACCTACGACGACGGCTGGCTGGAGCGTTACGGCTGCGGCTACGACGTGCTGGAGTTGTGCGAGGGTCCGTATAAGGGCCAACGCTGCACCGAGGCCATCTTCCGCGACCAGCGCCGGGCCTTCCCCGAGTGCCGGACGGTGTGCCATGTGATGCAGCCGGAGGAGGTGGCCATGGCCCTGGCGCACCCGGCGGTGATGCTGGCCAGCGACGCCACCATGCACCGGGGCCAGGGCCACCCCCGGGCGGCGGGCACCTTCCCCCGGCTGATCGCGGAGTACGTCCGGGCCGGGCGGCTGGGTCTGTACGACGCCATCGCCAAGATGACCGCCCTCCCCGCCGGACGGTTCCACCTGGCGGGCAAGGGACGGCTGGGCGTGGGCGCGGACGCGGACGTGGTGGTGTTCGACCCGGCGCGGATACGGGATGCCGCCACCTTCACCGACCCCATCCGCCCCCCGGAGGGCATCGACCTGGTGCTGGTGAACGGAGAGGTCGCCGCCCGGGACGGCCGCATCGTCTCCGCCCCCCTGGGCCGCGCCGTCCGGGTGTGAGATAAGATAAAGAGTAAGGGCCTGCCGCGTGTGCGGCAGGCCCTTGGCTATAAATATCTCTCCCTCCGTCGCGGCTCACGCCGCGCCACCTCCCTCGTCAGAGGGAGGCATATTCTCTGCCAGCTTCGGAATCCGGCCCCCTCTGACGAGGGGGCTGTCAGCGCCTTGGCGCTGACTGGGGGAGAGACCCCTCACTCGCCCTGGTAATAGGGGTTCTCAAATATGCCGATGCTGTTGCCCTTTATCACATAGCAGAACCGGCTTGGGTCCTGAGACATGTTTGCAAAGACAAAATCGCAGAAATCATATTCCAGTGGGATGACCTCCGCGCCGGTCTTGTCGACAAACCCCAATTTCACGTTCCCGTCCGCGTCCTTCTTGCCAACGCCGGCCAGCCCCTCCGAAAAGTATCCTGTAGTGGCAAAATCATATTCCAGCGGGACCACCACCGCGCCGGTGGCGTCGATAAAGCCCCACTTGCCGTCCTTGCCGACGCCGACCAGACCATCCGAGAAGGACATTGCAAAATCGTATCCCTGCGGGATGACCATCGCGCCGGTGGCGTCGATGTAACCATACTCCCAGTTCCCGTCCGCGTCATTCTTGCGGACCCTGGCCAGGCCCTCCGAGAAGGAACCCGCGTCATCGTATTCCAGCGGGATGACCACCGTGCCCGTGGCGTCGATATAGCCATACTTATACCAGTCGCCGTTCGGGTCCATTATGGCGACGCAGGCAAGACCCTCCGAGAAATCTTCTGTCAAACTGTATTCCAGCGGGATCACCACCGCACCGCTCTCGTCCACGTAGCCATACTTGCCGTCCTTCTCGACACGAGCCAGGCCCTCCGAAAAGTCACTCGCCCAATCGTATTCCAGCGGGACCACCACCGCGCCGGTGGCGTCGATGTAACCCCACTTCCTGTGCCCGTCCGCGTCGTCCTTGTAGGCCCAGGCCAGACCCTCCGAGAAGAAACCCGCGTTATCGTATTCCAGCGGGACCACCACTGCACCGGTGGCGTCGATATACCCATACTTACGGTCCCCGTCCGCGTCCTTCATGCTGACCATGGCCAGGCCCTCCGAGAAATCCCCCGCAGAATCATACTCCACCGGGATGACCACTGCGCCGGTCTCGTCGATATAGCCAGACGTCCAGTTACCGCTCTCGTCGGTTTTTACAACGGTAGCCAGGCCTTCCGAGAACGGAAGTATGCCGTCGTACTTCTCCGAGGTCACCGTCCATCCCGTCCCCGCGTCCATCATGGTAACGTCAATGCCTCCCCACAAAGAGAACAGGTCAAATTCCGGGATGTAATAGATGAAATTGGTATGGAAGGTCTGGTCCAGCCAGGTGATCT
>CANPXW010000149.1 GCA_947587025.1 uncultured Oscillospiraceae bacterium
TGAACCCCACGTCCGCGACGGTCCCGCCGGCGGGGAGGTCGGCGTTGTAGTCCTTGGCCTGGACGGTCAGGGTGCTGTCCTGGACGCTGTACGTGCCGTTCCACCCGTCCTGGAGGGTCACCGGCCCGTCAAAGGCGAGCTCCACCGTCCACCTCTCCCGGGCCGCGCCGGAGGCGTCGGTCAGCGTCAACACATATTGGTAATAGTCCTCTCCCCCGGACTGCCAGCTGTTGGCCAGCTTCGCCTCCACCAGCAGCCCGTCCTGCTCCGCGGATGCCGCCGTGCCGCTCTCCACCGGGGCGTTCTCCGCCGGCGGGGTCTGGCCGGAGAGCAGGCCGACTACCCACCGGCCCGACGGGCTCAGGTCCGCCTCGTCAAAGCCGGATGTCTTCTGGCACCCGCTATCCAGCATGGCGCTGGTCTCATCCTTGTTGGAGAGGTTCCAGGCCACGTAGCTCACTCCCAGCCGGTCCATGAGCAGGACCCACTTGGCGGCCTCGTCCTCGTTCACCGCGCCGCTGCCGCTGGCGTCGCAGATGCCGAACTCCGACACGAACACGGGCAGCCCCGCTTCCACCGCCGCCGCCAGCCTGTCCCGCAGCTGGTCCCGGTGGGTATCGGCGTAAAAGTGGAGTGCGTACATGACATTGTCGTACTCCGTGATGGGGTCGGCGGCGGCCAGGTCCACCCGCTGGCACCACTCGGGCGTCCCCACGATGATGACCGCGTCCGGGTCGTTTTGCCGGATGATGGGAATCAACTCCAGGGCGTAGGCCTTCACCGCCGCCCAGTCCGTGGCCCCGTTGGGCTCGTTGCATATCTCATAGATCACATTGTCCCGCTCTGCCAGCGCCGCCGACATCTCGCCGAAAAAGGCCAGCGCCTCGTCCTTGTGGATATTGGGGTCCCCGTCCGAGAGGATGTGCCAGTCCACGATGGCGTACATCCCCGCGTCGGCGGCATACGCCACCCCGTCCAGCACCAGCGCCTTCAGCGCCTCCTGATCGCCGCCGCTGCAATAGCCGCCGTACTCGTCCGTGTACATGGCCAGGCGCACAAGGTCCGCGCCCCACTGGTCGTGCAGCTGGCGGAAGCAGTCGGCGTTGACGTACTGGGGATACCAGGCCAGGCCGTGGGTGCTGACGCCCCGCAGCTGCACCGGCTCACCCACGGCGTCCGTCAGCTGGGTCCCCTCCACATGCAGCGGCCTCGGCGACTCGTCCCGGTCCGACGCGGCCCCCGGCGATGCCAGCGTCCACGCCAGCAGCGCCGTTAGCAGCCCGGCGCAAATATGTTTTTTCATGCCCTGTCCCCTCGCGTTCCGTCCGGCATCCCATCCGATGCATTTATTATATTTAGTATATCATAATGCCTATGGCAAAGCAACGCGGCCGCCGCCGGGGGACGGTGGATTTTTCCGCCTTCTCATGGTATAATGCTGGATGTCAAGGGGACTTGAAAACAAGGAGGCATGAAAAATGAAACGCGGTTCCTATATCGGCGTGGGCCTGAGCGTGGGCATCTCCATGGCCATTCTGTTCGGCGGCATCTTTTGCAAGGTACTGGACAGCTACGCCGGCATCGGCGTCGGTCTGTGTTTCGGCGTGTCGCTGGGGTGCCTGACCGGGCTGCTGTACAAAAGTTACGCCCGGAAGAAATAGCGGCCACGCCGCCGAGGAATCATGATGATAACGATCGAAGCACATGATAACGGCCGTTGGGACGTGTACGATCAGGGCGAGGGCATCGGGTATGTCTCCGCCCGCATCGAGCCATTCCACGCCCGGACCTGCCACCTGGAACTGGCGCTGGCACGGTATGATCCGGCCGGCGCGAAGGAGCTTTTCGGCCTGCTCCGGACGGCGTTGGCCCGGCCGCTGCAGGTCATGCTCCCCTCCCGGGACGCGGAGAAATGCGCTTTCCTGGCCGCCGGCGGTTTTCAGAGAAAACGCCGGTGCTATGAGGTGGAGGCAGGCAGGCAAGACCTTCTCGCGCCTATAAAGCCCTCCGTTCCCTTAGCCCAGGCCGCGCGCGGCGACCCCGCTTTTGAGAGCTGCGGCGCGCTTCTCTACGAAAGCTACGCTCTGACCCACGCGACGGTCAGCCCGCTGACGGCGGACAGAGCCTCGTTTTACCGCGTCCTGCCGGATATGGTCCTTTTCAGCCGGAAGGACGGCGGCATCGTACACTATGCCTTTGTAGACGGGAACGAGATCGCCTATATCGGGACCGTCCATCCGCCGGGTTTTCCCGGCTTTGCCCAGACGCTGCTCTCCCGGATGCTGGAGCAGCACGGCACCGTCCGCTTTGAGTGCGACGACTGCGATCCGGCCGCGATGGCCCTGCGGACCTTTTTCCGCGATTCCGGCACAGATACTTATGATACCTACATCCTGATATAAGCGCGGGGATGGTCCCCGCGCTTTTGCTATGCTCTTTCCCGCCCCGCCGCGGCGCGGAAAAACCGATGGAAAGAGTTGACGGGCGGCGGCGGCGGTTGTAGAATAGGGTCATGCCAATGAGGAGGACACGCCGCCTATGAAAAAGAGCCTGTGCATGATCCTTGCCATCGTTTTGCTCCTCGCCGCCGCGCCCTGTGCGCTGGCCTCGGACGGGGACGGAACGCCTTACGTCCTTGTCGCCTATTCCACCGGC
>CANPXW010000150.1 GCA_947587025.1 uncultured Oscillospiraceae bacterium
GGTGCAGATGATCTTTGTCTTCCTCATATGACAGTACCTCCCAGGATCGTCAAATATCACCGTCATCTTACAGGATGGGCGTTTTTGCATTATAATACCGCAGACCGCGCCCGCCGTCAACCATGGACAGGGTATTGTGACCGGGCGCCATCGGTGATAAAATCGTGGCAAAGGCAAAAAGGAGGCGCGGCATATGGCGCGGACAGCGGGACCCGCGGGACACTTGGAGCAGGACATCGGGCGGCTGCGGGACGCCCTCGCCGGGGCGGACGCGGTGGTGATCGGCGCGGGCGCGGGGCTCTCCGCGGCGGCGGGGTTCGACTACGGCGGGGAGCGGTTTTATCGGTACTTCTCCGATTTCGCGGCGAAATACGGCATCCGGGATATGTATTCCGGCGGCTTCTTCCCCTTCCCCAGCCCGGAGGAGTACTGGGCTTGGTGGAGTCGCTTCATCTTCGTCAACCGCTATATGGACCCGCCGGAGCCGGTGTATCAGCGGCTGCTGGCGCTGGTAAAGGACAAGGACTATTTCGTTATCACGACGAACGTGGACCACTGCTTCCAGAAGGCGGGCTTTGCCAAGGAGCGGCTGTTCTACACCCAGGGGGACTACGGCCTTTTCCAATGCTCGGAGCCATGCCGCCAGGAGACATACGAGAACGAAGCGATCGTCCGCGAGATGGTGGAGCGGCAGAGGGATATGCGGGTGCCGGCGGAACTGATCCCCCGCTGCCCCCGGTGCGGAAAGCCCATGGTGCCGAACCTGCGGGCGGACGATAAGTTCGTGGAGGACGACGGCTGGCACGTCGCGGCGGGGCGGTACCGGGACTTTCTCCGGACCCGCCGGGGCCGGGTGCTGTACTTGGAACTGGGGGTGGGCTTCAACACGCCGAGTATCATAAAGTACAGCTTCTGGAAGCTAGCGGCAGAAAATCCGGAGGCCGCCTACGCCTGCCTCAACCGCAGCAAGGCCTTCGCCCCGGAGGAGATCGCATCCCGGTCCATCTGCATCAACGGGGATATAAACGATCTGATAAAGCGCCTCGCCCCCGACAGCTGAAGCAGGCCCTCCGGCCAAGGCCGGAGGGCTTGCCATACAATGGGGCCGGCTTCAGTGACGGCACCGGGCCGCGAACAGGATGCCGGCCAGCAGCACCGCCACGGACGCCCCCAGGAGAATCAGCGTCTCGGCGGACAGGGCCGGCTCTGTCCCGGTCCCGGACGATGTGGCCTGGTCCATCTCCCCGAGAGGGCCGAAGGCCCCCTGCCGCTGTCCCCGCGCGCCCCACAGCTGGGTCTGATCCTGTGCCTCCGGCTGCGCGGTCTGATCCTGTTCCTCCGGCACGGCCGGGGCATCCGTACCCTCCTGCATAGCGAAGGGTCCCATATCCTCCGGCATAGCCGGGAGTTCCTGTCCCTCCGGCATAGCCGGGAGTTCCTGTCCCTCCTGCATAGCCGGAGGCTCCATATCCTCCGGCATAGCCGGGAGTTCCTGTCCCTCCTGCATAGTCGGAGGCTCCATGCCTTCCTGCGTGGCAGGCGGCTCCATGGTCCCCTCCCCCATGCCGATCCCGGCCTGGGGCATCTGCGGCAGCTGGTCCGCCGTCCCCATCTGCCCCTGGCCCTGGAAGGTCCCTCGGCCGCCGCCCATACGCATTCCGCCGCCGAACATCCCGCCCATACCGCCGAAGCCGCCGGATGCGCCGGACGTGTCGTTGGCCGTCACTTGGGTCACGGTCCCGTCCACGGAGAGGGCGTAGGCGCTTCCGGCGGTCATGCCGGGGGCGCTGGCCATCACATAGCTGAACGGGCAGGGGATGGTCTCGGAGAGCAGCTCCACCCCGTTTTCGTCTGCCAGGATCAGGCTCGCGCCGGCCGTGCCGCTCACCGCGCACTGGACGAAGCCCTGGCCGGAGGAGGCGTCCAGGCTCTCCACCATGGCGCTGCCGCCGCAGGCCACCAGCGTGCCGCCGTCCACCCGGCACACGCCGCCGGACTCGCTGCCGTAGTCGATGGCGCAGCTGCCGCCGCTGCCGTCCATGCTGACGAACACCCGGCCGCCGTTGAGGTAGATGTCCCCGTTGGAATCCAGGCCGTCCGCATCCCGGCCCTGGGGGCAGACGACGCGCACCTCGCCGCCGTTGACGGTGATGGCCGGGTCCGCGCCGCCGCTGGCGTTGATGCCGTCGTCGGTGGGCGTGATATCCAGCGTCCCGCCGTCCACCGTCACGCTTACGGCCTCGATCCCCTCCCGGCAGGCGGGGATGACAACGCTGCCGGAGCCCATATAGAAATAACCTGTCCCCTGGTCGTTGGACATGGTCACGCCGTCGTCGCCCGCCGTGACGGCGAGCGACACGTCCCCGACCCGGACGCTGTCGTTGGCGTGCAGGCCGTCCTGGACGGCGGTGACCGCAATGGTCCCGCCGGCCAGCACCAGATCGTCGTTGCAGACGATGCCGTGGCAGTACGCCCCCGTCACCGTGAGGCTCCCGGCGCCGTTGATGGTCAGATCGTCCCGGGAATAGATGGCGCCGTCCACGCCTGCCGACGCGGTGGTTTCTGCATACTCTGCCCCGTCGGAGACGGCGTTCTCCGTCCCCTCCGCCAGGGTCAGGAACACCTTTTCCGCCTGCTCCACCCGCAGCGCCG
>CANPXW010000151.1 GCA_947587025.1 uncultured Oscillospiraceae bacterium
GGCCCACCGTACCACCCAACAATGAAAAGAAGCCCCTGGGTCGAGGCCCAGGGGCTTTGAAAGCTGTTAAGTTTTCAGGGGGTGCGGGGGATTAGGTGGTGGCGAAGCTGAACTCCACAGGACCGCTCTCCTTCTCCTGGCAGGTCGCGGTGACGCTGACCTTCACGATGGAACCAGCGGAGGGCAGAGGAATGCCGGTGTTAACAGAGGTGAGGTTAGTGCTTACCGTGCCGGTACCGGTGCCGGTGGAGTACTCAACCCAGCCCATGCCGGTGGTCCACACGAAAACCTTGGCGGTGTAGTTGTAAGCGCCAGTGCAGGCCCCAGTGCCGGTGGAGGTGATACCTGTGGTGATGGTCACCGAGGTAGCACCAGCCTGTGCCGTGTAGGTGTCGCTGGTAGTCAGGGCAATGCTGAAGCTGTCAGTGCTGGGCGGGACGGGAGTCGTGGCGGCGGCGGAGTCGATCATGTAGATCAGGCTCACGTAGCCGTTGGCGTCCAGCTGGAACCAGATGTCGCAGGCACTGGCATACTGTGTCACGTTCAGCAGGCCCAGATTGTTGGTGGTCACCTTGCCGGTGGTGGGGTTCACCAGATAGACCGGGCAGCCGGCGGCCACGGCGTAGTACACGTCACCGACGGCGGGAGTGGTCTTGGAGCCGGCCGCGGCATAGCTGGTCAGCACGCCGTTGGCATAGGCATACAGATCCTTCGCGATGGTGAAGCTGCCCTTGTAAGGCGCGTTGAACGCGGCGGTGTTGTTGGCGGTGCCGTTCATCAGGACCACGTCGCTGTAGCCCTCGCCGTTGGTCCAGTTGGCGTAGGTGTACAGGCCCTCATTCTGCAGCGCGCCGCCGGCCAGCTTGACCTGGAGGTTCTGGCCGGTCTGGCCATTGATGATGGCGGGGTAGGTGAAGGTGGTGGCACCCATGTCAACGAACAGGTCGTTGGTCACCAGATAGGCGTAGTTCATCACGGGGATGGTCTTGGGGGTGCTCTGCTTGGTGGCGTTCACGACCAGAACATAGCTGGCGTAGCGACCCGCAACAGCGCTGCTGGTGGGAGTGCCGCTGAACGCCTGGACGTCCAGGGCGGTAACAGCTTTCAGGGTGCCGTCATCGCTGGTCTTGGTCTGACTGTTGGTGACGAAGGTCATGTCGGGGATGTTCTTCTCGCCCACATAGATGCTGTACCCGGTGAACACATAGTCGTTGACGTTGGTGGGGGTGGTGTTGTCGGGAGCGTAGTTGGCCACGAAGAACACGGTGTTGTCGTTCAGCAGAGCGCCGTTGATAGCGGCAGTAGAAGTCCCGCCGCGGACGGGATCGGTGGTGTAGCTCTCGCCCAGAGCCTCGGGACGTCCGGAAACGATGGTGTTGTCCTGAATGCTGGCAGTGACGTTGCCGGTGGTGAACACGCTGTACGAGCCGGTGGAGCCGGGGGCGAAGTACACCAGAGTGTTGGCGCCAACACCGGTGGAGGTGTAGGATTCTTCCTTAGTATAGAACTGTTCAGCCGCAGTCTGGGTGGCAAACGCCTCGCCAGTAGTAGGCTGACCCACATCAACGGTGGTCTGAGAGCCGTCGGGCAGCAGAACGGTGTAGGTCAGCGCGTACTGGCCGATAGCGGCCTGCTTCACGGTGGCGCTCAGGGTCACGCCGTAGCCGGCGGTGGAGGGAGCATAGGTCCACTTGAGGATGTTGCCCTGGCTGTCCAGCGTCAGGATCACGCTCTTGCCGATGGCATCGCCGGTGATGGTGGCGTTAGAGCAGGTGTAGTTATAGAGGTAGCGGGCGCCGTTGGTGGCCACGATGCCCACGGGATCGCCCTTGGTCGCGCCGTCGGCGGCGTCCATGGTGATGTCCTTCACGGTCACGGTGGCGGTGCTCAGGGCGAAGGGACCGTAGCCGGGAACGGTGGCGTCAGTGACAACGGTGGGCGCGGTGGTCAGGCCGTTGTTGGGGGTGTTGGTCAGCAGGTGCACGCCCAGGATCTGGCCCGCGGTGTAGCCGGTGCCGGTCAGGGTCGTGGACACGGTGATGGCGTTAGCGCCGTCGGAGGGGTCAGTATCGGTGGTGGTGTTGGCGTACTCGTTGGAGTACACAATCACGTTGGCACCGGCCTGCCGGACCACATGCTTATTAGCATCGAGCACGGCGTCCCAGGTGCTGGTGACCTGAGCATAGAACTCATCCACGAACACAAAGATGTAGTCAGGATTCTTCGCGGTGGGGGTGCCGCCCTTATATTCAGGGTCGGCGTACACCATGAAGTGGCGGCCCTCGTGGCCGATCTTGTTCACGGTGTCGGTGGCCTCAAAGGGCATAGCGCCATCGTTGGTGGCGTTGCCGTTCCACAGGTCCACATTCTTTTCGCCGTTGGTATAGGTGGTGGCGTAGTGAGCGCCGTCAACGCCAAGGCCCTTGGCAATGTCGCACTCTGTCACGGCGTCCCAAGTCTCCCACAGGGGCTTGGTAACAAGAGCGTAGGAACCCTTCTCAGGGGTGTTGGGCCAGTTAAACTGGAAGCCCATGGTGGAGGTATAAGCGCCGAACACGTTAGTCGTCACGGAAGCGGTGGTGTCTTCAATCAAGGTCTTCCTGAGGGAATTGTAGCCAATGTTGGGCCAGACAGCGGGAGCAACCATCGG
>CANPXW010000152.1 GCA_947587025.1 uncultured Oscillospiraceae bacterium
AGCTCCCGCTGCCGCAGGTCCCGGTCCTCGCGGAGATTTTTGATGTTGGGGAATACCATTGATCGTCACCTCAATGGCATTATGATTTATCTGGATTTCAGATATTGACTTTTATCTGGAATGCAGATAAAATTAGGTAAGCCAACTGCCGCGGTCTGTCCGCGGGGAACAGGAGGATAGAGATGAAAAAACGGATCTGGAGCCTGCTGCTGGCGGCGGTGATGCTGCTGGGGCTGGGCGTAACGGCGCTGGCGGAGCAGCCTGCGGAAGAGGCGGAGACAGCCGGGACGGAGGTATCCGAGGAACAGGAGAAGTCCGAGGAGCCGGAACTGACCGAGGATGAAGAGAAGTCCGAGGAAACGGAGCAGGCCGAGGGCGAAGAGTAGACCGAAGGCGAGGAGCAGGCCCAGGAGACGGAGCTTTCCGACGCGGCGCCCATCGCCAACACGGTCACGATCACCTATGACGTTCCTGACGGCGCTATCAAGGGCGAACGGCCCGCGGAGGTGTCAGAGGGAGAGACGGTCTATATCACTGTACTCAAAACGTATGAGTTGTATTTGGACGTGGACAGATCCGATGTATATTCGTTGGGACTCAGTCTGGACCATGAGGAAGAGGATGCCTGTGTTTATGCCTTGACTGTGTGGGAGCCGAGTACTGGGAAGGTCACGCTATGCGCGAAGAAGGCCCCCGTCCTAAAGGTGGAGGGCGGGAATGCCGACGCGCTGGTGAGTTCGGTGAAGGTCGAGGACGGGTTGACGGAGTACGGTGTGACCGATGGCCAGCCGATCGGCAGCGGGACCGTTATCCTCAAAAATGGCTATAAGATCACCTCCGCGCAGGGAGGAACGGCTTCTTTTTGGGAAGTATGCACCGACGTGTCCGGAACGATGTATAACCTTTATTTCATAGAGGTCGACGAGGGCTCCGAGACCGTGACCATCACCATCGACACGGCGGTCAAGACCGATTCTGTCAGGGTACGGCTGGCGAACGGGTACTGCCGGGCAGCCGACGTGGCGTACATTGGCGTGACGCCGAATACGATAAAGGATGGCGATGTATACCATGAAGGTTCCATGGACATGGGTGTGCATCCCTGCGGTGAGGGCTTCCGTGAGCAATGTGGCTATAACTACGACATCGTCTTTGCGGTCGATACGTATTTAGATGAAGGCTGCTTTTATTTCACGTTCCAGGGCGGCACAGTGGTGGAGGAACCGATGACATCCGAGGGGCCCTACGAGGAGGACGGCATAGCTGTGAAAGTGGACGAGGGCGCCAAGGAGTTGGTGGTCACCATCCAAAAGAGGGGCGAACACGACCTGAAAGACTTGGAGGAGGAGATCGTCGTACCGCCCACCTGCGTGGACGAGGGATGGGTGATGTACACCTGTCCCGTGTGCAGGAATCAGGACTATGTGGAGGTCCCCGCCACGGGGGAACACACCTGGAACGAGGGCGATGTGACGAAGGAGCCCACCTTCCTGGAGGAGGGGGAGAAGACTGTCACCTGCACCGTCTGCGGTGAGGAGCAGACCCAGAGCATCCCCCGCCTGGAGGCCACGGTCGGCGCGGAGGGCACGGACAGCGCCGCCGATGCCGACGCGGCGGAGAAGGCCCTGACCGGCGCGGCGAACGATATCCTGTCCGCGGTGGCCAAGGGGGAGGACCCGGCCGGCGTGGCGCCGGAGACCGCGGAAAAGATACGCGCCGCCCTGGAGAGCGGGAAGCAGGAGGGCGACGTGACCATCACCGCCGAACTGGTGGTGGAGCCGGGGACGGAGGATGCCGCCATTGCCGACGAGGTGGACGGCGAGGTGGCGGAGTATGTGGATATCAGCATCCAACTCAAGGTAAACGGCGAGGCGGCGGGGACCATCACCGAGACGGCCCAGGAGATCGACTTTGCCGTGCCGGTGCCGCAGGGCATGACCGCGCCCATCCTCTATGTGGTGCGGGACCATGAGGGAGACGTACAGGAGATCGACGCGACTGTGAGCGACGGGAAGGTGTGCTTTGCCTCCAAGCTGTTCTCCACCTTCGCCATCGTGGGGACCGACGAGGTGGCCCACGCCACGGTGGAGGAGATCCCCGACCAGACCTGGTCCGGCAAGCCCGCCGAGCCGAAGGTGACGGTGACGGTGCAGGGGCCGAACGGCCCAGAGACGCTGGAGGCGGGGACCGACTATACCGTGACCTACAAGGACAACGGCGGCCCGGGGAATGCCAAGGCGGTCATCACCGGCGCGGGGCGGTTCAAGGGCACGGTGGAGGCGCCCTTCACCATCAAGGCCCCCGCCGCCAAGTCCAAGCCCGCCGCGCCGGGCGGGACTACGTCCCCCGAGACCGGGGATGAGACGCCACTGGCCCTGTGTGCCGGGGCGCTGGCGCTGTGCCTGGGCGGGCTGGCCCTGGCCCTGACGGCGCGGAAAAAGCGCGGCGTGCGGTAAAAGAGACGACAAAAAAGCAGCGGAGCCATCTCCGCTGTCTTTTTTTTGTCGCCCGGACCGTTGAATCGGGCGGTGCGATATGATATAATCACTATGTATCACTGTCAAAAATCATCGGATCGGAGAGAACGAAGATGAAAAAGGCGATACTTCTTCTTTTGGCACTGACG
>CANPXW010000153.1 GCA_947587025.1 uncultured Oscillospiraceae bacterium
CGCGGCAGCTGGCGGCGCTGACGATCACGTTCAACACCGACGGCACCAACGACATCTGTGATCTGGTGATCGGCAGGTCGCTTTGACGAGGAGGGGTCCATGGATTTTTCTCTGACGAAACAGCAGCTTTTGCTGAAGAAGATGGCGGCGCAGTTCGCCGGGGAGGTTCTTGAATCCGCGGCAAAGGAGTTGGATGACACCCACACCTTCCCCGTGGAGAGTTTCAAGAAAATGGCCGATCTGGGCTTCACCGGCCTGGGCATCCCCAAGGAGTACGGCGGCTATGGCTACATGCACGACTATCCCCTGGAGCGGATGTACCGCGACGCGAAACTCACTGAGATCTATGAGGGCACCAGCGAGATCCACAAGGTAGTCATCTCCCGCGCCGTACTGGGCTGACCCGGCCGGCGCGGCGCCCTTCGGAGAGACGATGGACTACACACAGCAATACCGGCAAAAACTGACGAGCGCCGAGCAGGCGGTGGAGGTCGTGCGCTCCGGCGACTGGGTGGACTTCGGCTGGAGCGTGAACACCCCCGCGCTGCTGGACAGGGCGCTGGCCTCCCGCTATGAGCAGCTGGCAGACGTGAAGATACGGGGCGGCCTGGTCCTCCACCGACCCGCCGTCGCGTGTGTGCCGGACGCGGCGGAACACTTTCTCTGGAACGCCTGGCACACGTCGGCCGCGGAGCGGGAGATGGTCCGGGAGGGCCTGGCGTTTTACACGCCCATGCGGTTTTCCGAGGTGGCCCGGTATTATCAGGAGGACCTGCCGCAAGTGGATGTGGCCATGATCCAAACCGCGCCCATGGATGAAAAGGGCATATTCAACTTCGGCCCCAACCCCGCGTTCATGGCCGCCGTCTGCCGCCTGGCCAGGGTGGTGATCGTGGAGGTGAACCACCGGATCCCCCACTGTGCCGGGCTGGGCGGAAACGGCGTGCATATCAGCCATGTGGACATGATCGTGGAGGGGGACGATCCCCCTATGGAGCAGCTTTTGCCGGACAAGTGCCTGACCCGGGTGGACAGGGCCATCGCCCGGCAGGTGGTGCCCCAGATACCCAACGGCGCCTGCTTACAGCTGGGCATCGGCCGGACGCCCAACGCCATCGGCCAGATGATCGCCGAGTCGGACCTGCGGGACCTGGGCGTACACAGCGAACTGTATGCGGAGGCCTTCGTGGACCTCGACCTGGCCGGCAAGATCACCGGCGCCCGGAAGAGTTTTGACCGGGGGCTGCAGACCTATGCCGTGGCCCTGGGCAGCCGCCGGCTGTACGAACACATCGGCCGGAGCCGCAGCTGCATGGCCGCGCCGGTGGAGTATGTCAACGAGGTGTCCCGCCTGGCCCAGATCGAACGGCTGATCTCCGTCAACGGCGCGGTGGACGTGGACCTGTTCGGGCAGGTCAGCTCCGAGACCAGCGGCCTGCGCCATATCAGCGGCGCTGGCGGCCAGCTGGACTTTGTCCTGGGCGCCTACCTGTCCCCCGGGGGAAAGAGCTTCATCTGCTTTCCCTCGACGTTGACGGACAAGCGGACCGGGCAGACCGTCTCCCGGATCCGGCCCACCCTGGCGGAGGGCTCCGTCGTCACCTGCCCCCGCAATGTGGTGCAATACCTGGTGACGGAATATGGGATGGTCAACGTCAAGGGCCTGACGGTCTGGCAGCGGGCGGAGGCCATCATCGGCCTGGCCCATCCCCGCTTCCGGGACGAGTTGATCCGCCAGGCGGAAAGAAACGGCCTCTGGCGCCGAACGAACAAAAAGCCGGATATCTCCTCATGACCGCGTCTCCGTCTCCGAGCGGTCCTCCGGCTGTCAGCGCGCCTTTGGGGCGGCCCACCTGGGCCGCCCGCTTTTTATATGCCGTCGCTGGGGTCGCATCGACGCAGAAAGAACTACTTAGGAGGAATGTGCTGCGTTCGGCAGGGAGGATTTGCGGAGGATGATATAAAGGCGCCTCGCATGGCTATCTGGGACGATCCTTGCGTTCGCCTGACATGGATGATAGAATAAAGCTATAAATGCCGGGAAAGGAAGGCCCGGACATACCAGCTGAAGGCATAGAGGACAGAGAGGGCAGGTGGGACCATGTTCGGAAAGAAAAAGGAGCCAAGGTACGACAGGGCCGGCAAAGAGCCGGTCATCCGTTCCAGCATATGCACCGGCGAGAAGGTGGCCGGGTACCGGGAGACGGCCACAGGCCGCTTCGTGGAGGTCATGCTGATCCGCGGCGACGCCGACCTGGAGCAGTTTTTGCGTGACTATGGCTTCGACAAGAGCGAGATCAAATACGAGTGGTGAGGACACTGGCCGGGCCGATCATCGCAGACTAAAGCAGAATAAAGACCTGCCGCTTTTGTACGGCAGGTCTTTTGATGCGGACGGTCTTATGACTCCATCTGTTTGCCGAGAAAGCCGCTTACGGTGGTGGCCAGCTTCTGCTCGGTGTCGCCGGCACGGACGCCGTCGGGCCGCTCCAAAAATACCAA
>CANPXW010000154.1 GCA_947587025.1 uncultured Oscillospiraceae bacterium
ATTACGACCCCGCCGGCGGGTCCAAGCAGCAGCCCGCCGCCCAGGAGCGGACCAACGGGCAGACGAAGATGGGCGATGGCTGGTATGTGGCAAAGGGCGAGATCACTACGGGAGACCTGACGGTGAACGGCAACGCTGACCTGATCCTCTCCACCGGCTGCCAGCTGACCACCGGGGCCATCACCATCCAGGACGGCTGCACCCTGACCATCTGGGGTCAGAACCAGGACGCCAGCCAGGACGGCCTGATGACCGTCAAGGGCGACACCGCCATCACCGGCGGCGCCGTGGTGGTCAAGGGCGGCCGGCTCACTGCCACGGACATCGGCGCCAGCCTCACCGTGACCGGCGGCTGCGTCACCGCCAACAAGACCACCGGCCAGGTGGTATTCACCGGGGACAGCGGCTCCCTGCAGCTGAGCAGCTTCGACCATCGGCCCGTGGACGGGAGCGGCACGCCTCTGTACCTCATGACCGTGTACAACCGGGACAAGGAGACGGTGAAGTGGGGCGATAAGACCTGGTATCCCTCGGCCCACAGCCCGGAGGCCGCCCACATCTACCTGTGGGCGGCAGGCACCGAGCAGCATGTGTATCTGGGCAAGAATGGCCATCTGCGCTTCACCCGGGGCAAGGATGAGCAGAACTTCACCAGCGTCTATGTGGTGACGTACTATGATCCGCTCTCCAAATTGCTTGAGGGTACGGAATATTATGAGGGCAGCTATAAGACCGTTGAGGCTCAGTTGCTGGATGATCCCACGCGCACCGACATCTACGCGGGCTGGTACGTGGTCCGGGGTACCCAGACCTTCGTGAGCCCCCGGGTGTACGCCCACGGCGACGTGAACCTGATATTGGAAAACGGCTGCGACCTGCACATGGGCAGTATCACCACGTACAACACGTCCAGCGATCCCTGCACCCTGACCATCTGGGGCCAGAACGAGGACTATTCCAAGGACGGCAGCCTGACCGCCACCTGCCCCGTGGGCAATATCGGCGCGGCCATCGGCGGCAGCGGCAGCCACGACACCCGCCCCGACGCCGGCACCATCGTCATCAACGGCGGGCACGTCACCGCCATTGCTGGCAAGAGCGGCTCGGGCATCGGCGGCGGGAGCGGCAAGGCCGATGTCTGGATCTGCGGCGGCGCGGTGACCGCTAAGGGCACCTACAATGACATCGGCGACGGCGACCCCAATGTCAGCGGCACCGTCCGTATCCTCGGCGGCACCATCACGGCCGACACGATCGGCGCCGGCAAGGTGACGATCGGCAGCGGGTCCGTGAAGGCCGGATCTGTGAGTAACCCCTACAACAGGGAAGACGAGGACGGCGAGCGGGTCTATCGGCTGACCATCGCCAACCCGCAGGGCGAGACCGTGACCATCGGCGGTCAGGTCTGGTCGCCTAGCGACCACACCGCCGTGGACCCCAGCGACATCAACCTGTACGCCTGGGTGCCCGGCAAGGACCAGAAAGTCAAGGTGGGCGACGAGGAGAGAGAGTATCCCTTCGACGAGGAAAAGAAACGGTTCATCAGCGACGACGATTATGACTGGGACCGCGCCTTCTGGGACTGGACTTGGCAGAAGGATGACATCAAAAATACCATCAGCGCCACCCTCACCGTGCCCGCCAAGACCAAAGGCGAGGAGCCGCTGACCTTGACCGTGAAGCCCGCGCAGACGAGGAAGACCCCGGCCACCTGCGAGCAGGCGGGGAGCCTGAGCTACACCGCCGAGGTGACCTACCATGGCCGGACGTTCACGGATGAAAAGGACGTGAGCCTGCCTGCCAAGGGCCATGTGTGGGTGTCGGACGGCAAGGCCGAATGGAGTACGGACAACGCCCAGGCGACGTTCCATTTCCGGTGCTTACGGGAGGGCTGCACGCAAGAGGCGAGCGTGACGGTAAACACCACGAGTACCGTGACGTTAGAGCCCACCTGCACGGAGGAGGGCTTGCGTGTGTACACCGCCGTGGGCCAGATGGGCAACGCCACCGTGGAGGAGACAAAATCGGTGCCCATCCCGGCGCTGGGCCACGACTTCAAGGACGGCAAGTGCAGCCGCTGTGGGGCGAAGGACCCGAACTACAAAGCCGCCGCGGCAGCCGACACGGTGCCCGATACCGGCGACAGCACGGTGCTGCTGCCCTGGATAACGTTGCTGCTGGCCTGTGCCGGCGCGCTGACAGAGGTGCTGCACAGGCACACGCGGCAGACAGACAGAAAGTAAAACAAAACGACTGGGGACGCCTCCGGCATTGCCGGAGGCGTCCTTGAACTTGTCAAAAACAAATCTTTGACAGCCTTCAAGGCGCAGAACGATATCGTGCCAAAGTCGCTGGACTGAAAAGGGTAAAAGGAAGCGGGCTGCCTGACGGCAGCCCGTTTTTCAGTTGTTGTTCCCGCTGGCGCGGGGGTCCACGGCGGGAGCGGGGACGGTGTTCAGCGTCTGGATGGCGGAGCGGTAGTCCTCCGCGTCCTCGATGC